>NZ_CP047591.1:0-319309 GCF_010120715.1 Aminipila terrae
CTGGTTCTCATTATCCATTTCCTCTTCTTCTAAAAACTCAAATACACGTTCTCCAGCAGCAGCTGTTCGTTGCAGGTTGTTCGCTGCTTGAGCCATTTGTGAAAGAGGCTGGGTAAACAGACGGATGTACATCATAAATGCCACAATCACACCAAATGAAATGGTGCCTTTCATGGCCAGTACTGCACCGACTACGCATACCGCCACATATCCGAAATTTCCGATAAATTGCATTATTGGCATCATCAATCCAGATAAAAATTGTGATTTCCAGGCACTGTCATATAGCCCTTCATTAATTTCTTCAAAGTTTTTCTTTGCATTCCTGCTGCCGTTATATGCCTTCACAATGTTGTGTCCGGAATAAATTTCCTCAATGTATCCGTTAACATTTCCAAGTCCCTTTTGCTGTGCAGAGAAGTATTTCTGGGATTTTTTCATAATGACAATCATAAGAGTAAACCCAACCACGCTTGCAAAAACGGCCGTCAGTGCCAGAATCCAATTGGTATAAAACATCATGATTAAAGATCCGATAAACATGGTCACAGAGGTAACCAACGTTCCTATACTCTGATTCATAGTCTGTCCAATTGCATCCACGTCGTTCGTGACACGGCTCAACACATCCCCGTAACTTGTTTTATCAAAATATCCCAGGGGCAGACGATTTATTTTCTGTGAAATATCCGTGCGCATGGTTTTGGAGATTTTTTGCGTAACGGAAGCCATAATAAAGCTCTGGGTAAAATTCAGCAAGGTTGCACTAGCATAGAAAAATACCAGCAGTACTGCTGTATGAACTACAGCATCCATATTGATTACCCCTGTAATCATGTGGCCGTTAATCAATGCAGGCAGCCCTTTAGTAATTTCGTTGGTCATATCTTTTAGTTTATCCGGACCAATAATCTGTAGTACTGTACCTGCAGCTGCTGTCAATAAGGCAAACACCATGATTGGAAGGTATCCTTTACAATACTTGATTAATTTTCCCCATGTACCTTTGAAATCCTGGGACTTTTCCACAGTGGCTCCCATTCCCTGGTGGCCTCCCATTGGCCCTGGTCTTCTTTGCATATTTTCACTCATGATACAAGTTCCTCCTCACTAAGTTGTGACATTGCGATTTCTTTATATACCTGACATGTTGCCAGAAGTTCTTTGTGGGTACCCTTTCCCACCATTCTTCCTTCATCCAGAACAATGATCTGATCTGCATCCATAATGGTACCGATACGCTGGGCAACAATCAGACTGGTTATTCCGGCGGTCTCCTTCTTAAGAGCACTTCGAAGTACCCGGTCTGTTTTGTAATCCAGTGCAGAAAAGCTGTCATCGAAAATATAGATTTCTGGATCCCGACAGACTGCACGGGCAATTGCAAGTCTCTGTTTCTGTCCGCCGGATACATTAGTGCCTCCCTGGGAAATATCTGCATAGTACCCGCTATCCATTGCTTCCACAAAGTCCGTTCCCTGTGCGATAGCCACTGCTTTTCTGACTTGTTCTTCACTGACAGTCTCTTTCCCATTTTCACCATAAGCTACGTTGGAACTTACACTGCCACGGAATAATACCGCCTTTTGAGGAACATAACCGATTTTGTTATACAAGGCTTCTGTATCATAATCTTTTACATTTACCCCATCAATCAAAACCTGGCCTTCGGTAGCATCAAAGAAACGCGGCACCAGATTGATTAAGGTACTCTTGCCACTGCCTGTAGATCCAATAAATGCTACGGTTTCTCCTTTTTTTACAGAAAAGCTCACATCCTGTAACACATATTCAGCGGCATCAGGATATTTAAAGCTGACATTTTTAAATTCTACTTCACCTACAAGCCCCGTTTTTCCTTCTGTCAGTGTCCCACTAATAATGGTGGGCTTTGTATCCAGCACTTCATTAATACGTTTAGCCGATACGGTAGCCCTTGGCATCAGTATAAAAAGCATAACAAGCATCATGAAAGACATAATTACCTGCACTGCATAAGCAGAAAATACGACCATATTTGAAAAAATAGGTAGTTTGTCCATTGCCTGAGCATCCTGAATCAGGTATGCGCCAATCCAGTAGATTGCCAGAGAAAGCCCACTCATAATCATACTCATCATTGGCATCATAACCGCCATACCACGACTTGTGAAAAGCTGTGTCTTGGTCAGTTCTTCATTAGCCTTCTCAAATTTTTCTTCCTGATAAGCTTCTGCATTATAGGCACGTACTACACGCAGACCTGTCAGATTCTCTCTGGTTACCTGGTTCAGATTGTCGGTAAGAGTCTGCATCTTTCTGAATTTTGGCAGAACAAAAATCATGATAAAAGCTATTATAACAATCATAATAAGTACTGCTACTCCTGTAGCCAGCGACCATTCCATGCCTTTTCCTGCAATTTTTGTAAGCGCCCAGACGGACAGAATAGGTGCTTTTACAATCATTTGCAATCCCATGGTAACTAGCATTTGAATCTGAGTGATATCATTGGTGGAACGTGTAATCAGGCTGGATGTAGAAAACCGGTTGATTTCTTCCATGGAGAAAGAATCCACCTTATAAAACAGCATGCTACGCAGCCGTTGAGAAAATGAAGCGGCAATGCGAGCAGCGAAAAATCCGACTATAACTGCTGAAATCACACTTCCCAGGGCACAAAGCAGCATGTAGAACCCTTGTTCCCATATATCGCTCATGGCACTGCCGGGAGTCTGCACCAGCCGGGTTATATCAGACATATAGTCAGGCAGCTTTAAATCCAGCCAGACCTGTATAACAATAAATACAAGACTGATAGCAGCCTGGACCCATTCTTTAAATTTAAGATACTTGAAAATTTTAAGCATATAAACCTCCTATTGAAATTAGCATTATTTAACATTATTTGTTACTAACAGTATTAGTATTTGTGCATTTTTTTGCGGCCACTCTTATGACCGCTATTTTAAAATCATTTTATTTATTTCTCATAATTTCAGGTGCCATATGAGAAAGCTTTTCCATGATACGCACAAGTTCTTTTGCATCTTTCTCACCAAGGGATTCCAGCATACGAATAGTAGTACTTAGTGCTGTTTGTCTGTGCCTTTCGGCAAGCTCTTTTCCAGCTGGAGTCAGATCAACTAAAATCCTTCTGCGATCATCTACATCAATCTGCCGGGTAATAAGACCTTTTTTGTCCAGGCTGTTCAGTGTGGCAGCGATACGGGCCGAACTAATATTCATCTCTGTACTGATTTCACTTGGCAAAACACATCTCCCTTTTCGGGCAATATATATAACTACAAAGGTTTCTCCACGCATAATTCCATCAATTCTTTTTTGATGGTGGCCTTTTTGAAACTGATGTGTGTATTGAAGAAACTCTTCGGCAAGCTCAGCATAATCCATAATTTCACTTCCTTTCACTAAAATAACCTAACACTATCATTATGCTAACAGTGTTAGGTTATTTTGTCAAGAAATAAATTATATTTTTTTATTTAAGCATCTGGTCATTTTGAAAAAAACCCTTCCAAGGATCATTTTCATTTATTCTTATCAGTGCATCTTGCATATGAATACCATCTGGTGCAACTGTGTCCAGCTCATCCCAGAAAATGGGCATGGACACTCGGGCCCCTTTTCTTGCTCTTATAGAATAGGGAGCTATACTTGTGGCACCTCTGCCATTCCGAATCCAGTCAATGAAAATTTTACCAGAGCGCTTTGCTTTTCTCACATTACTGGTGTAACGGTCAGGCCATTTTTGCTCCATAACTTCAGCAACACCCTTTGCAAAATCATGAAAGACATCCCAGGTTACCTCCGGTTTTAACGGGACAACCACATGGTACCCTTTTCCACCGCTGGTTTTTAAATATGAATTAAGGGAAAGTTCGTCAAGTATACTTTTGATATCACGTACCCCTGCCGTATCCTGCTCAGTTCCATTCCTTCATCTGGATCCAAATCAAATACCATCACGTCCGGCTTTTCAAGTTCCTGGATTCGACTTCCCCAAGTATGAAATTCCAATGTACCCATTTGTACTTCACTTATAAGCCCGGGAACCCCTCAATATAAAAATAATCTTCTGTTTCACCGTCGCTGTTAGTAATAGGAATGGTTATGACCCCTTTACTCTCTGAACCTGGATGCTTCTTATAAAAGCATGTCTGTGATACTCCCTTTGGACAGCGAACAATACTAAGAACCCGGTGATTTACATAAGGGAGCATACGATTTGAAACTTTTGCATAATACTGAACCACTTCTTCCTTTGTGATTACCGGGTCATCAAATATTACCTTGTCTGGGTTGGAAATTTTTATTCCTTCAATAATAATACCATTCGTGTTTACTTCCATAGGTTTTTCCACCTTTGTTTCAAATAATTCAACTTGTTTTTCTTCCTCAGTTTTTTCTCTTTTTATATCTTTTGGATTTTTATCTGTTCGAAGACCTTTAAAACTTGCCTGCCTTAGCAGATTCTCTTTAGTCCACTCGGCAAACTTTATTTCTGCTACCAATGAAGGTTCAAGCCATGTAATTTTTTCAGTTGTTCTTGGTTCAGGTGCAAGTTTAAAAGCTGAGTCCGTTCGCTTTAAGTTTTCAAACTTTTTCTCTAATATTTTCATATCATTCCCGCTCATACCTGTGCCTGCACGTCCGGTGTAAACCAATTCTTCACCTTCATAAACACCAAGTAGAAGGGAGCTTATCCCCATTGTTTTCTTATCAGAAAGAGTATATCCTCCGATGACAAACTCCTGTCTTTTATCACATTTCAGTTTAATCCAGTCACCATTTCTTGTTCCGCTATAAACAGAATCTGCCTTTTTTCCCACAATTCCTTCCATACCTGTCTCACAGGCAGCGGCAAAGCTTTCCTCACCATTTCCTCTGATATAACGGCTGTAATAGAGCCTTCGGGGAGCATTCTTCATCAAATTTTCAAGGATTTCCTTTCTGTCTGTTAAGGGATATTCTCGAATGTCCTTTCCATCCAAGGCAAGAATATCAAACACGATATAAATTAGATTTTTGTCTCCTGGACTTTTAGTATAATTCTGTAAAGCCTGAAAATCCGTCTTGCCAGATGAGTCGGTGATTACCATTTCTCCGTCCAGAATCATAGCCCTTCCAGCAGAAAAATCAATAAGTGAATCTGCAACCTCATGAAAATGTCTCACATAATCATTACCATTTCTAGTCATAAGTCGGGCATTATTGCCTTCCACAAATGCCATGATTCGATAACCGTCATATTTCAGTTCATAGAGCCATTCTCCACTATCAGGAATTTTATTTACCAGTTTTGCAAGCTGTACATCCGCTTTACTGAAAGGATTTCTTACGATTTTTTCTTCTTCCCCTTTTTCAATTTCACCCATAGTACGCCCAGTCCGGACACTGGTTGTAAATTGGGATATGCCATCATCTATTTTAGCGTACTCATCTTTTTCTTTTAGAAGAAGCCAGTTGTCTGATTTTTGGTCAGATTTTGATTTCCACCGAACCAGAGCCCATTTTCCTTTTAACCGTTTTCCATTCAGCGCAAACTTGAGTTCACCCTTTCTGAGCCCTTCTTCTACATTTCCATAGGGCTCCCAGAAACCTTCATCCCAAAGCATGACCACACCGCCACCGTATTCACCCTGGGGAATAGTTCCTTCAAAGTTTCTGTATTCCAATGGGTGATCCTCCACCTTTACAGCTAGCCTCTTATCATGAGTATTATAAGCGGGGCCTTTGGGCACTGCCCAGCTCATAAGCACTCCCATCCATTCCAAACGTAAATCATAATGGTCGTTCCGGGCCATATGGTGCTGCACCACAAATTTTAGATGTTCTTCAGAGTCTTCGGTTTTTCCTTCTGGCTCAAAAGTCTTGTCAAAATTTCTTTTTTGGTTGTACTCACTTAGTTTTTCAGTCATAAAATTCACGCCAATTCCT
Organism: Aminipila terrae; assembly: GCF_010120715.1. NCBI lineage: Bacteria > Bacillati > Bacillota > Clostridia > Peptostreptococcales > Anaerovoracaceae > Aminipila > Aminipila terrae. The sequence continues at coordinate 5,941 of NZ_CP047591.1, forward strand.
TATCCTTCTTAGCCTTCTCCACACTAGCCTTAAGAGCATCCATCAGATCGATGACTTTACCTGCACTATCAGGTTCCGCGGCAACAATCTCCTTCCCTGAAATCTTTGTCTCAATGAGAACACGAAGTCTCTCCTGATATTCATCTTTATATTGGGAAGGATCAAAAGGCGTATCCATAGAATCTATGAGCATTTTTGCCATATTCAGCTCCTGCTCAGATACTTCTGGCTTAATATACTGTTTTTGAAGTTCTTTAATGTCATCGGCGTAGAACATAGTAGAAATAAGAATACCATCCTCCCTGGGGATTATCGCCATAAGAGTGTCCTTGGTACCCATAACCGTTTTGCCTATAGCCACCTTCTGCTGAGCCATCAATGCACTGCGAAGCAGCTCGAAGGCTTTTTCCCCTCCTGTCTCTGGTACTGCCTGATATGTTTTTTCATAATAAACGGGGGAAATCTGGTTTAGCTGTGCAAAATGCAGAATTTGAATAGATTTTTCTTTTTCTGTTTTAATCTTTTCAATCTCATCCTCTGTGACCACCACATACTTATCTTTATCATATTCGAACCCTTTAACAATGTCTCCTGCCGTAATCTCTTTTCCACAGTGAGCACAAGTCTTTTTATAACGAATCCTGCTATTATCTTCCTTATGAAGCTGATTGAAATGAATATCATGGTCCTGAGTGGTTGTGTGCATTGCAATAGGTATGGCAACCATGCCAAAAGTTATTACCGATTTACGTGATATCATAGTGAAACACCTCCATGGTGTATTGTTTCCAACTAAATTGTAAGTATTCACCTTGACATAACTCTATAAATTACTTTCAACATTTCCAGTTGATTTTGACTGGGTTTGGTTCATTTTCCACTGCTATGGCATTCAAAGCATCCAGCATACGTCCGCATTCATCCCCAGCACATTCTTCTAGCTTGTCCCAGGGAGCATCGGTTCCCAGAGTATCATATGCAATGGCTAATGCTCCATACAGTGGGAGTCCCATACAATGACCTGCAGCGTGAATAGTTGACGCAGATTGCCCGATTGCCCTGGCAGCAGCTTGTGCCCCAGGATTTTCTTCCGCCTCCCGGGCGGCCCCATGACACTGGAGAATTGCAGCTTTTGCCAGAGGAAATTTTATTTCTCCCGCTAACCACTTACGAGCTGCGCTTATTGCATTTTGTGGACGCATGTCATCCGGATAGTACTTGCGGAACATAGGCACTAAAATTTGCTCTGCATAATCTAGTACCCAGGTTGCAAGAGTCACCTTACTTTGTGTTTCAGTTATTTTTACAATGGACTGAATATATGGTGCGTTCCAGTCACTTAGCATTTTTCGTGTTTTCGACATACTTATCCTCTCTATTTAATTTATAATGTACATAATCTTTGTATATTATTATCAGTCCCCTTGATTCATTCTAATTTAAAGGGGCAAAACCACTGTGGTTTTTGCCCCTGAATGACTTTATTCTTAAAATAACAAATTTAGCCTGCCGCACAAAATCAGCCTACTCTCGTACCGTTGGGTACAAACTTTTCAGGCTGTGCTAAAACTGGAGTAATTCCGTCTGCGTATCCTATGTCAAACAACATACCTTCAGATACCTGCCCAAACATCTTCCTTGGTTCTAAGTTCACAACAAATAAAGCTTGCTTTCCCTCTACTTCTTTAACATTTGCTCGTTCCTTCTTCATGCCTACTAATATTCTTCTTGTGAAATCCCCAAAATCTACTAGCAGACTGACCATTTTATCAGACTTGGCTATGTCTTCAACTGAAACAATTGTTCCAACGCGTATATCAATTTTTTCAAGTAAATCTATATCAATAGTTGGTTTGATGTTAGCTGCCATAAAGTTCCTCCTTATGTGAATATAATTTTATAAGCAAGCCATAAATTATATAATAAAACAACAGTATCATAACCTTATATTATTGTCAAATCAATAGCTTTGCAGTAAAGGCTACCTGTTTACATCTTTAAAGTATAGGGAGTTCATAAGATAAGGGTCTTCATATTTTAGAGTTAATTTCCATAAATATTTTTTACAGAATTAAGCTGTTTTTTATCGGAACCATATTCCTGAATGAGTTTCTGATAATAATCCTTTTCTTTTTCACTAGCCTGTTTTTTAAAATATCCCCAGACATGATTCACCGCATTTAAAGCATCCCCTTTTGATTCCTCGAGAAATCTTGCATGGTCAAGTGTTTTATAAAATTCCATCACCGGATATTTTTCTTTCTCTTTTAATAGCTGCCTTATATACTTATAGTCATTCTGTGATTTTTCCAAAACCAGATACTTATATCGGCTCCATTCTTTTTCCAACATTAGGATATTTGGTCTTTCCTCCATTAAGTTTATACATTTTACTGCAGACAAATTTTTATCCTTTACTTCCAGCATAATATCTGGTTGCAATGAACCCAGTTCATTTATAAATGTCATAAAACTTTCTGCTGTAATGGTTTCAGAGTGGGATCCTGGCTGTTTTACAGGATTTTGTTCTGAATAATGAATTTTTTGTACTCCATCTTCCGATTTCCAAGTATAACCACACTGCTTAATCCATGAGTTTGCTGAGTTTTTTTCTTTATCCGGATTAACCTGATGGTGGAGTACATCGAACACCACTGGTGCTCCAGTTTTTAATGAAGTTTCCATTACCTCTTCAATATTATAAATTTTATCATCATTTTCAATTACTAAATGTTTTTTCACTGCTTCTTCAAGCTTCTGATAATTTGTTACGAAACATTCCATGGCCTTTTTCTTGTCTCCATATGCTCCTCCTATATGAAGAATGATTTTATTCTTTTGGTCTGGATCAATTGATTCTAACAATTTAGCGTGGTATTCTAAATCTGCAACCGCTCTTTCTACTACAGTATCATCTGTTGAATTTAATACGGTATATTGCCCTGGATGCATGGAAATCCGAATATCATTCTCTCTTACTAACTGTCCTATCCTTCCAAATCTTTCCTGAAATATTTCCCACCATTTTAATTGATTTACTGGTGAGCTTCCAAAGGGAATTAAGTCCGATGTAATCCTGAAAAGATGAATTTTATTTTTCCGATTGTAATCTATTATGTTTTCCAGAGCATTCAGATTATGATTGATTACAGAAAGCAAATTTTCTTCTGTGGCATTTTTCCTGGTACAACTTTTAAAGTTTGTTTCATATATGCCTACTGCCTGGCATGCATATCCTATTCTCATATAATATTCCTTCCAAGGTTGTATATAAAAATTTTACCTTTAATATCCTAAAGCCTTCGCCACGATAATAACCTTTATCCTGTCTTTTACAAATTGCCCGGTTATGGTGACAAAATCATTGCATATTCTATCTGGGCTATGACAGTCTGCACAACGCCCTGTTTTCGTACATGGGGTATCTTTATTCAGCCTCTTGGCATCAATGGGAGCGGCATAATTTCTCACTCTTTTTTCAGCCTCTTCTTTATTTCGAACTAACTTATTTATACCAGCAACTATGATAACTTGTTTTGGTCCATATATCATTGGAGCAACTCTGCTTCCATTTCCATCAATATTGTATAATTCTCCATCCTCTGTCAAAGCATTTGTGCTGCAAATAAATGTGTCAGCAGAAAAATTCTGTATATAGATGCTCTTTTTTTCTTCACTGGTAATGCCTTCCCGATACTTATCTAAAAAAGCATAGGGTCCATTACGTAAAAAGTCCAGTACGCCAGTTTCCAAAAGTGTCATGGAATCACCCGTTCCTACAACAGAATTTTCCTCAATAAGCCCTCTGACCACTTGGATTAACTCTTCCTCATCCTTTACAAAAATACCTTTCATATTATTTTTTTGTAATGCATTGATAGTTTTTTCAACTTGTTTATCAACAAACCAAGAAACGTTTTTATCCATTATTTTTCCTCTATGTTATTCTATATAATATTTATATAATAAAGAATAACACAAAAAAACTCCCAGAACAACTGTTCTTTTACACCTTTATGCAACTCAAATATTCCCATAGATTTTAAATTAATTGTTTTATGCAAAAATATCGTGTTTTTTGGAGCAATATGCGGTAAAATACATATAGAAGTTTATAAAAGGAGTATACAAAATGCACATAACAACATGGATTATAATTTTAGTAATCTTAATCTTAGCTACCATAGGTATTATATTCTACTTACGTTTCAGAAGAAAAAAACTGTATCAAATGTTTGAGCAGGTATTTGAATCATCTAAACAAGTCCCAAGACAAAAGAAACGTAGTTTTATCCTTTTTATGTTTAAAGAAAGTATTTTTTCTGCAAAGAATAAGAAGGTTAATACTCAAAACAGAATGAATAATCCTAAATTTTTAGACGCACAACTCATTCAAATGGGAAGTATTCTGAAGGATCCATCCAAAGTTACAGATAAAAATATGAAGCAGGCGCTTCAGATGTATGATGCATACCTTCAGTGGGAAAAGTCAAAGTTTTAATAATTTTACACACAATCCAAAGGCTGCCAAATATAATTGGCAGCCTATATTTTTTATTTCCATTCTTTCCATACTTCCGGCCTGAATCCAACCGTGGCCTGTTTTCCATTTCTTATAATAGGTGTCAACATTACATGCTGATTTTCTAGCACCTTTTCTTCTTTATATTCATCGGCTATATATTTTATTAGGGCTAAAGCATCTTTGTCTTTACAGTTTTCATTTAACATCTGTTCAAGCCCCCCAACTGCTTGTTTAACACTATTAAATTCTCCTTTGCTCATTCCCTTTTCTTTCATATCTATAAACTGGCATTTTATACCACGTTCTTTAAAATATCTTTGTGCCTTCTTCGTTTCAAAACACTTTGTAGTTCCAAATATTTGTATATTCATTCTTTTCCTCTCTACTGAAATTGTTAATAAATTAGGTTTCACTTGCCTTTATAATATTTTTGTATTTTTCTATGAGCAGCAGATTGACTGATATTAAGAGCCTTCGCAACTTTATAACTACTATTTAATGATTGATATGCATTTAATATTAACTGCTTTTCAGTTTCTTCCAGAGCTTCTTTTAAAGGCATTATTTTATTTAAATAAAAAGGCTTTTCTTTTTCTGTATGTTCCACTAATTCAGTTAATGATAAATCTTCCATTGTCACTAATCCTGTTTGATTTATAACCACTAATTTTTCTACAAAGTTTTCAAGCTGTCTGATATTGCCTGGCCACTCATAATTTTTATTAAATGAATTACTTCTTTGGAAATTATAACGCTTTTTTCGTACTTCTGATTAAATTTATTTACGAAATACTCAATTAGTGGTGGAATGTCCTCAAAGCGTTCTCTTAAGGCAGGGATATGTATTTGTACCACATTTAGCCTGTAATATAAATCCAGTCGGAAGGTCCCCTCTTTTATCATGTTTTCAAGATTTTTATGTGTAGCACTAATAATTTGTACATCAATCTCTCGTGGCGTTTCACTCCCCACTCTGGTTATTTGTCTGTTTTGTATAACTTGTAATAATTTTGACTGCATGCTTAAAGGCATATCGCCTATTTCATCAAGAAAAAGTGTACCTTTATTAGCTGATTCAATTAACCCCTGTTTTCCGCTTTTTTTTGCTCCTGTAAATGCGCCCATCTCGTACCCGAATAATTCAGATTCTATTAAGCTCTCTGGTATAGCAGCACAATTTATTTCAACAAACTTTTGTTTGCATCTTGGGCTGTGTTGATGAATATATCTTGCTATTCGGCTTTTCCCTGTACCAGACTCTCCTGTAATAATGATTCCAGATTCAACCATAGCAATATGCTCAGCTAGATTCATCAAATCTTGCATTGCTTTATTTTTATATATAAATTCTGATTGCTCAGCTTCAGATTTTAATTCTGCATTATTTTTTAGGTTATTAAAATACTCATTGAGCAGCACTAATTCCTTTACTAGCCTTCCATTCGTTACAACTCTGGAGATACGTCCTTTTTCGTTAAATATAGGAGTAGATGTAACTATAGCATGTACTCCTGTACTAGACCATTGTAACATGGTTAATTTTCGTCTTTCTTTAATTGCAAGCTTGGCAATAGAGGGATAGTAAGCCGTCCCTTCTAACAAAGAAACATTTTTGCCTATAATTTTATCTCTTGTTAAACCAGCAGCTTTCTCAAATACTTGATTGACTCGGAGTGTAACCCCATTGCCATCAGCAATATGTATGCTGTCAGCTGATTCTTCAATAACTGCATTTAATTCATAATTTTCTTGTTTTATTTTTTCAATTTCACATATAATTGTATCTGTTAACTCTCCACTTTCAGAATCATTCTTAATGTTTAAACTTTTGCATATTCTAAGAATGTTTTCATTTTCCCTTGTCATAATCTTCACCACATCCTGATCTTGACCGTTTGCAAATAATGAGACACCGAAAAACGATGCCTCATTAAACAACTATTATAATAAATAAATACTGGATTAAAAATAAGTATTTTAAATATTATAACATTTAATATTATTTTAGTCGCAGTTAATTTTATATAAACCTCTATATTTCTTCATTATTTCATGGTTTATATTGATCGGAATCGGAGTCCCTTCTGGCAGCAGACTTTTATATTCTTTCCCTTTCATTTTTGCTTTAAATTCTTCTTTTGCTTTACTTGTAAGCAAAGGATTGGTTATAAAATCCACTGCGGACGTAGCAAGAACCTGCGCTGCTTTATCTAATACTTTTTTACCGTGGCTGTTTCCTGCACATGCAGTTATCATCCAGTTGTGGAATGCAGGGGCTGGCCAAAGTGCAAGTCTAAGAATACCGTAGGGTGCATTCCAGCTATACTCCACCGTATCAGTAACTGGTATCTCATCCTCCCCGAAAGGCTGAATACCTTCTGCAGTAGGATATCCTTCCCCCACTTCAGTTTGTATATTTTTAATAAATTGTTTTTCTTCTTCTGAAAATATAGGTTCACCTAATTCAATCAGGTTATCGTATATTACTTTAGCAACAGTTATATTGGGCAGCATTTCACGATTAATGGTAATGATTTCTTTTTCTACTGTTGTTTCTGTGGCCATGGCGGCCCCTTCAGCACACTTGTCTAATCTGCGCATAATGTCTAATGCTTCCCCATTTGTGGGGAATCTTCCAAGATACCATGCTGTTGTTCTATCCGGTACAACACAAGGATATTCGGGTCCCACATCAGAAAAAGTATAGTTTATGGTTTTGGCTGCTGACTCACTTGTACCTGGCTTGATGTGTTCTCTAAGCATTTCTACGGCATGCCCTTGAAGTATTGCTGCATCAAAAGCACTTCGTCCATTCCATGGGCTGTTTCCATGGCACGTTCTGCCTTTAAAATGATACTTTATATTAAAATAGGCAGGTGAGGAAACATAATTAGCACTGTTACTATTTAATGGGTGCCAGTCCAAAATAATATCTGCATCCGCAAATATACCTGCGTTTCCCATAACAGGTTTTCCCACGCAAAGTTCTTCTCCAGGAGTTCCATATACTTTGATTGTACCATTTAATTTGTATTTTTTCATGGCTTCTTTTAAAGCCACTGCAGCCATTATGCCTCCCACTGCTATAAGATTATGACCACATCCATGCCCCGGAGCACCTTCAAATACTGGTGACTTTTTATAATCAATTTTCTGGGAAACACCTGGAAGTGCATCATATTCGGAACTAAATGCTATTACTGGCTTTCCACTTCCATAGGTTGCAACAAATGCTGTAGGCATCCCTGCAACATCAGACTTAACCGTAAATTCATTATCCTTTAATAGATTTGTCAGCAATTTCAGTGCTTGAAATTCTTCCATTCCAAGCTCTGGACAATTCCATATTTTTTGAGAAACATCATGAAAAGTTTTATGGTTCTCTGAAATATAATCTACAACAAATTTTTTAACATTCTCTGATAACATAGTTTAACCTCCTTATATATGTAAAATATTGCTTGCTATTTTTTATCTCTGTCCTCCTTTGCGCTAGACTGTAAAAATCTCTTTTTTGTAACACATATCATTTACAAAGTCAGTTTGGATTTTTACTAATTTAATTAACAGCAATTTCCATGCCATAAAAAATATTAAAAGCTGAAAGATGATTATTTATAGAAAAGACCTCTCCTTTGGGGGCAAGGATTCTTCTGCCTCTCTGCATTTCATTAGTTATAAGCAGGTAAAGTACATTTTGTCAAAAATAAGCTATATGAACAAAATATATTTAATCTGTGATAATTCAACTAAAATATAACCCGATACAGACTTATTAAGTCTATATCGGGTTATACTGCCAATGCGTTATAAATAGTTGTTTATGAATCTATATTTTATAAGTAGTAAGTCAAAATTGGTTTAAAAGTATTCATCAGATTATATATTAAATAAGTGCTCTATGCTTTTCTTTGCAATACTTGATGAAGGATATGCAATAGTAATTATAAGTATCCCATCCTATAAACCTTTTAAACTGTCTATACTGTTGGTGCTACCGTGATTATGATTTTTACTTAAAGCCCGGTAGTTTTTTGCATCTATACCTATTAGTTTTGACACATTGTTAGCATTTTTGTTGAAATGACTACCATAAAGTTTTAACTTTTCATAAAATACGGTAGTATTTGCCAAAAATGCTACCGTGGATTTTGTTTTTTTATAATTTTATGAGTAAAAAACTTATTCTCTTATAATTGCGTTGTCGCACTTTCTCAGACTAAAATCTTTAGCCATAAAATCCAGCAAATTGGTATTTGCTAAAAACAATAGGACATATTTTATGTTTTTCAAATTTGGTGGCCTGAGTTTGGCTGCCAAATCATCCTATTTAACATAAAAAAGGGGCTGTTGCAAAGTAACATTCATTTTTGCAACAGCTCCTTCCATTATCCTATCATTTATACATAATCATAATCATCAATGGTATCCAGCCATTTGCCACGGCCAGCATGAAGGATAAAGCACATGACAGCCATAATCAGGTAGCCAATAGCAAATGGGGATGTTGGGTAAAACCCCAGACCTCCACTATGTATGAAACCAACCCAGGAAAGCACAGCTCCTGCTAATGCTGTTATTCCAGCCTTGTCTAAACGTCTGTCAATGATACACACGGTCAAAGTCCCAAGTATAATGCCTATGACAATGGCCCCCGATTTTACGGCTGGGACGCCGTTCCACATAACACCTGAATCCAGTAACCGCTGGGATACTTGTGAGCCATAACCTACAAGTCCTGAAGGCAATTTTTCAGTGAATATATTTGCAAGGCCAACTGCCCCAGTAACCTGGGTATATAAGAAGTCTGCAATGGGCGGTACCATGGCAATTCCGATACCAGCATAATGCTTCTTATCACATGCTCTGAATGATTGAGAAAGCATAATGATGGAGCACCATAAATAGGTAATCGCAGCAATAGCTGGTGGAACCAACGCGCTAAAGAAAGTAAAGAGTCCACATACACCTGCAAGGGCAAGAAGAATTCCTCCAACCCATGAGAAACCTATATTTGATCCTGTTTTCTTTAGCCCTGCATGGCCAAGCCAAACAGTATTCGGTACAACACCACCAAATACTGCGGAAATCATAGTGCTGATACCATCTGCAAATTGTGCCTCTCGGACACTGTAATTGTCGCCTGCTGCGTTAGCTCCTTCCACATTATCCATGGTCTCAATAAAATTATAGATATTAACTGGAATAATAATACTAAGATACGGCAATACAACTACAAAACCGTTAATTAAAGATTGTATCGTAGTAACAGGATTTGGTATAAATAAGCCTACACCTGTAAAATCAACATGGGTACGTCCAATTGCCAAAGCATAAATGATTCCGCCTACAATAGCAACGGCAAATGGTGGTATTCTCTTGGGAAATAGATAGCCTCCAAAAACACCAACGATTCCTACAAGGAATATAGGCAGACCAAGGATAGGATCGCCAAACAAATCAAAAACACCTTGTGTAGCCATCCAGATAAAGCCGATTCCTGCCACCGTACCAAGAAGTGCAGCACGAGGGATATTCCTTTTCATCCATGGACCAATAAATCCACCACAGAATTCAACAAACCCACCAATAAAGCAAGCTGCAACTGCTGCAGACCATGCAAGATAAGGGTCTTTCAAAGAAAAATGCAATGGCATAATTACTCCATACAGCATAACAAACATGGCGGGTGTTGAGATTCCTGAAGGCAGTGCTGTTACATCTGTTCTTCCTTCTTTCTTTGCTAATTTAGCAGCCATATATGCATAATATAAACACCCTGCCAGTAATCCCATGGACATGCCAGGAATAACCCTTCCATAAACCAGGTCAGCTGGCCATCCAAGCACACCTGACAGAGTTGCAATAACAATAATGTAGTTTACAATGTTGTTTGCAAGGATATAAGTTAACCCTCCTATATCACCTCTATTGAAGAGGGGTAACCTCTTTTCACTTTTCGTCATAAAATATATCTCCTATGTTATTTATTGAGCTTCGATCGGTATAAAGTCAAATTTAGTTACATCAAACAACCCCATGTCTGTAAGCTTTATTTCAGGTATAACTGCTAAAGACATAAAGCACAGTGTCATTACAGGCTCAACATCCTGATTGATATGAAGAGTTTCATGGGCAGTTTTGTGAATCTGTGTCAGCTTTTCATGAATCCACTCACCGCTTTTATCGCTCATAAGGCCCGCTATTGGCATAGGCATACTTTCCAGGATTTTCTGATCTTTTACAAGAATAATTCCACCATCCTGTTTTATCAGCTCCTCTACAGCGAATGCCATATCTTCATCATTTACACCAACCACGATGATATTGTGAGAGTCATGGGCTACAGAAAGTGCAACTGCTCCCTCTCTGATGCCATATCCTTTTAATAATGCTACTGCCACATTTCCTGTATCCTGATGACGTTCAACCACTGCAACCTTGACAATATCAGAAGATGGGTCATAGATAAACTCACCATTGGCATCACGTTTAATTTCTGCCACTTCTTTGCTAGTAACTACACCACCAGGCAAAATATTAATCACATTTGCCTTGTGTGAATTAATCTTTAATCGCAACTTTTCTTTTGAAAAGTCTTTTACGTGAAAGCTTCCTTTTGTTTCTGATATATCGTATGGATTGACCGGTAAATTGTATGTTCCATTTGTTGCGACTTCCTGACCGGCAACAAATACTCTTTGTACTTTAAAATCCTTAAGATTATTCATCAGCACAATATCTGCCCGAAGACCTGGTACGATAGCACCTCTGTCTTCTAGTCCAAAACACTCCGCTGAATTTAAGCTTGCCATTTGTATAGCAATAATCGGATCAAGTCCCTCTTCTACACAAACACGCAGGTGATTATCAATATGGCCTGTACTTAAAATGGTCTTTGGCTGGCAATCATCTGCACAAAGAAGGCAACGTCTGCTGTTAAAAGGAGTTACACCTTTTAATAATTCCCTCAGGTTATGACAGGCAGAACCCTGACGAAGCAGCACATACATTCCTCTTGCAATTCTGTCCTGCATCTCTTCTACCGTAGAACATTCATGATCTGTATGAATTCTTGCTGCAGCATAAGCGTTCAGTCCATTGCCTGTTACTCCAGGGCTGTGACCATCAATACACTTCCCTTGATTTTTTGCAACCAGGAGCTTATCTAAGACACCGTCATTAGCCCCAATTACACCGGGGAAGTCCATGAATTCTCCAAGTCCAAGAATTTTTTCATGCTTTATTGGTTCTTTCATAGTCTCTGCATCAATGACCGCTCCAGCATGCTCAAAGGGTGTTGCAGGCACGCAGGAAGGCAGCATCCATTTAATGTCTAAGGCTGTTTCCTCTGAGGCTTTTATCATATAGTTCAAGCCTTTTAATCCGCAAACATTAGAAATTTCATGAGGATCTGCAATGATTGTGGTTGTTCCATGAGGAACAATGAGTCTGCCCAGCTCTTCTGGACTTACATAAGAGGACTCTACATGAATATGGCTGTCTATAAAACCTGGCGCTGCATACTGACCTTTTGCATCAATTTCCAAAATTCCTTCGTAATGTCCCACTCCTGCAATAAGGTCTTCACATAAAGCAATATCACCTTCAATAATAGTGCCATTATATACATCTACAACTTTGCAGTTTTTTATAACAGTATCTGCAGGAGTTCTTCCTGCCGCAACATCGATTAAATTTTTTAGTTGTTTCTTTTCCATTGTCTGACACTCCTTATTTTACCTGAGTCAGTTCAAGAACTGGTTCAAAGGTTGTCAGTGCAATACAGTCCACTGGCCCTACATCTGTGATAGCATAATCAGGGATTGCTGTAATTGGTAAGAAAAACATATACATAAGAGGATCCGGTAAATCACATCCCAGTTTATTTGCTGCTTTTGTCAGTAATGTTTCACGATAAGCAATTTCTTCTGGTTCTAAATCGCTGGCAATTCCTCCTACAGGTAAGGAAAGAAATTCTATTACTTCGCCGTCTGCAACAACAACTTGCCCTCCACCATTTTCTATGAGGTGGTTTACTGCAATGGACATATCTGCAGCATCTGCTCCCATTACAATGATATTGTTGTCATCTGGCGCGGCAGAAGAAGCCATTGCACCCTTTTTAAGCTTCCATCCAGAACAAAATGCTAATGACTTATTACCATTACGGCCAAAACGTTCAAGAACTGAAACCATCAGAACATCCTGCTCTGTATCTGGCTGTACGATATAGTCCTTTACATTTAAGATAACATCTCTTCGTTTACGGACGAAAGGTCCCTTCACATTCATGGAAAGCACTTTAGCTTGTCCATCTTTAATATCTACTTTATATTCAAAATCTTCTTTTGTAGTCTTTGCACATTTTAATGCACTACTTAGCACGCTGCTTCTGGCAGGTGCTTTCAGAGCATAATTTAATTTACCATTTTCCGCTACCAGGCGGCCATTTGTGATAACAGCTTCCACATGGAAAGATTCCGGGCTGTCAACCAAAAGAATATCTGCCAGTCTTCCAGGGGAAATCGAACCAACAAGATGATCGATTCTATAAGCCTCTGCACTGTTAATGGTAGCCATCTGGATGGCTGTCATAGGATCTACTCCTTCAGCAATAGCAAGACGGACAAGATTGTCAACATGTCCTTTTTCTATTACATCTGTTGCTGTTACATCGTCTGTACAAAAACTTACACGACGTGCAAGGGCAGGATTTACTTCAGTTACTGCTCTGATATTTTCTTTTAGGAAATGGGTAACGGAAGATTCTCTGATTATCATATGCATACCATTTCGCATTTTTTCTACTACTTCCTCATGGTCGTAGCTTTCATGGTCAAGTCTGATACCTGCACAGAGATATCCATTTAATTCTTTGCCTCTTGCCATTGGCGCGCATCCAAACACTGGCAGACGATTCTTAAATGCTTCTTCAATTGCACCTAAAGTATCATCATCTTCTTCCTGTATGTATTCACGCACTGTTTCCCAAACGCCAAAGCATTCCGGCCACTTCTGTACTTCCCTGTGAACTTCCTGAGTGAAGTTAAAGGCAACTGTTGATTGTGGGAACGTATAAGGTGTTCTGTAAGGGGCACCCCAGAATACTTTTAAAGGACTTGCCTTTGCTTCTTTAAATACTTCCTGTAAACCCTCTAAACCGGATACTGAAATGTATTCGTCTAGTCCTGAAATAATACTGGTTGTTCCACAAGGTACCACTGCTTTTGCAAAGCTTGTGATGCTAAGCTTGCTGCATTCGCTGTGAATGTGTCCATCAATGAGCCCAGGAACTAAATATTTTCCCGTTGCATCGATGGTCTTCGTCTCCTGGCCGATGTAATCACTTACATCCCCAATGGCTACAATAGTATCTTCATAGATTGCCACATCGGCCTTGTAAATTTCGCTGGTCATAACATTTACCAAGCTTCCATGAAGTACCACAGTGTGTGCAGAAGTAATTCCTCTTCCTGCACGAATAAGTTGTTTTAAGTTGTTCTTATTTTTTTGCATAAAAAAACCTCCAATAAATAATTTAAGATACCCCGATCAATTCTGACGAACCAGGTTTCCCGTCCTGCAGTTTGTATCTTGACGAATTTTATATTGGATTAAAAATATTGAAATATAATATTTTATGACATATTACCATATTTCGACAAAAAAACATATATTTTTTTGGATAAAATAGGAACCTTTTTATATGCTTTAATCTTAAAGTTCGTGTTTTGTGATTAAAACGTTAGATTTACGTTAGATCTAAAGCTTGAGCAAGAGTCTTTGTTCGTTTTTTAGCAACTAGGGCATAAAAAATGGAGGCAGAGATTCTATCTGCCTCCTAGTTCCCAAAGAAAAACTGTACAAGATTTTCTTACTTCTAAAGAGATTTGCATCCTCAATTACTTCTTCATTCTCAGATTGTTAAACCATTCTGCTGTAGCTTCTAAGTGCTCTTGAGGCAACTTATTCTTTACCTGCTCATATAACCATGCTAATGTTTTATTTTTCAAGTACTGTCGCATTTGCTCCTCAGCTTCTATCATTACCACATGTATGAGGCATGGACATTTTGTATGTGTATCTGGCAAATTTTCTTTATCCAGTAATATTTCGTTTTGCCTTATTTCTGCACACTGAAATAAAGGAGCACCTCCTTCTACAGCTTCTACTATATCCCAAAAAGTAATACTTTCAGGCAAACGAGCTAATTCATATCCACCTTTTACTCCAGGTATAGACTTGACAATACCGGCTTTCCTTAGTTTCGTATATACTTTTGACAAATAAGTCTCAGATACCCCTTGATAAGTAGCTAAGTCCTTTATACCTATTGAATTTCCCGTAGGATTATCGACCATATATAGCATACAATGTAATGCGTATTCTACACCAATAGAAAATTGCAATAAAATCACCCTCCCAGAATACAATTTCTTCTTCCCATATTACTTTAATATTTTTTATTAGTCAACCTATTCAGGTTTAAATTATAGATAAAATATATCTCTAATATATTTTATAGTTGACAGTATAAAGTTCAATATATATAATAATTACAGATAATATTTATCTATAATATCTTAAAAATTTTTAATAGGAGGAAAAAATGTTAACAGAAAAATTTTATGATGTAATAAATAAGGAAGGTGTTGTTTCCATTGTTTCTTGGGGAGAATGCGAGCCACATATAGTTAATACCTGGAATTCCTACATTACTGTAACTCCAGATGAAAGGCTTCTGATTCCAGCCGCAATTATGAGGAAAACAGAAAAAAATGTTAATATTAATAATAAGATAAAAATATCTTTAGGAAGCAAAGAAGTGATTGGCTATAATGATTACCAAGGAACAGGCTTTATCATTGAAGGCACTGCAAAATTTATTAGTTCTGGCCAGGAGTTTGAAGAAATGAAAGAGAAGTTCAATTTCTTAACAAGAGTCTTAGAAATAACCATTAGCTCTTCGAAACAAATGTTATAAGTATATTGGACAAAAATAAGACCAGTCTTTATCGATTGGTCTTATTTTAATCCACTTAATCTAAGCATAAACATATATCAAGAACTTTGGATATATGCTATAGATATCAGTTTCGCTTTGTTTCCACATAGAACACAATCACAAAATCTGCTTCCATCAAAAGCCTGTTAACGTTCTCATTTTACTGAAGATAATTCAGTTCTATTATCAATATCAATCTTCTGTAAACTACCTATTTCTGCTTCTTATACACGTTAGCTATTTAAAATATATGATAGCTATCATGATTTTTTTGATACATAAATAAATCGTCATTAAGTAATAGTTTTTCATCATTTTGTGTTAGTTTAGAAAAATATATTATTTGTTTTTTATTTATATCATAGATAAAAACATAGTTGTTCTTGTTATCATCTATTGTATTAGCCGTTCCCATAATTTTTTTATCATAGTAATAGCAAAAATTTCTCATTATAAATTCCATTTGCTCCTTGTGTTCAAAAGGAATATTTTCTGAGCATAAGAAATTAAGCCCATAATCATAATAGTCGATATACAAACTATCCATATAGGTTGACCCTTTTGTGTATCCCCTATTTAATACTAAAAGCTTATCCCCAATATCAAAAATATTTGATGCCACGCCATTTATGTTATCTACTTTTTTACATATATTTTCCTTTAAATCATACATCAATATGCAAGATGTATATCCATCCATGGTTTTAGGAATTACGTACAAGATATTATTACGTACTAAATTGGAATCCGTATATAAAAGCACCCTCTCCAACCCAAAATTTGATACAGGAATATTATAAGTTTTTAAACTACAACTATCTGCATTTATTTTATATAATACTATTTCAGTTTGGTTTTCACTAGAAGATATCACATAAACATCGTTTTTATCATGGCATATACCAATTGCGGTATCACCAGTTGGATGATCTATTTTAATTGTTTGAATTTTGCCATTTCTGTTCAAAAAAACTGTAAAAGTATCTTTCCCCACGACAACTCCTTCAAATAAGAATATCTCACCTAATTCATAATTTTTATAAATGAAAGGTTGTCCATATGCTTGTATTAAACCATCTTCATTTTTATATCCAAGATAATTGGATATAGCCGTTAATGATTTTTGCGGGAAAATACTATAGCACCCCTGTATATATTGCTGTTCCGTTTGTGAAAGACTTTTATTATTAAGATTATAGGTTTCCGTTCTTTGTATTCCAGCTACATTCTTATATTGTTTATAAAATAATGTTACATTTATATCCTTAGGAAATCCTTTATCTATTAATTCTTCTGTAGTGATGTTACCGGTGTCTTCCTTAAGAGTGCAGCCTATTAAACAAACTATCATAATAAAAAAAACAAACATCAATTTTATAAATTTATAATTTATCATATCTATTCCTTTATTTAACTTCAATACATATCTATATTATTTTTTAATAGTATTCAACTAGTGCTGTATGAAATGTTGTCTCTGTTACATGAAATGTGTTTGCTGTTTTTTCTTATTATATTGCTATATTTATACTTTAATATTGTTAGAAGATTTTATAATTTTCATCTTATCAGTAAAAAATTCTTAAATACATGCTCTTCCTTTTCAAAACTTCCTGTGTTTCTGTGAGATCTAATTTTTGATGAGCATTACAGCGCAGGGAATGTTAAGCATATTGTTCTCATGAAAAAACTGAAGGAGCCGTTGCTGATAAGGGATATCATGACCAATATTTTTGGCAAAAGTCTGTATTAATTCCAGAACCTGATTTATTCCAAATTGCTCTTTATAGTAGCCTGCAATACCAACTAATAAATTTCTGATTATTGCAAACTGTGTGGTCAGCAGCATATACTCTGTCAATACCGTCTTCTCAATAGGGAAAATATTTTTCTTAAAAATACTTGTTTGTGTTCCAAATGGAAAAAGTCCTTTGAAAACCTCATTTACAAAATAGTTTTCAAGAATATATTCATGCTGCTTCATGTAAGGAGTATAGTACGAATTCTTGACTTTCGTATAGGAAATGTTCACGTCCTCCTCAGAGATGTCATTTGTATAATTAAGCCCTTTCTTAAATTGTTCCAAGCATTCTGCAAAACGGTTACCAGCTGCTCCCGTTTTTAATTGATATTCTAATAAGAGCGTTATGACTTTTAACAACGCTGCAGGTTGCCTTGGAATACTACTAATAAATTTATAAAATCCTTTGGTGTTAATTAGGTGCGAATAATCATTGATAAGTTGCAGAACCTCAATTTTACTATTACCAGACAACTGATTCAAATCATTGCAAAATCTTCCCAGAATTACCAGCCTGTCTTCAAAACAATAATTCCGGTTCTGTAAAAGTGAGATTATAAAGGTGCGTACTTCTTCAAAATACGGATAAACTCCATTGGGGTAATTCATATCAGATAGATTTACAGACGGAACTTTCTCAATCCTTGAATGGACATTAATATTTTGGGTTAGAAAACCCATTGGCACAGAATCACATAAAGCAAGTCTTGCAGCATGGGGACATGCCATATCTAAAGCCAATTCTAACTTGCCGTTCACAACATTGTAGATACGCGGGAAAATGCTGCAAGTCACAGATATATAGCTTTCACCATATTTTTCCTGAATGCTGCATAGCTTTTTTTCAGACAAAAAAGGGCAGGTATTCTCAGGCAACATTACCACTTCTGCAAAATTACCCTCCACAGGCATTATCCCTTCTCTTGTTATTGTCCTATTAAACATATCGCCCCCACCGGAGTGCAGTAGATCTTGATATTTCTTATAACTTTCCTCATCAATTGCAACTCGCCAACCACAGCAGCAGGTATCTTCGCATTTTGAAGCAATACATTGAAATTTAGACACGTATTCTGCCTGCAAAACTTCTCTCATATATTTCCCCCATTCCGCGCACTTTGCTTTCGTCATATAATTTTACTTTATCTTCTAATTTTGTAATAAAATCTTATTAAATCATAGTATACTACAAATCGCAAAATAAGAAGTGTAAAACTTCCAGGTAAATGCAGCTATTTTTTCATGCCTTCAGGCTTAATTATTATCCTTTTATCCATTATCTATGGTATAATAAAAGTTCGTAACCTCATAAGGAGGATTACATTTAAACATAAAGACAAATAATAGATAAAAATATAAAATTATTTAAGGTGAGTTGAGAAAAGAGAAAAAAATGAACGAAGTAAAAGATATTCAGAAAAAAAACATAGAGAAGTTCAAGGACTATCCCCTTGATAATTCCATCAAAAGAGCACTGAGCGAGTTGGGATTCAAACAACCTCTGGAGGTTCAGGCCAAAGTAATCCCCATGATTTGGGAGGGCAAAGATTTAATTGTAAAGTCCCAAACAGGAAGTGGTAAAACTGCAGCGTTCGCCATCCCTCTCTGTGAGAAAATTGATGTAGAACTTGAGAGTCCACAAGCATTGGTTCTGACACCCACACGAGAATTGACCGAGCAGGTAAAACAGGACTTTGCTGATATTGGTAAATATAAAGATGTAAAGTGCTGTGCTTTATATGGCAAACAGCCTATGGAATTACAAAGAAAAGAATTAAAACAAAACACCCCCCATGTAATTGTGGCTACACCAGGTAGAATGATGGATCACCTCTTAAACAAAAATGTGAAACTCCATGATATTAAATACCTGGTAATTGATGAAGCCGATGAAATGCTAATTATGGGTTTTAAAGAGCAACTGGAAACTATTATAAAAAAAATGCCTAAAGAGAGAGTTACGTTACTCTTCTCTGCAACCATACCGGATGAAGTTCATTTCTTGAGCCAGGAGTTTATGAATCATCCTGAAGAAATCCAAATTGAAGCAGAAGTATCAAACCTTGAAAAGATTGAACAGATTTACTATGCGGTAGACGGACTTAAAAAAGTTGACTTTATGAAGAAAGTTATCGAAAGAGAACGCCCGAGAAAAGCCATCATGTTCTGTAATACACAAGAACAGGTTACCAATTTGTTTGAAATCTTTCGAAAATGGGGTAACTTTACATGTGCAGTACATGGCGGTATGGACCAGCAGATGCGTACGGAAACATTAAATGCTTTTAAAAGAGGCGAATATAAAATGCTTATTGCCACGGATGTAGCAGCAAGAGGGTTACACGTTCAAGGCATCACTCACGTCATCAACTATGGTGTCCCTTTCGAGCATGAACAATATGTGCATAGAATTGGTCGAACAGGTCGTGTAGATCAACACGGTATTGCTATCACCATGGTAATCCCAAGTGAAATGAATCGATTTCATGACCTTGAAAAGTTCCTCGGCTATACTATTCCATGTAAAGGCGGCCATGTAGATAGGAAACCCCCGAAGGCAGATTCTACACGCAGAACAGGTCGGGAAAGATATAAAGCCGATAATCGCAAAGGACAAAAGGCTTTCGTACAGTTTAATGCAGGTAGAGATAACAGCTCCTTGAAGACAAGCGATTTCCTTGCTGCTATCAGGCGGGTGGACGGTATTCGCAATGAGGACATCGGAAAAGTGGACATCAAAGGGAAAGTAACCAATGTTGAAATTTCAGATGGAAAAGAAGCGTTGGTGATAAAGGCTTTTAAGACAAAAACCATTAAAGGCAAACTATATCGAGTAAAAAAAGGTTAAGATAAATGAGGCATGTCAGAGAACCCCAATATTGGGAAGGCGCTGACATGCCTTAATATTTATGAAGCAAATGGTCACAACAGGATTTATGTTTATCAAATCAAATATTCTCTTCACCCCAGTCACTAAGTGCCTCTAGAATAGGCATTAGTCTTTTACTTTTAATGGTGAGATCATATTCTACTCGAATTGGTACCTCCATATATTCTGTTCTTGTAACAAATCCATCCCTTTCTAACTCTTTCAGTGCTTTGGCTAAAATGTTATTGGAAACTCCATCCAGATTACCTTTTATTGCATTATACCTAGTTTTACCATTGCTGTTCAACGAACAAATTATCTGAATTTTCCACTTCCCACCAATCAACTCCATTGCTCTGTTAAGTGGACATCGTTCCATACAAGGACATTGTGAGTGTACATCTTTCATGGTTATATTCTCCTAACTTAGTCATAAAAAAGTGCGTTATTGAAATATTTTTATCAAGTAATATAATGATACCAGATAACAAAACAAAAGTAAATTTAAAGGAGTTTAATGAATATGTCTAATGCATTAACAAATATTGAAGGCTTTACAATCCGCACAGCAACAGAAGAGGATATTCCTCTAATTTTAAGGTATATTTTGGAGCTTGCCGATTATGAAGGCTGCAAGCACTTAGTACAGGCTACAGAAGAATCTCTTATGGAATCTTTGTTTGTAAAAAATCAGGCTGAGACGCTCATTGCAGAGTATTGTGGAGAACCAGTAGGCTTTTCTATGTACCTGTTCAAATTTTCAACTTTCCTTGGAAAAGCCTACATATATCTTGAAGATTTGTATGTAACACCACAATGGAGAGGCAAGGGTTTTGGAAAGGCACTTTTAATTAATCTAATGAAAATAGCTGTTTCTAATGATTGCACAAGGCTTGATTGGGGCTGCTTCGTCTATAACGAACCATCCATGGCATTTTATAAACAATTAGGTGCCCGCGAATTAACAGAATGGGCCGATTTTAGAGTAGACGGAGAACTGCTTCAAAAATATGGGCAATCTGTTTAATTCTCTAAATATTTTTCATATTCCCATGAATAAAGCTTCTAATATTACAAATTTCATCTTCATTAGGGGCTTTATTGTAAAATTCAGTGTAACTCCTAATTACTTCATTTTCCAAATAGCCATTTCCAACAAAATCACCTATTCGAATAAGCTCATTAAGATAATCAAAAAATTCTTCTTTACTTTCCGGATGATGATGGGAAGTGAGGTAATGTAACGCATCATATTTTTTTATTTTATTTATCATAGGCATTAACTTTTCTCTACTGTAACTCCATTCGCCACTATAAATATCTTCACAAATACAATCACCTAGAAATATTGTTTTTTCATCTGGAATATAAATAATGGTAGAATCTTCTGAATGGCAGCCTCCAACAGTTTCGATCAAACAAGAAATTCCACCTAAATCAATCTCTATACTATCCTTAAAAGTTAAATCAGCATTTCCTGTTTTAAAACCATCTCGATCAGGCATTTCAAGTTTTATCATTTTACTGCAAAACTCAATTTCCTCTCCCTTTTCTACTCGTTCATCCAGCATAAAGTCATCCCACGTCATTTTTTGCATTTTATTTAAGTTTTCTTTCGTTAGATAATTACAAATTGTAATTATGTTCATAGCTTCTATCCCAAAAACATGATCCCAATGCCAATGAGTCAGTACTAAATACTTTAGTGGTGGAATATCTAATTTGCATACATCGGCCAAAAACTCATTGGCATGTGCCGGAGAATTTCCGGAGTCTACAACTAAGCTATATTTGTCACCACAGACTAATCCTAATATTGGCCTATCTGTCCTATCATCATTGGGCATATAATAAATTCTATCAGTAAGCTTAATAAGCATATCTATTTATCAATTCCTTTCCAAAATCACTGGTACTACTTTTTTATCCAAATTACTCCACTTCAGTTGTATCAGATTGGGTAATAAACCACTCCTTTTTTTATATTAACTTGTTAGATATTTTTGTACATATTCATCCTTTAGCATTGACATTAAATGAACATCATAAAGTTTTCCGTTTTTTCGACAGTTGTTCCTCAAAACGCCTTCGTATTTAAAACCAAGTGATTGATATAAGAATGAAGCAGGAGTTCCAGTATAATGATCAAGATAAACTCTTTCAAGCTTCCACTCTTCGAAACAAAGTTTCATGATTGCCTCCATGGCTTGTCTGCCATATCCTTTATTTCTCAAAGTTGGATCACCAATATAAATTCTGAACACTTCCACTTTCCAATTTTCCATGAAGTCTCCCAGCACAATTCTCCCAATTGGTTTTCCTGTCCCCTTAAGGGCTATAGTATACTGAATCTGGTTAGGATTTTCATCATCATGGACATATGTACGTGCAACCATTTCGTAGCTTTGATTTTCAGAAATACTAAAATATTCATTAACCTCAGGTGTTAATTCCCACCTATAGAAAAAATCAATGTCATCCCATGTAGAATTCCTAATAATTAAGTCTTTTGTTTCCATACGATCCACCTCTTTTTATTCATTGTTAAATCAAAATATACAAATACAGTATATCATAATAAATGAACCATTCGGACTAAAAATCATTATTAGTGGATTAAGAGCTATGGTTAAAAAAGAGGCAAAGTCTTAAGTCGTTTAAGTCATTCCGAAAAACTCTGCCCATATTATTTATTTGTTCTATCCCAATACACTTTGTCAGTTAAAGCTTTACATCAAGGTGTAACAACCCATACTGTATCCTTTATATCATATGTGCCTACACGACGACGTTCACTACTTCCCCAAGGTTCTTGTTTTGGCTGCACCTTAAAATGCATACCAAAAGCCAGGTATTCTGGTGCAATCAGTTGCCCTTTAAGTATACATACTGGGTTAAACAGCTCAAATTCCTCACCATTTTTCAAAAGAACACTGCTCCCATCTTTAAGAATATATATTTCATCATGGTAGTTGATTTTCGCCGAACGGGTCTTTTCATTCCATTGATATTTTGCTCCTAATTTACTGCAAAGTGCTTCAACTGGTATCCAGGTTGTTTCATCTTTGATTACTGGCTTCAACTCAAAAGGTCGCAATTTTTCATCGATGGTAATCGGTTTGATTTTAGTGGTGTCCTTAATGTCGTACTCTATATTACCAACAATGATGCTTTTAAAGGCAGATAGTTCCGTTATTTCATAAAAAAGCCCTGTGCTGCCATAACGCCAAAGTTTAAGATTTTCATCAAATACGTCATAAGAATTCATCCTTCCTCCAGGCAATACATCAGCTAAATCGTTGCAAGTTTTGATTTCACCGTTTTTCATGCGAAAATACAATTCCGTATCCATCTCGTTTTGTGTTTTATAGTTTCTCTCAAAATAAATTCCAAGAGGACTATATCTTAAGATTGCGTTGCCATAAGGCTGTCCTTCCAAAATAAATTCCTTTGATTCTACATTGCATTTCATAGGAACAGTTATCTGCTTCCCTTCTTTCATGCAGGCAAACCTTAGAATGAAATCCACATCATCTTCATTAAAATAACTACAGCTGTATAATTGAAAAGTCCGAGATGTTTTCGTTTTCGATTCTATTATTTCACCCTGGGTAAGATTCGAGATTGTTGCACGTTCACCATATTTTGGCTCAAAAGAAATCTCCGATAATCCTATTCCAAAATAATCCTCCTTCATGAGCTTTGCTATGGCTTCATCAGTCAGGCCCTCCACAGTATAAACCACAAACACCTGATATTTCGAAACCAGTGTCTGTTCCAACGTCAGCCTGTATTGTCCATCCGTCACGCTCTGTTTTTTCGTATCCACGAAATCAGTATAGGGAGCAGTATCTCCTATAAAATTCAACTTCAGAATATCTGCCTTAACTGCTGCAAATACTGTTGTTGTTGCTAAAATCAGAAGTACAGTAATAAGAACTATTGTTTTTATTAATTTCTGTCTTCTATAAACTTTCCTTTCGCTTATATCTGTATTCAATGTACCATTTACTCTGTCAACAATGTCTTTGATATTGACTTTTTCTTCTATGTCTATGCTGTCTATCTTCAACTCACAGCACAATTTGGAAAGTCGTTTATTCATCATAGTCTCCTCCCCTCATTATCCAGCATCTCCTTAAGCCTCTTTCTGCCACGTGCTAATCTAGTTTTAATAGTGGAAGCATTCATTCCTGTAATCTTAGCAATTTTAGAGATTTTTTCATCATAATAATAATACCGCATAAAAAGTTCACTGTCCGTCTCACCCAGTGTAGAAATCAGATGAATCAATTGTTTTTGCTTCTCCCTCTGTTCAAGGTAAGCCACAGGTTCTGGATTTTCAGTAGCTATCCCTTCATCTAATTCCTGATGAACGGAAACTTGACGTAACTTATTTTTTGCACAGTTTCGTGCTGCCGCTCCTAGATAAGCTTTGACCGTGCCCTTTTCCCTATCAAGGGAATCAGCATGCTTCCAAAGGCCTACAAATACATCTGCCGTGACCTCTTCCACGTCTTCCTTTGTCATAATATTTCCAATGATATTATAAATAATCACACTGACATAGGGTGTATACTCTTTCATTACTTTATCTAATGCATCACGCTTTCTCTTTTTTAAATTAAGCAAAAGCTTTTCATCCTCTGTCAAATCAGCCTTCCTCCTCTTTGGTAGTAATCAAAATAACTTTTTTATTCGCATGCTAAATACATATACACAAAAAATATGAAAGGGTTTCAATATGTATATAAAATTTTCTCTTGCTATTTTAAAATTCTTCCAACATAATATCACATATTTTAAAATAGCAATAAAAAAATGATGCGGTAAGTTCTAGCCTTACCGCATCATATAGTTTATACTTTATACTATTTGTTTTTCCCAAACACCTCTTCAAAGCGTTTAAGAATTGCCGCAACTTCTGCTCTTGTGGCACAAGCCTTGGAATCAAGAGTGCGATTCTCCTTTCCGCTTAGTAGACCATTGGCAACAGCCCATTCCATAGCTTCTACAGCATAGGCCGAAGTCTTGCTTCCATCAGTAAAGGTGTCAAGTGCCTTTTTCTTTGAAACATCATATCCCTTATCACTTGCATAGCGGTTTAGGATTGCTGCCATCTGCTCGCGGGTGATGGTGTCGTCAGGGCCGAATAGTTCGTTTCCATATCCCTTAACGATTTTTTTACCCTCTGCCCACATGATAGCCTGCTTATAATAGGAGGAATCTTTCACATCCTTAAATGAATGTCCGCCAGATACAGCAGGTTTACCCTCTAACCGCCATAGTAGCGTAACAATCATACCTCGAGTAGTAGATAATCCTGGGCTGAATGTTGTCCCGTCTCCTGTACCGTTAAATATTCCTTTTTCATAAGCCCACGCAATATCCCCATAAGCCCAGTGGTTTTCAGGGACATCCACAAATGGGAAGTTCTCTTTTGAAATTACTTGGGTAAATTCAGCTGAAACATTCACCTTACCATTTGGCATTACAAAGGTATAGGTTCCGTTGCCGTTGTCCGTATAAAGGATTGCCTTACCGTTTGCATCTGTAATGATTAGATGATGAAGTTCATACCCTCCATCCGGTTTTGCAGTGATGGTGATTTTACCACCTACTACAGACTCGGTTTTATCTGCTGTCAGCGTACCATGCACAACTTTGCTTTTGTCAATGGTAATCGGATAACTGGAAACTCCACCAGCTCCTCCGCCAGATCCTCCTCCAGAACTTCCTGAACCTCCTGAGTTAACAGCGGTATAGCTGAAAGCATAGGTTGAGAATTTGGATGCATATACAAAAATCTGTCCTGTGGACACATTATCAAACCAGGTTCCATCCACATAAGCGGTAGTAGGCCGGCTACTTAGCTTTGTCAGTGCAGAAGCTGCCCCATCATGATAACGAAGCACCTGAATGTTGTCCTTCCTACTGAAATCATACGGAATAATAATTTCTAGTACCGTATTATTGCTTGAGCCAATATTGGTTCCGTTGCACAAGAGTCGAGCATCTAAATACATATCCACTGTCTGACTAGTAGTGAGTTCTCTGATTGCTGCCTGTTCGCCATTTGATTCACTCGGGTTTTTGGCAGTGACAATCAACTTAACAGTGGTTACCTTACTTGGCTGTGCATGCGCATCAGCTACGGTGCTCAATTGATCCACCACTAAAGCTGGAACGGTTGTACCAACCTCGCCTGTCAGTTCAAGTAAACTGTTTTTGGCAGTGTTGTTCAGTATGAAATCAACTACTAGAGGACTAGCAATAATGGTCTCTGCCTTGGTAACTGTTTTACCGTCATCTGTACACACAACGTTATAGATACCAGGCAGTAAATTGGTAAAGCTGTAGCGACCGTTTGCATCGGTCTTAGTCGTACCAATCACTTGATTTCCCTTCTTCAGCATGACAGTTGCATCTGGAATCGGGTTCGCTGGTGTGCTATCGTTGGTGACCATGCCGGACATTCCGTAGCGGGACTGTTGCTGCCACTGGGCATATAGCACCAGATTACCAGTAATACCAGGTGTCGGATCCTTGATGATTTCACCATCAGCATAGCTTACTCCCCTGCCGCTGCTCTGTGTATTCCATCCTGCAAAGGTGTAACCCTCGCGCTGGTATGTGTTTGCAGTAAGTGGCTGCTCTGTGTTATGGATAAACATTTGATTTCCCATGGAACCAGTTTTTGCACCGTTACCGTCAAATGCCACTGCCACCGTATTGGCTTTCCATACTGCGTATAACGTCACTACACCATTCTGCATAGGAGTAAGGTTCCGTACAGTCTGCTCATCGGCATATTCGCCATAAGAACCCGTTGGATTTGCTGCCCAGCCCAAGAAGGTATATCCATCACGGGTAAAGGTATTTTGAGTCAATGCTGTTGCGGCTGCATCATACGTAAAGCCCTGCTGTGCCATGTTTCCTGTCGCACCATTAGCATTAAATGTCACCTTATATGCGTTAGGCGCCCACTGGGCATACAGTGTAATGCTATCGCTGCTTCCTAAATTCAGGGTGTTAACAGTAGCATTTGCGGCATAATCCGTTCCACTGCCGTCTTGCTCAGTATTCCAACCCGTAAAGCTATATCCTCTGTACATAAAGTTATTGGTTTTAAGTACAGTTGTATCACCTGTCTGGAAGCTCTGTGCTGCCATGGTTCCACGACCACTCCCTGGTGCAAAATTCACAGAGAAGCTGCCTGGATTCCATTGAGCATAAAGCTGTATCACACCGCTGGTATCTGCTGTCAGATTCCTTACTTTCACCTGATCAGCATAAGGTATGCCTGTGCCGTCGGCTTTGGTATTCCATCCTACGAAAGTATACCCAGATCGTAGAAATTGGTTTTTGCTTAATGCTGTTTCCGTTGAGTCGTAGGTAAAGACCTGATTACTCATTGTACCGGAGTCACCATTGTTGATATTGAATTGAACGGAATAAGTGTTGGCTGCCCACATTGCATAAAGCTGTACGGTACCGTTGTCGGATGTGGTTAGATTATTCACCTCCACCTTATTTGCATAATTCGCACCTTTTCCGTCTGCTGCAGTGTTCCATCCGGTAAATGTGTATGCTGTGCGGCTAAAGGCATTATCCGGTAAAGTTGTATTTGTTCCATATACTAGGTTTATATTGTTCATAGAACCTGAGGTGGCCCCATTGCCATTAAAAGTCACAGTATAGTCATTGCCAATCCATGTAGCATTCAATGTTATATTTTCAGTTGCAGTAATACTGGCACCATTGGCGTATGAATTTCCACCGGTTGTTTTCCATCCTGCAAAGGTATAGCCCTCCCGTTCAAAGGTGTTTGCATTCAGTGAAACAGGTGTGTTATAAGCTACATTCTGTTTCTCCATGGTTCCTGAAGTAGCGCCATTGCCATTAAAGGTCACGGTGTACGTGTTTGCCTTCCACAATGCATAAAGATGTATTGTGCCATTTTCAGCTGCGGTTAAATTACGCACCGATTCTCCTGGTGTATAAACCTTTGTTCCACTAGGACTGGTTGCCCAACCTGCAAAAGTATATCCTGTTCGTGTAAAGGCATTACTGCTCAGTGCTTTTGCCTCTGCATCATAGGTAAAGGTCTGATCAGCCATTGTGCCGGTGGCTCCATTGCCATCAAAAGTGACGGTATAGGTGTTGGCTGTCCAAAGCGCAGTATAGGATACACTGCTGTCTCCCATGGTCTGGTTCGAATTAGCTCCATGGATTGTCTCTCCTGTTTTCCAACCTGCAAAGCTATATCCAGTGCGCTGTAAAGTACCCGTTGCTGCTACAGTATATGGTTTTCCCTCATAATATGGGTTTGCATCTACAGGCACTGAGCCGGAAGTAGCATTTGGTGCTGTATATGTGACTGTATAAGCGGACGTTTCAGCAAAGGACATGGTCAAAGCCAAATCCGTTACATCAGCAGTTGGCATAGGGAAAACAAAAGTTTTTGTCACCCCAGAGACTGCCCCTGTAACAACTGTCTGGGTTTGCTCTGCAACGCTGTCAATTGCTCCCGAAAGTCCTAAAGTGATTAGTCCAGGTTTAATTGCCGTTCCAGAAAGGGTAACGTCAATTGAATATCCCGTATCTGTCAAAACCGGAGCTGCCGCCGTGGCAGTAACACCGTTCACCGTTTTTGATGCAGGGGTATTAACCTTATAAAGTGTTGCAAATTCCCCAGTACCATCAGCCTTTACAATGGCATAATATGTCTTTCCTTCATAGGTTGCACTAGCAATACCAATGGGTAGATAAGCATATACCTTGCCTCCGTCAAAGGTTGTTACATCGTTCATGCCGTAAACGGTTCCATTTTTATCACGTATGACCAGTGTCTTGCTGACATCCACACCACCAGTCCCACTCGGAACGGTAAATGTGGTCTTATAGACGTTTTCACCTAAAGCATTTTTAGGGGTTCTTCCTCCCAGATCGAGCAGCAAGTTCCCTCCGTTTAATCTTATATTAGGAGTACCTGTGTTAGAGTTTAGCTTAGCACGTAATGTTCCTCCATTAAAGGTAACATCAAGAACCGCCTGAGTACCACTCGGTGCACTTGTACCGACTATACAGTTATCAGATTCACCTGCACCACGTAGGATGCCGCCGTTAATCGTCAGTCCTTTTACCCCATACCAATAGGTAGTGAGACCTCCACCATAACCAGCAGCAGCAACCACACCGCTGTCAATTGTAACATTTTGAAGCGCCATACTGCCATTTCCCATGCCGGTAGCCATCGTGGTATTTCCTGTAACTGTCAGCGTATTGGCGGTGGTCCCATCAATGCTGCGAATGGTCAGCATTTGAGTACCGGTTTTTTTCAGTCCACTGCTGCTTATCTGCCCAGTTGCCAGTAAATTTGTACCACTTAGGGTCAGTTCCACATCTCCAGCATTTGTACTGATTTCCAACGGCGCTCCGGCACCACTTATTTTCACATCCTTCAGGGTCAGGTGCACCGCGCTATTTTGAGGTGCATTTTGTAAAGTTGCGGATATAAGAATATTTTTGTTTGTCTCCGTACCATTGCCCTTTATGGTTATGCTTGTGGTAGGATCAATGTTATCGCCCATTAGATTTCCACCCTGCAAAATTTTCAGCGTACCGGAATTAGTGCCGTCTGCAATTTCAATCCATCCAGTAGAAATATCAATGTCTCCACCAGTATAGTTGGCGATGGATACTGCAGTGAGGGTCATTTCTTTCATTACCGTAACAGTGGACGGATTTGACTGCGCTACGGTGTTGTTGTTTCCGTCCACCCACTTACTGAACACATAGTTTGTACTTGCCGTAGCATTCAATGTAACGCTAGCCCCTGCAAGCACTATAGCAGTTGAACTGCTGTTTACAGTGGCAGCAGAAATACCTATGCTGGTATTCACCGCTACGGTGTAATATTGCAACGTAGCTGCTGTAGCGTTTTTGGATAAGGACTTACCCGTGTAGGTACTACCGTCAAAGATATAATATGTCGTTCCACGCACTAGATTTTCAAATGTGAGCTTTGCTCCACTAGCTGTTCCTGAAACGGCATTGGTCAAAGCACCTGAGGCTTCGGATAGTTTTATACCACTAACATCCGCTTTTCCGTTGACCGTAACAACAGCAGAGAAGCTTTGACTTGCTACAGCAGAAAGTGTCTGTTTGGCCATAATGTTGGAAACGGTTAGCTGATTCTCAGTGGATAGCAGCGTGCTGCCATTATACCACCCTGCAAAATCATTATTGCTATTAATTAGAGTTGCAGTCAATTTGACAGTAGTTCCTTTGATATAAGGTCCAGAATCTGCCGTATTGTTCACTTTAGTTTCAATGGTTACTTGCTCCGGAGAAACCGTAATCGTATAATAATCAATCATAGCATTCACGGTAGTATTAGTCAGGGTTTTTCCTGCTGCCTTACCGTTCACAAAAATATAATAGGTATTATGAGGATCTAGGTCGGCAAAAGTATAGTCCCCATTAGCACTTTGAGTTGGTGCAATGGTTCCTGCTATTGCTGAATCTGTGGAAAGTTGAACTGTTGCATCATTCCATAGAGCATCATCCTTTTTTAGCGTTACCTTCCCTGTAAAGTTCACCAGATTACCCGTGGCATCAAGTGACGTAGTCGTTCCAAGATTTGAAATAGTATAGCTCGTTCCATTAGCGGTTCCTGCCGTGCCAGTTGCCTGCCATGTGACCGAATAATAAGCCTCTGGCATAGCAGTGGCAGTAATGGTACTTCCACCTAGATATACACCATTTCCCGAAATGGAGGTAACCCCCCTGCCCTTATTTACCGTCACCGTAAAGTAGTTCAGCGTTTTATCACGGTTCGATGTATCAAGGAAAACACCGGTTTTTTGTACCGTCTCATCGTCCCATATATCATAGGTTTTGCTTGTGTCTAATCCAGCAAACGTATAGACACCGTTTGATAATGTACCAGTGATGGGAGCATCACTACCTTGTTCCGTCAAATGGATGTCTCTGGTATCTGAATTCCATAAGGTACTATCCTTTTTCAACGTAACCGTGGCAGAAAACGAACCAATACGGCTTTCTGCAGTCAAATCATAGCTGCGACTAATTGAAGAAATGGCATATGTGCTACTTGAAGATATTAGTGCACCGCCCTCCGTCCAACGGTTAAATATGTAAGATAGGCCACCACTCTCAGGGACAACCTCAGCGGAAACCTGTACGGAGCTACCCTTTAGATACGTTCCTGAACCTGTAACCTGGTTGATGTTACTACCTTTTGAAAGTGCTACCGTATAGTAATCCACCGTTGCATTGGTTGCTCCAAACGTCACTTTTTGTCCTGTGCAGACATACTGACCGTCGGTAAGCTTTGCCCACACATAATAGTTTTGCTTAAGTCCTGAAAAAGTATATACACCATTTGAAGAGGTGCCGGAAATAACGGTATCCGCATTGTCGGCAGAAGCAGACAATACAACATTGCCGTCAAACCCCGTCCATGTAGTTCCGTTTTTTCGTACTGTAACACTGGATTCAAATGGTACTACTTTTGCACTCGCCGTGTAACTGCGAGGCCCGTCCAGCGTTCCGGTTCTAATCTCAGTATCCGTACTAATGGGTTTGCCGTCTGCATCCGTCCACTTTTCAAATGTCAGTCCATTCTCCGGCGAAGCTGTCATCACTACATCCGACCCCTCAATAACCTTAATACCGCTGCTTGGATAAAAAGATGAGATTCCTCCGCCATTGTTAAGAGTAATCGTGTAATAGTGCACTTGCACGGCGGGATGACTTTTATCCACAACCACACCAGAAGAACTGCTGCCGATTTGAGCACGGCCCCAAACCTCATAAACGGTATCCTTATCAAGTCCCGTGTAGGTGGCAACACCGTTGTTCACGCTGCTTGGTCTGGTGCTTTTTGCCATGTTCAAGCCCTGAGGTGACAGCACTGGATAATAGCTGGAAGGGCAATCCGTCCAGATTTGATCATTCAGATAAATGGTCACCGAGACACCGAAATTGGGCAATACGCTCTCCGTTCCTCCTGAAACAGCACCCGTAATATCTACAGCTTGATTTTTATAGAGTGCATTGGTGATTCCGGATGGTAGCCACAGGTACAGCCGTCCATCTGCATCAGTCCTGACACCTGTAAATCCATAGCCTGCAGCTTTGTCAGCGGGAGTAAAGGTTAGCTCACTACCCGAAATGGAGGTGTCGGCTATAGGCACACCGTTATTAGTTAACTTGATAATATATCGATTCAAATCTACACCTGCACTGTTTTTTGGTGCTAGCCCAGTAAATTCCTTTACAGATCCTCCGTCAATGGTCACCGATCCGTCAGCACTTGCATTGTAAATGCCAAAGTAAGTACCACCGTTAATGGTAATATTTCCAGAAGAAACATTATAAAATACAGGCATGTTGGCTGAAGCCGTAACATCCCCTCTTTCAACCATAATATTGCCTGTAGACGCATTGACAACCGCAGGATAATTTGTTGTCCTCGTGTATACAGTGCTACCCAGTAGTTGGATTTCTCCGCTTCCATTATTATAGATAGCAGCAGCGCCAGAAGAACGAATGGTACCTCCGGAAAGTTCGATTTCCATTCCCCCCTTGGCAAAGTTGGCAAATCCCACACTTGAATCGGACGAGATGGTACCTCCGTCTAGTGTTATGTTACCATAGTTTAAGACACCATAACCTGCGGTTGAGCTAACCGTACCATCATGGATGACAACCATGGAATTCCCATCATTTAAAATGCCCATACCACTTGCGGCCGATACCATTCCACCTTCAACTGTAATTGTACCTCCATTATAATTTGCAAGAGCACTACCTGCGCCGGCGCTAACTGTACCACTTTCAACTGTAATTGTTGCGCCGTTGGCATTGTTGTAAGCGGCAAAACTCTGCTGAGCCGTTGTGGAAGTGGACTCCATCGTTGCTCCGGATATGGTCAATTGCGAAGCAGGATTATAATTCAGTACACCCACACCATTATCCGTTATAACACTTCCTCCTGAAGCAACCACCGTTCCATTGTTTAAAATGGCGTAGCCGGATTCCCCCTTTATCTCTCCGCCGACGATATTCAGGGTTCCATCATTTTGGATAGCGCGGCTTTGACTGCCGCTGGCTGTAATAGTACCATCCGAAATTTCCAGCGTCCCACCGTAATTTTGAATTAGGCCGCTACCCGGAACGCTTCCTGAAAGAACGCCACCGCCCACACTATCGGAAATTATTCCGCCAGCTGTAAAACGAAAGCAAGTGCCTTCAGTGCTTGCAGGGGTAAATGTCACCGTATGCCCTGCCAAATCTAACGTTACATTTTTGTCGATTACAATGCTGGTAGCGATTGAGAAATCACCACTGATAGCAATCGTGTCGCCAGATGTTGCGTTGGATACGGCATTGCGAAATCCTGCTTCATCATTAGCTGTCAACATTTGAGCTGCATGTACAGGCACAGGCAAGATCGTCAGCATAATGAACAGGGTCAGTGCAATGCTTAAAATTCGTTTTTTCATGTTCTTCTTCTCCTATTCCACTATTTTTTTTGGCTAGTAGCACACGCCCACATCATGGGAACGTGGCTTGCACATACATATTTTTCCATATTTTTACTCTCCTTTTCAAAGAATTAAATGCAGATTTTTCTACAATTTTTGCCAAAAGAATATCATAAAAAAAGAAAAAAATGAGCCTTTACACTTAAAAGACTCATTTTTACACTTAAAAACCTTATTTTTGCTTAAATTTACTATTGACAAATGAAAAACATCTATATTTCCGTCATGAACATGCGTGCAACACTTAGTTCCCAAGGTGTTGCTGCTGTATATTCCACCGTATTGCTATCCGTTTGTTTTGCTCCCGGATACCAGGATGCTCTTCTGGCATTTTGATGCTCTTTAAAATTAATAATCATATTATATTCCTTTTCAATAGGCATTAATCCGATTCCAGCTTCCAATGATTTTTCCACGCCTTTTTCGATTTTTTCTACCGCCTCTTCCGGATGAATATTCCATACAGCATTACCAATTCCTTTCTTGGTGGCTACGGTAAAGATTCCAGGATGGCTTTTTTGGGCCAGACGGCACATGCCGTCATCTCCCGAAAGAAACACAGAGGGGACCCCATGAGCTGTTGCCCAAAGTGCATTCAACAAAAACTCCGAAGCTAACTCTCCATTAATTTTTATCCAGTTGAATAAATCATGCTCAATGGTATGGGCTAATGGACTTGCATCGCTTCCTTCAGGAGAATGGTATCCAATGTAAACAGCTGCGGCAAAGCTCTCATCCAGACCACCCATCATAGATGCCGGAGTGGTCATCCAGCCCCGAATTAACTGTACACCTTTTGGCAATTGTGTCATATCAAGATTTAAAGCTTCTTCATGCCCGTCCTTAACGACCACTTCGTAGCCCAGTTTCATGGCCGCTCTGCATGCCGCTGCCACCTCCAGAGTCATTTGCCTGCTGGCCGCTTCATACCCCTGGCCGCCATATCTCGTTTCACACCAACTGGTAACACCAGTTACGCCTTCTATATCGGCGCTGATAAATACTTTCATCTTTATCCTCTCATCCATCCTATAAAAATTCTTTTAAAGCAAATACTTCTTTACCTCTAATGCCCTTCACAGTCTCTGCATGATAAATGGAACTGATCACCGCTTCTTCCACCGCTTCTGCCGTTGCTTCAAATACTTTGTCTATGGCATCATCATGGAACATTTTAGTGTCAATAATATTTTTTTCACTGTAATGGGGCATTATATTGGTGTTGGAAAATGCAATTGCAATGTCTCCACTGCCGTTTCCAAGGAAGGAACCAGTCCGGCTCAAAGCTACAGTGGCTCGTTTTGCCATGCGCTTTAACTGTCTTTCATTGAGGGGTATATCTGTTGCAATGATAATAATAACAGATCCCTTTTCAGCCTTGCTTCTCGGCACAGTATGCTCTGTATCAATTCTTCGGCCATCTATCATCAGATTTCCGGACATTCCAAAATTGGACATCAGAATAGCTCCAATTGTATAGTCCTTACCATCGCAAGATACGATTCTGGAAGCAGATCCTATTCCGCCTTTGATACCCATACAAATCATGCCGGTACCGGATCCCACTGCACCTTCTTCAAATACATCCCCACAATTTTCCAATGCCTGTAACACGTTTTCCTCTGTCACATGCATTCCTCTGATGTCATTCAGTTCTCCGTCATTGCATTCTGTAACCACACAGTTTACTGTGCCTGTGGTGGTTCCTATATCCAAATTATCCTTTAACATATATTTTGTCAATGCATTCATGGCCGTTCCCACGCCAAAAGTATTGGTCATGATAATCGGTGTCTCAATATTTCCTAATTCTTCAATCTGAACCAGCCCCACACTTTTACCAAAACCATTTATCACAGAACTTCCAGCTAACACTTTTTCTTTAAAAAGATTTCCTGTATGGGGTAAAATAGCTGTAACCCCCGTATGTATATCTTTTTCTATATTTTTTAATGTCACATGCCCTACTTTTACACCAGGAACATCCGTAATCAGATTTCTCTCTCCTTTTTTAAATCTGCTTCGAATGCTCACTTCACAATCTTTAGGTAAACCCATTTCTTTTGCCTCCTCATCTATACTCTGTTTTTATCTGCCTTTAGTTTCCTGTCAAATATAAAATAAACCACTGCTCCTGTAGCCGGTACTACTAAACCAATTAGAGCGGTAAATGGATCCTCCATCAAGGTATTTAACATCAAACCAAAGAACAAAAGCGTGGAAATAATAACAGTAACCGGATATCCCCAGGCCTTATATGGACGAGGTAAATTCGGGTATCTCTTTCTGTAAACGATAACTGCTACTACGCAAAGTACGTTAAACAGCATTCCTGCAAATACTACCAAAGACGTCAGCTGATCCAGGTTTCTTAAAAGAACTAATACGATTGAGATAACTGCCTGACCAAATAAAGCGGTTGTAGGCACCTTGTACTTAGGATGTAGTTCTCCATAGCTTTTAAAGAAATGTCCTTCTTTTGCCATAGCATAGTAGTTACGTGGGAATGTAATAATCATTCCGTTTAAAGAACTGAACATAGCAATCAGCATAGTTGCAAGTACCAAGCCTCCACCGATGCCGCCAAATACACGTTTTGCTACTTCTGTCCCAAGATAGAGGTTTCCATCTCCAATCATGCTGACAATTTCTGTATGGGGAAGAACTTTATAAATTGCGAAGTTGAACAAAGTATAGATAATGGTGATAGCACCGATACCAATCAGTAATGCTCTTGGTAAGTTCTTAGCCGGTTCCTTCATCTCTTCCGCAAGAGAATTCAAGTTAGTCCAGCCTTCGTAAGCCCATAAAGTGGCAACTGTGGCAAAAGCAATCATACCAATGATTGCACTAAAGCTGGCCTCTGTTCCGTCAGCAGGCAACAGAGTCAGGTCAGGATGCTGCTGTCCCAGGAAAATAGCTGCACCAATAATAATAATGATAGGAATTAATTTTGCAACCATTGATACATTCTGTAAGATAGTACCCTGTTTTATTCCTAATGAATTATAACCTGTTAGTAAAACAATGAGTACCACAGCGATTATTTTGATTGAAACATCGGACAAATCCAAATAACCTCTCAAGGCAGTTGGCAATGCAATAGCCAAAGCAGCAATAGAGCCTGCACCGCTTAGCAGCCAGCTTGTAAAACCAAACATATATCCTACAACTGGGTGATAGGCTTCGTCTAAATAAACAACCATACCACCAGATTTTGGACTAGATGCTCCTAATTCTGCAAAGCACAAGCCTCCAAGCAAAGATACGATACCTCCAACAATCCAGCATAACAGGGCTAATCCCATGCTCATGTGAGTTCGCTCCAATACGTATGAGCCTAAATAAAAAATTCCTGAACCAATCATGATTCCACCAATGATGCTTACACCGCCAAAGAGGCCGATTTCCTTTTTAAATCCAACTTCATTGGTTGTTGCATCCAAATTACTTTTTGAACTCATAATTTTTCCTCCTTAATATTTTGTAGTCTGCGACTATATATTAAGATATTGCAAAAATAGTGCCAATTTATAATGATTGAAAAAAAGCAGAATCTGCAAGCATTATGAGCAAAAAAACTTTTTTAATCCTATTAAATCCAATTTTACACTATTTATATATGATACTATATGTAATGTTACAGTAATATTTTGATTTTCCACTGGAGGATTTTTATTGGTATAATAATTGCATTATTTTATATTAATTATTATCAATTAGGAGGTACTAATCAATATGAAAAACTGGACAGCTGTCAACGAACTGCTTATTCAACGGGAAATGGATTTCTGGAATGTGCCAGGATTATCTTTGAGTATTGTAAAAAAAGGTCATGAACCTTATACGAAAACCTTTGGCTGGAGAGACAAGGAAAATCAACTGGAGGTAATGGATACTACACTTTTTGGTGTAGCCTCCTGTTCAAAATCCATGACCTCTGCAATAATTGCCATGTTGGTTGCTTCAGGGAAACTGGACTATGATATTCCCGTCATAAACTACATTCCTGGCTTTACAATGATGGATGAAGAAGCCACTGACAGCATGACCCTTCGGGACATGCTGTGCCATAGAACAGGACTCGGTGGTCATGATGCCATATGGCCCGTCCCCAAAACATTAAAAGAATTCTCTCAGGTTTTTCCATATCTCCAACCCAGCGCTCCCTTCAGAAGCAAGCCGCAATACAGTAACATCATCTATGCTGTAATCGGTTATATTGCAGAAGCCGTGACCGGACAATCATGGGCCAGTCTGATGCAAAATTATTTGTTTGATCCATTAGGTATGACCTCGGCTAATTGTCAGGCGAAGGACATGACTGATTATGGCAATTTTGCTCATCCATACCAGGTATTAGACGGCAAACTTACCAAACTTCCCGTCTGGAATGTAGATGTAGTCGCCCCGGCAGCATCCGTTAACTGTACCGCAATAGATATGTGCAAATGGCTGTCTTTCCTGATCAATAAAGGCCGAACTGAGGACGGCACTCCATTGATTCCGGAAAATATCTTCCAAACCATGATTACCCCACAGGTAGATTTTTCAGATGATATAGGACCAGATGCAGAACTATATCCCTCAGACGGATATGCTATGGGGTGGAAAACCGGTAAATACAGAGAAAAATTAATTTGTAAGCATACGGGCAAAATCGAAGGATATACCTCTATACAAGCCTTCATGCCAGATGATGATATTGGAATCTCCCTTATGATGAACCTTCATTCCCCCACCATTGCCATCATGCATACGATTCTCTATACTCTCATGGACTCTCTGCTGAATCTTCCTTCGGTTGACTGGACCTGGAAATTCAGAGATGACAGGAAGCCTACGGCAGAGGACTATAAAGATTGCCATGTGGACATCTTTCATTCCATTTATCCAGATGCCATCCCCAATGAAATGCCGTCACAGCAACTTATGGCATCCTATAAGGCTCACTTATATGAAGGTACATACTACAACCCCGGATATGGTTTTTTAACAATAGTATCCAAGGGTGACAAGTTATATATGAAATATCGGGACATGTTTTTACCTGTAACACCTTATTGGACCGGTAACTTCCGAGTGGATAACGTAAAAGAAGATATATTCACGCTATCCATCCCACTTACCTTTATCTGCGATGAGGAACATAAAAGCATTGGCTTAAGAGTCCGTTTTGAGTCCCTGATTGATGATATTCTATTTCTTAAAAAAGATTAACTTACACCTGTTTGATATATTGGATACCCTTTTCCGTAATCTGTGCCCCGCAGCGGCCGCGCTTTATAGATATAAAGCCCTGGGATTCCAGGTCAGACAATATTGTCCGCAGTTTACCGTCACTGATTTTAATACCCTGCATATTCAGGTTTCCAATCATTGCACTGCGTCCAATCCCATGATAAACCTGGGTAGCTTTGTAGATTTCTGTTAAAACCTTTTGGCAAACAGAATTTACGTCAACAGGTGTTCTTTGGTCACCAGAATTTTTTTCCCTGGCAGAACCTGCTGGTTCAAACGAATCAGCAGCCGTTCTGCTTTTTATTTCATACAAATACTCGGGGAATTTTCCAAGTGTTTTATAGTACAGGCTGGCACTTTGAAGCTGTCTGATGTTCCCGGGCCATT
Source organism: Aminipila terrae (assembly GCF_010120715.1). Taxonomy (NCBI): domain Bacteria; kingdom Bacillati; phylum Bacillota; class Clostridia; order Peptostreptococcales; family Anaerovoracaceae; genus Aminipila; species Aminipila terrae. Next base: position 45,349 of record NZ_CP047591.1, read on the forward strand.
GGTACTCTACCAGCAATTTTTTCTCCCTCTCCGTAACATTACTGTATGCTTTCCCAAGAAAAAACTTCAGCAGAGGTAAAATATCATCTTTTCTCTGACTTATGGATTTTAAAAATACTGGAATCACGTTTAATCTATAAAATAAATCTGCACGGAATTTTCCCTTTTGCACCGCTTCTTCTAATTTTGAATTGGTTGCTGCTATAATTCTAATATCCACGTCGATTACCTTTTCACTGCCTATCCGCATAATCTGCTTTTCCTGAATCGCCCGCAGCAGTCTCGTTTGAAGATTGGCTGAAATATCCCCTATCTCATCTAAAAACAAAGTTCCTGTATGTGCTTTTTCAAAGAACCCAAGCTTTCCGTTTTTTTGTGCTCCCGTAAAAGAACCGCCTTCATAGCCAAACAGTTCACTTTCAAGAAGAGTCTCTGGGATTGCTGCACAATTTACGGCAACAAAAGGCGCATTACTCCTGTTAGAATAATTGTGTATGGACTGGGCCATTAATTCCTTTCCGGTCCCAGATTCTCCTCTTATCAATATTGTATAATCAGTTTTTGCTACCTGCTTTGCCACATCAATACATTCTGCCATGGAATCAGACTTAAAAATAATATCCTGAAAAGTATGTTTAGCAATCAGTCCCTTTTTGGCGTTATAATTTTTTAAATTGATTTCTATGTCATGTAATATCTTTTCACTCTGCAAATTCAATAAATAGCCTATGGTCTCATCCATGAGCTTTATGGTAGTTTTTTCAAATATATAGTTTTCATCTGCCAGAACTAATGGATAATTTTTTAAATCCTCCCCTCGGATAAGTTTAGCATCAATATATTCAAAGGGAGCATTCACGTTTGTCTCAAATAGGGCATTCGCTTTCTCATTAAAATAAACCACTTCCAGATTTTCATTCAGCATAACGATAACTGCTAAAGAATTATCCACTACACGATTTAACAATTTCCCTTTTAGATAACTGTTATAATAATTATCATGATAATCCGTATTCGGTTCCACGATGGTGTGCAAATGCCTGATCAGATTTCGATTTACCACATCATTTTCCAGATCAAGCTTTCTCATTAATTTCAGCAGTGTATCAAAGCTTATTTCTCGATACCCTATATTTACTATTTTCTTAACGGTTTTAGGTACCAGGCTCTCCTCATTAGGTGTAATAGCGTATTCTATCCCCTTGTACTTTCCCCTTGCTGCTGATTCCTTGTCATATGGGATTAAATTCAAATGGCTGATACCCAGTTCATAAAGTGTATATGTGGTTTGTATGGTTGTTTCATAGGAATCATTTACAACAAGCACTTCCGTATCTTTAGGAATTTCCAGCATAGCATGAAGAAATTCTTTTCTTATACTTCTTCCTAGCAGGATCAATTTATAAAAATTTGATATATGATTTTTAAGCTGATAAATCATATCCTCATAAACCATCAGATATGCATCTGCTTCAATTTGTTCATTGGGTAACAATTCACTGATAAAATAGCTTTTTATTTCTATATACCCTTCAAATATGTGATACAGGGCATTTTCCAAATAAGTAATTACTCCCTGATTTTCTCTGTTTTTATAGATAAGTCCAATCTTTTTCATTGACATGACCTCCCAAACAATATTCTCCATTTAATTAACTATACAGGGTAAGAAAAAATAATACAACTAAAAAAGCAGCTGAGTTTGTACTACTCAGCCACCTCCATTAATTATATGTTGTATTATAATGTATGTATCTTTTCTCAAAAGCCGCCTTGCTTAACTAATTCTAAGTTTGTAATTTTCAGTCCATTCTTCTACATAACCTTCCATAACATCGTGAAGAACTTTTCCTATTTTAGAATAGGATTCGTCGCAGAGATTTGCAAGGGATATCCTTACAGACCATTCCGGCCCATTGAAACCATTTCCGTCCAGGAGCACAATTGATGAATGCTCTGCAAGCCTTATAAGTATATCTACCGTTTTATAGTTGTCCTTTAGGTATTTTGCAAAATCCTCACTGTAGTTTTGGCTTGCCCACTGAAGGAGGTCGAATTGAGTATAGTACGCTGCGCTATATTGATCTTTTTTTACCTCAAGCCCCAGCCCTTCAAACAATAGCTTCTGCCTACGGCGGCAGATATTCTTTGTAAGATTTTTGTACTTATTCTCCCTATCCGTTATGGCGAACAAAGAAAAGAAAGCCATCTGCACCTGCTGAGGTGTTGAAAGTCCTGCAGTGTGGTTAAGAGCAACCTGTCTGCTATCCGCCACTATCCTGTCTACAAACTTTATGCGGTCTGGATTAGTTGAAAGCCCGGAGTATCTTCTTCTTGCTCTCTCTTTCTTATCCTCATCCTGCTCCTTTAGAAGCTTATCAAATACATTGTCCTCATAGATAGCAATAGTTCCAAGCCTCCAGCCTGTGACTCCGAAGTATTTAGAGTAAGAATAAACCCCTATGGTGTTATACGGCAGATCCGCCATCAGAGACCTGAAGCCGTCCACAAAGGTGCTGTATACATCATCTGATATGATCATGAGGTCTGGGTTGTCCTGATCCACGATGTTTTTTAGGAGTTTAACTGATTCTGGCTTCATGGCAACCGAAGGAGGATTGCTTGGATTTACTATGCAAAGGGCCTTGATTGATTTGTCCCTAAGCTTCTCTATTTCTGAATCAGGATACTGCCATGTTCTGTTGCCTTGTTCATCCACTTCGTTTGCGGAAATATTCACCACTTCAAAGCTATACCGGGGCAGATGCGGTATCTCCAGATAAGGCGTGAACACTGGCGTCATGATAGCTATCTTATCTCCCTTTGAAAGCATGTTGTTTGCAATGAGGGAATCGAACACGTAGCACATTCCTGCGGTAGCTCCCTCAACAGCAAAGGTTCTGAACATACCTTCAAGTGGTTCATTGTAGCATAATTCCTGTATAAGGTAATCGTTCACCACCTTTTCTATATGCCTTAGCATCCTGTCAGGCATAGGATAGTTATCCCCGATTATACCGTCTGCAAGCTCGTATATCCATTCGTCCGGATCGAATCCTTTCATGGTTATTCCGTAGTTTATTATCCTCTTAAGGTGCTCTGCCCCTGGAGCGCTGCTGTTTTTGTTGATGTATTGCTTGAAACGTTGTGCAATCCCCTCCTTCTCAGGCATTCCCCCTAAGTCCCCTTCGTTCCAGACCCGTCTGCTTTCTGAAACTGCGAACTGGCCAAATGTGAAGAATGCTTCTCTAGGTGTTGCTGCTATCCAGTTAGGATTTCCCCTTCCCGCATCCAGCAGTGAGTGGGTTCCGCTCTTGTTTGACTCTGCTGCAAGACTTATTAACTTGTCTTTGAGTTCAAATGGGCTAATTTTACCATATACTTTTTCTATTTCTTCTCTTTGAAGACTCATTTTATCCATTAATATTTGCCCCCTATTATTTTTATGTAATTTTATATCTTCTAATTATCATTAATCATTTGTTGCTTATACTATAAACTTTAATCCATAGCTTTTCTTCCCACCAATTCAATTGCGCTCTGGGCTAGTATTTTAGTTGGGTCGATAAAATTGCCTTTTATATTCATCATCTGGAAAGCCACAGGCAGTTCAGTGCAGCCTAAGATTACAGTATCTACGTTCTGCAATTCCAAATAAGAAAGTATCGAATCTATATCGCCCATGTTGTATTCTGTTCGTCCAGCTTTAATGCCATATATTAAGTCACTAACTTTGTCCTGATCTGCATCATTTGGTTTTATAACTTCAATACCATACTTTTTTAATACCTTATCATAAACTCCGGACTTACAGGTTCCCGCTGTGGCTAACAATCCTATCTTACTGGCATCAGGTTTAACCTTCTTTATTTTTTTAGCAACTTCTTCAATCATATTAATAAAAGGTATACGAAGGTATTTTACTATTTCATCGTAAAAGTAATGGGCAGTATTACACGGCATTATTATGACATCAGCCCCCATCAATTCAAGTTTCATAGCTGCCTCTATCATGTATTTGGTTGGATCCTCCCCATAACCTAAAATGTAATTAGTTCTGTCAGGGATTGCAGTATAATTGTCAATCAGTATATGGATATGCTCATTATCATTCTTAGCTTCTGTAAGAATAATAATCTTATGGAAGAGATCATCAGTTGCAAGTGGCCCCATACCACCTAATATTCCAATTGTTTTATTATTCAAATGCTCATTATTAAAATTTGTATCAGACATTATTAAATCACCACCGAATTTATATTTAATTTTATTTTGAAATTATGTTAATAAGAATATGATATCGCGATTTTCAATTATTCTGATTTACAACATGATTATAGCACCGTATAATATATATGAAAAATACTATAAATATATCGAATTTATACTTTTTAAATATAAATAAGAGGAGGGATATTCATGGATATTAAACAACTCAATTATTTTCTTGCAATTATTGAAGAGGGCAGCATTACCAAAGCTGCCGAAAGACTGCACATAGCTCAGCCGCCTCTTAGCCATCAATTGAAGCTTCTTGAGGAGGAACTTGAAATAAAACTAATAGAAAGAACTACTAAAAAACTCCAGATAACAGGTGCTGGTGAACTTTTACAATATCGCGCTGAGCAAATTTTACAGTTAGTAGAAACAACTATCAACGAATTAAAAAATTATAACAAAGAATTCTTAGGTGTATTATCAGTGGGTACTGTTCCATCCTCAGGAGGAATACTTTTACCAGAATTGCTTTATTCTTTTCATGAAAAATATCCCAGCTTGAATTTTCAAATACGAGAAGGAGATACATATAGAATATTAGATATGCTGACTAAAGGAATAATAGATATTGGAATCGTTAGAACTCCATTTAATTCTGAGATCTTTGAATCAATCAGCTTACCATTTGATCCGATGATGGCTATATCCAAGGATGATTTTTACTTACAGGGAGAAAATGAATTTATATCGGTAACTAATCTTATCAATGTCCCACTAATCATAGATCGCAGATTTGAACTGATGATAGTTAGCTCGTGTAAGAAGGCAGGATTTAAACCTAGAATACTTTGTGAATGTGATGACGTCAGATCCATAATATCATGGGCAGAAACAGGGATGGGGGTTGGTATTGTACCTAAACCAGCTACTGGACTTATTTCAAACCCGAATATAATTTGCAGAGAGATTAATGAGTTATCTTTGGAAACGAGAACAACTCTGTTATGGCTTAAAGACCGACATTTATCATATATTGCAAAAGAATTTTTGCAGGTTTTTGAGGCTGTTGTATAAACTATAAACACCAGGAACTCAACTTTAGGAAGGTGCGGAGCATATCTTAAATATACATCTGTTAACCTGTTTTAAAGGCCCAAAAACGTCATTTTTTGTCCGTTTTTGAGCCTTGTTTTGTCTCTAACTTACAACTTGATTGTGGCCATCTTCTATTTTCCTTCGTTGGCCCTTTTGTTTTCCAGTAAACAGATTATTTACATTCCAATATGTCTTCTACTGATTTAACTTCATACTCCAAGAAGTCAAATTTTGAAGTGCATGCCTTCCCGGTCAGGCAAAGAGATGTGACTCCCAATTTCATCTTGTGGGAATACCTTGCCAGGTTAAAGTATCTCACTAACGGCCACGCCTTGCCATCCAAGGAATAATGCATAGCCATAAGATTTCCTTTTTTAGTTATTCTGAGATATGGAACCACATCTCCAATAATTTGCGAATCACAATCATCCGAAGTAGCCTTGTTTACTACGCTTACTATTTTTAAATCGCCATCTACCACTTCATACCCTACTCTGCACCAATTTTCATCATCTACAACCAACATAATGCATCCTGTGTCGTATTCTGATTTGAAATCTACAGAGACTCTGGTAGTACAAACAAAATCGTCATTTGTTACATAGGTGAATAGGAATGGCGCATTTTGGCACACTTCCCCCCCGGATCGTTAAAAAAATCTGTTGCTCCAGGAGCAGTTATGCTTATTTGATTATTATTCAGAATCACCCATTTCTCTGGCTTATTTTGCCAGAGAAGTGACTTATCTTCAAGTTTATCATTAATGTCATTAAAAATATTCATTATGCTTATCTCCTTTAATTTATTACATTTTCAATTCCGGTGGTAGTTTTCTGAAGAAATTCGTGGATATTGCCAAGTATATAAATCCAATAGCCACCCAACTCAGTCCAAGCATTTTTGCAGATGCTGATAGATTAAACCACAGGATCACAGATATTACCATTGCAATTAAAGGCAAAAGCATATATTTTATGATACCACTTCCGCTCCTGTTATGCTCCTTAATATAAAATTGTGCAATTACTGATGCATTAACAAAGGTAAAACCGATGAGGGCACCAAAACTTATCAAACTTGCTGCACCTATTAAATTGTCTGCATAAAACACTGCGGTAAGCCCTATCAGCGCAGAAATAATAATATTAAGTACAGGTGTCCTAAACCTTGGACTAACATAACCGAATACCTTTTTAGGCAGCATGCCGTCCCTACCCATGGCGTATAGCATTCTTGCCACAGCTGCCTGGCTTGCCACCGCACAAACTACATTTGCGAAACAATCTACATCTAGGAACAGGGCCGGCATGAAATTGGCTTTTATACGTCCCAATAATTCAAAGGCTCCTGTATCCGGATTTTCCATTGAACTCCACGCTGCTGGCCATGCCAACTGTGATATATAGGATGTAACAATGAATAACAACCCTGCAATCAAACATGTCAATATGAGTGCTTTTGGAATATCCTTGTCAGGATTTACGGATTCCTCTGCCACCAAAGTAATGGCATCAAATCCCATGAAACCTACTATTAATATTGCAGCCCCTCGGGCTAATGCATTTACACTTGCCAAATCTGTATCCAACACACTCTTCATATGTATTAGTGTACCTTCCCCTCCACCTCCCATAACAAACTTTGCACAAAGGATAATGAAAAGCAATACGAATCCAGTAGTCAGTATGGTAATTACAAAGTCGACCTTCGCTGCAAATTCTATACCTATGATATTAATGGCAGATACTACAATTATGCAAATCACAATCCACCATGCAACAGATACGGAAGGAAAAAACTTGTTCATATACAATCCAAAATACAGATAACTTATCATAGGGCACAATAAATAATCTAATACCATTGCCCAGCCTACGATAAATCCCAGGTGAGGATTCATTGTTTTCTGCACATATGTGTACACAGAGCCTGCTACAGGATACGCCCTGGCCATCTTTCCATAACTATATGCAGTAAGAATTACTACTGCTGTGGTTATTATGTAAGCAAATGTCATCATACCTTTTGTCAATTCAGTTACAATACCATAATTGTTAAAAACGGATGTGGGCACAAGATATGATAATCCGAAAAAAATCAAATACCTTAGCTTAAGTACTCTTTTCAAGCCCACTTCTTCTCCGAGATTATCGGATACTTGATTTACATTTTCATTCATGGTTATTAAACCTCCTCAAAACACGCCAGTAGTCTATTTGATTTCAAAGAAATGTGCTGGTTCTAGTGTAGTACTTATATTAACTTGTTTAATTTTCGTATACCCTTCAAGTCCCAATAGTCCCATTTCTTCTCCTATTCCACTTTGTTTTAAAGCCGAGCAAGGAGCTTCATTTATCTCTGTAAAGTAATTATTTACGTATATCTTTCCTGCTTCTACAGCTCTGGACATTCGTAACACTCTCCCATTGTCATTGGTAAAAATTCCTGCCGCCAAGCCATACACGGTAGAATTGGCCAGTTTAATTGCATCCTCCTCAGAATAAAATTTCTGTACCGTCAAAACTGGTCCAAATATTTCTTCCTGAACAATTTTCATATCATTTGTAACATCAGTAAATACTGTTGGCTCAACGAAGAATCCCTTTTCATAGCCTGTAACGCAAGCTCTTCTTCCACCGCATACAATTCTGGCCCCTTCGTTCTTCCCTTCCTCAATGAACTCAAGAACCTTTTTCATGTGGTCTTCAGAAACTAATGGCCCCATCATGGTGCCTTCGTCAAGTCCTGAACCCAATTTGATTGTCTTCACATAACCGAGAAATCGTTCTAAAAATTCGTCGTATATGCTATCCTGCAGCAACATCCTGGACCCTGCCGTACAAGTTTGGCCTGCACCCATAAATATAGATAACCCCGCATAATCCAATGCAGTATCCATATCTGCGTCTTCAAACACGATAAACGGTGATTTACCTCCAAGTTCCAATGATAAAGGCTTAAAATTACTTTCTGCGCTGGCCTTCATCACTTCACGCCCTATTTTTGTGCTCCCAATGAATACGACTTTATCGATATTGTGACTATGGGTAATTGCATTTCCTATAACACTGCTTTTTCCAAGCAGTAAATTTGCAGCACCCTTTGGCACGCCAGCCTCTTCAAAAATTTCAAACAGTGCTATAGCTGTTAAGGGTGTAATTTCTGAAGGTTTACATACAATGGTATTGCCTGCTGCAAGTGCCTGTGAAGTATACTCAGCCATAATATAAAATGGGTAATTCCATGGCACAATGATTCCACATACTCCCAAAGGTTCTCTTATAGTCATAACGTGTAACCCCTTTTTATAATCAAAGGTCTGCCCGCTTATAAATCCTGTCATTCCAGCCATTGATTTAAAAAACTCGGCTCCTAACTCCACATCAAATCTGGAATCTACCAGAGTTTTCCCTTGGTTCAAAGTCTCCAGGCGACTTATTTCCTCACTTTTTTCATGGATCAGCTCTGCTATTCGCAGTAACACTTTACTTCTATCTCCTGGAGCCATGTTCTTCCATTCACCTTCATCAGATGATTGAAGCTTTGCACACTGTATAGCTCTGTCCACATCCATTTCAGATGCACAAGAAACCGTATCGATTTCTTCTCCTGTAGCCGGATTAATAATTTGGGTGACCTGGCTTGAATGCCCATTTACCCATTTTCCTGCTATAAACATTTTTTTCATAGTAGACCTACTTCCTTTCCACTAATTGATTTTTAATAGTTACAGTTTTTTACTGACAATGCATCCTTATTCGTACCTATTGTTTCAGCTGCTTTTTATTAAGTATAATAATAAACCCCGAAGTAACTTCGGGTCAATGGCAAATTTTCAATTTATTCTAAAATTTCATTTTATTTCTGCATACACTCTGTAATATTCCGTGTATTCTCCTTTTTCATAATTTACTATACATAAACGTCCATATATTTTACCTGTAAGTGCTATTCCATTCTTGTCAGCGTAATCCACCAAAGGCTTAAGCATCTCTTGAGTATTATCTGTGTATTTCACCACTGAATATAGGGATTTTTCACAATACTCTTCTTCGTAATCGCACAGTTTAAACTGAAACGGCAAATTCTGCCCTACACCGCTGTCTAGCACCACATATCTGTGAAGTCCCTGATTTTCTTCTTCATTGGAAATATTACAAGAAAAAGCGTAAAATAAATAGTATATCATTTCTTTATTGTCGTGGAGATCATCCATAAATTTGATTATATCTGTTTCAAATTCATCAATATCCGCAATAGGCTTGATTGCCACAGGCATCTCTCTGATATCAAATTTTCCTACAAGATTGATACCATCCTCATTGTGGAGTGTAGCCCAATTTTCAAGTTTTGTTAATAAAGTATTATATTTCGAAATTTTATTTGTTATTTCAGTTATTTTACCGTTTATCAAAGAAGATATACCTTCCATGTCCATACCCTTTTGTATGCGTGCAATTTGTTTTATAGAAATATCTACATTTCGGTAAAACAAAATATCTGATAAAAGTATGATATCTTCTATGGTGAATTGCCTATATCCATTATTAGGATTCTTTTTAAGGTGTATTAAACCTTCTTTTTCATAGTAGACAATGCTTTCTACAGAAACTCCAAACAATTTGGCAACTTGACCTATTGAATATACCATAATTACCTCCGTCTATAATGACAAATATTCTTACTAATTATTAAAAGTGTTATTCTATAGTGTAGCAATTAATCTCTTTAGCTAAACCACTTTGCTTTTGTGATTTATTCTGTTCTCCCATATACCATTCATCTGAGATATTTCTTCTAAGTCAACTATACCTTTCCAACTGTAATAAGTTGGCCATTTCTTGAAAACCTTTACAAATGTAAATAATAATTTATAAGCCAAAGGATACTTTCTAGGCTGCCACTCCCTGAAATTACCAAGATTAACATGGACCTTATCTGCGATTCTCATTAATCGATACTGACCCCAGGTTATCTTTACCGAAGATATGTATATCTCAAAAGACCCTTTAGTACACTGGTTTTCAGGCAAATCCATCAAGTTAGGAAATCCATCCGGAAAATATAGCTTCGCATTATGCATACCCTTACCTATTTGAATCTGATCAACTTTTCCCAATTTATTACAACATATTTCTGTTTTATCTTGGATTGCTGTTTTTCCTGGCATTCCATCAAAGCACAAAGGACCTGTACCATTTCTGTTAAGCTCCACGATGTTTAGCTGGGAACAATATCTCACCATATAATTGCGATGACCCTTAATTAAAATAGGCAGTATTACTGGTTCAAGGATACGATCATCTAACGAGCAGTTGATTTGTGTGGTTTTACAAGGAGCAAAGTTGATATCATTCATATAAACAAAAAACAGCTTCTGGGGTCTTTTAATACCGCCACCAATGGGAGCCAAAAGGGGAACAGGATATTTTCTCATACTTTTTTCTGTAACCTTCAACTCATTCTTCCTACCTTGCGCATCTGTAAAAACCAGATGTAACTGCAGCCCTTGTTCAGTTATTTCAAAGAGGTTCTGTTCAAAGCGGGTCATTTTGCAATCATTGATGCCGGCACCGATATTAAAATTTTCATCATAGATGATACCGGCTTCGTAATACACATCTACTTTTCCATCTCGCCTATACCGCAGCAGACGAAGCCCTTTTCCATTAACCGGATCATCAAAGAATTGTGGCTCGAAGCCATCAAGCTCTTCATTCCCTTTGAAGCTGATGACAGCAAGTCTTCTCATGTGTTCAAATGCAAAATGGAATGGTAGTACATACCTCATAGTAATCCTCCTAATATCTCTTACCCTTCTATCATTCTGGCAGCGAAAGCGACTACTTCCTCAATTTCATTTTTATTTGGATGACCAACTTTAAAAAGTAAAAAACTTCCCTGACAGATAAATTCGTCTACCACAGGAATGTCTTTATCCTGGAGAATCTTTCTAACAGTATCCTGCCCCTGTTTTTTTGACGCACAGGAGGTGATAAGTACAACACTCTTTATCTTCTCTTTATTTAAGCTTTTCACAAATGCTAAAAGCTCCGGCAGACTTTCCCCTCCGTAAATACCTCCCACAAGAAAAAGCAGATCTGCTTCTCCTGATAACAGATTATCCGATACATTCTCTGACGGAATATTAAGGGCATTTCCAATAGCCTCTGCCAGCCTTTTAGAATGTTTGGTTTTCGTTGCATATACAATACGTGACTTACTCATTTGAAAGAACCCCCTTTAAAATAATATCAAATTGAACCCGGAACATTTCTTCTGCCACATCAATGCTTAAATCTATATATCTTGATATCATAAGATCAAAACCCAGAAAGGAACTCCAAATAGAAAAGGCGGCTTTCTCGCAATCTATTTTTCTGATTTGCCCTGTATCCATTGCCTTTTTCAGCCTTTCCCCTAGATAACTTATCCATTCTGGTTGGCCGGAATTCTTCCTGCTATATTTATGAAGAACAATAAGGTTAAATTTTTCTGGTTCCTCAAAAGCAAGTTTCATAATCATATGGAATATCGTTTCCATTTCAGACAGGATATCCTGATTGCCCTTCAGCAATTCCGTAATTTTTCCCTGAAGCCATTGTGTCTCTTTTTGCTCAATTGCATCAATAATCTCCTGCTTGTCTTTAAAATGATGATAAATAATACCTGTAGAGTATTTCATCTCATTAATAATTTTTCTAATAGACACCTCTTCGAAGCCTTCCCTGAACCCGATCTCTAGTGCCGTATCTAGAATCGCCTGACGAACCAGCTCACTGCGCATTTTTTGATCTTCTCTTGCCATATAAGTATGCCTCCAACATTTTATAACACTGTTTATTTTCATAACACTGTTATAAAATAATAATACTTTATGTGTAATATGTCAATAAGCATCATCATTCAAATCAAATTTTCACTATTTATATTATATTGGATGCAAAAAGGCACCAGGAATAGGTTGGAAGTAATTTTAGCCATATATTAACCTATACGAAACAAAACCGTAATCCTTTTCAATATTGGATTGCGATTTTTTATTGCTTATTTTACAGTTTACTTCTATACTGAAAAGCGGCAGGGTTTGTAGTTCATTTAAGTTGACTGCAAACTCTGCCGCTATTTATTCACTGATTAAATTAGAATTTGTCATTATAACTATTAAAAATCGCTAATCATATTATTACTTAGTGTTTTAAATACTTGAGAATATTTTTTAAACCCTTCATATCCAACGATATAAATATTCGGCATATACGAATACCTTACCTTAGAATAAGCAATTCGTAACAAACCATTGTCAATAGCGGTATGGTTACTAAGAGCAACATCAACATTTTTTTTATCAGCTTCTTTAATAAAATAATCCAGTGAATCCATATATGTCTGAATATCTGGTTTAGTGCGTGGCGGAGTGGCACCGCCAAAAATAGCAGCCATATGGGGTATGTCATTATCTTTGACCGGAAAAATGTAACTTAAGCACCCAGGCGTATGTCCCGGTGTGCTGTATACATAAATTTTTTTGTCACCACATAAAATAACATCTTTATCATTGAGATAAACGTCAATATTGTAATTTTTCCATGTTTCAGGTCTATCAGGTTTGGTTGGATACTCACGCCAGTAAATATCGTCGATTCTTGACATATAAGTCTTCACATTATGGTTATTCACCAGCCACTTACCGCAGCCGGTATGATCTACATGTCCATGTGTAAGTATAAGTTTATATAACAAATCCGGATTCCATCCAACATCTTTAATAGCACCAACAATTGCTTCGTAGGCCTTAACTGACGGCCAAATTGCGTCTATTACAATAAGCCCCTCAGATGATTTCAGCACAAAGCAATTGGTTTCTTTTTGAGTAACAATTAACAAATCATCGAAAATAAGTGCATGTGTAAAAAATGACATGTCTTCCATATCAATAATTTTTTGCTTTGTAAGAACTGGACTATCTAATCTGTTTAGTACATTATTTATTTTATTCATTATTAAATCTCCTCTACATAATATTAATAATCAGTAACTATGCAGAGGTTGCTCTTTTTGTAGGATGCATCTTTTGAATTATTTTCTTATTCAATATGTCTCATCTTCTTTCTAGTTTATCTATTTCATAATGTTTTTTACAAACCGTTCAATTACCGCTGCTACTTCGGCTCTTGTAGCGTTTCCCTGAGGAATAAAGCGGTCCCCTTCTCTGCCTGTTATCACATTTGTTTCCTGACAGTATTTAGTACCGTCCATTGCCCAAGATGAGATGCTTGCGCTATCTGCATATACAAGGGAACTGTCTGTAACATCTGCCTTTTTTAAGAACTTCGCAAAGTTGAACATCATAACTGCCATTTGCTCACGTGTTACCTTTTTGGTTGGAGCAAACTGGTTTTCTCCTATACCTTTTATAATACCATTATTATTTGCCCATGCAACATACTTTGCATAATACTCGTTTGGATTTACATCAGAAAAATTACTTTTACTCAAAATGCTACCATAAGAACGCTCGTAAAGTCTACCGATTGCTGTAACAAACATGGCTCTTGTCATGCCTTCATTTGGTCCAAACTGATCTTGTGTTTTCCCAATGAAAATTTCACGCTCCGTCACAAAGTCAATACTTGGTTTTGCCCATGCTATGGTATTGTCCGTAAAAGTCTTTGGATTTTCTTTGAATTCTACGGTAACGCCGGCCGGGGCAACATATTTGTAAAGATTGCCTACAATTGCAGAAAAACCAATGTAAACCTTTTGATTCTCTTGATTGTAATACGCAAGTGCGCTTTTCTTTACAAAAACAGCTTTAATTTTATGAGTTTTGCTATCTGAAAAGGTGTATTTCTCCGTTGCTCCTATGCTCTTGCCATCGACTACTACATTTGCTATTACATAATCGTCATCTGGGATAAGAGTTGCAGTCTTTTTGTCCTCGCTAATGGTGATTTTACCGCCCTCACTTGTTTCCTTAGTGATAGTTGATGCCACTACACTACTACTCGAGCCTCCGCCAGAGCCTCCACCTGTATTATTAGTTGGTGTTGATGGCGTGGTATATGCAATTCCATAAGTGGAGAATTTTTTTACAGTAAGCTTGATTGTTGTACCGTTATTGATAAGCTCTATTTTCTCTCCTGCCGGATTTGCCTCTGTGGTAATGGTATTTACCTCAGTTCCATGGTAACGATATACAACATAGTTTGCTCTGCCTTGAAGCGAGGTAGGGAGTGGAATAAGCACCTCTATTAAGCTTGGAAGCTCCTTTAGAATAGCGGATTGCGAAGAAATTTCGTCTCCACTACTATCCTTTACCGTCTTTAGCACCGATAAGTCAACGAAGATGCCTACTGTTTTTCCGTCTGATGTTGCAGTAGCTGAAATATCTGTTGCGTTTGTTGCCGTATTATCCTTTTTCTCTGCAATAAGCTTAATTTCAACGGAACCACCGTTTGTTACCACATCATTATCGGTTGAAGTTACCCCCTTATCTGGTTCTGTGGCCGTTACCTGAAATTGTGTATCCAGCCCACCTACAACAATCGGCGGTGTGGAAGGTTTTACTTCAACAACACTATTGGTCTTTCCACTAGGAAGTATGATGGCACTTTCCAGGGTGTTATTTGTATTATTCACTACTACAAGAGTAGTAACGGTAATTCCATTTTTACTCACTACCAGATTATAGGTGCCATTTATTACGTTCTCAATGGTAAATTTACCATCCACATCAGTTTGAACCGATAGCCCAACCTGGTTTTGTCCATGCATCAGTTTAACTGTGGCATCCTGAACGTTGCTACTATTTCCATCCTGCACGATTCCTATAATTTTATAAATTGGGATTTCCGCATAAGGTGTTGCTGCAATAGTAATCGTCTTTTGGGAAGTAAATAGTGTTTGTAGTCCCTTTGAAACTGTTATTTTGAATACATAACTCCCGTTTGTACCCGCAGGATCTACACTTGTTCCAGCAATAGGCACTATGTAGCTTTCTTTGTTTACTGTTACGTTAACGGTATTGTTATTCACTGCACTTTCTGCTATAGCTTTGAGCGCATCCTGAATACCCGCTTCATCGATAGCGCCTACTTGAGTCATGTCTACATAAGTTGCGTTATCCGCCGCATTTTGGGCATTGTTAACCGTTGCAATGTCAGGGTCGGCGTCTTCTGTGATTATCATTGTAATGGTTGTTGAATCCTCAATGCTTCCTTTTGAAATCACAACATCATATTTACCAGTTTCGCTGTTAAACGTAACAGTAGCGGTTACGCCTGTAGCATCCCCTGTCAGCAAGCCCTCCACATAACTTTTCACAGCCGCCGTTTTCGCTGTTTGATCTGCCCCAAATGCTACAGTTACTGTGCTGTCTTTGATGGCAGTTTTAGCTGCGGCAACCGCATTCACATCACTTACACCGGTAAAAGCTGTTGCCTTAATTGTAATTGTCTTTTTTTCTGTTTTTTGTGTTTGACTACCCTTGCTTACGGTTACGGTGAACTCATAGCTACCATTTGTGCCAGTAGGATCTGCGCTGGTTCCGGCAACTGGTTCAGTGTAGCTTTCTTTGTTAATTGTAACGGTTACACCATTATCGTTTATCGCTGTAGTTGCGGTTGATTTAAGTGTGTCTTTAATTATGTCTTCACTCGTTGCGTCCGTTTGGTTCATATCTGCATAGGTTGCACTTTCTGCCGCATTTTTGGCATTGTTAACCGTTGCAATGTCAGGGTCGGCATCTTCTGTGATTGTCATTGTAATGGTTGTTGAGTCCTTAACGGTTCCTTTTTGAATCGCAACATCATATTTACCAGTTTCGCTGTTAAACGTAACAGTAGCGGTTACGCCTGTAGCATCCCCTGTCAGCAAGCCCTCCACATAACTTTTCACAGCCGCCGTTTTCGCTGTTTGATCTGCCCCAAATGCTACAGTTACTGTGCTGTCTTTGATGGCAGTTTTAGCTGCGGCAACCGCATTCACATCACTTACACCGGTAAAAGCTGTTGCCTTAATTGTAATTGTCTTTTTTCTGTTTTTTGTGTTTGACTACCCTTGCTTACGGTTACGGTGAACTCATAGCTACCATTTGTGCCAGTAGGATCTGCGCTGGTTCCGGCAACTGGTTCAGTGTAGCTTTCTTTGTTGATTGTAACGGTTACACCATTATCATTTATCTCTGTAGTTGCAGTTGATTTCAGTGTGTCTTTGATTATGTCTTCACTTGTTGCGTCCGTCTGGTTCATATTTGCATAGGTTGCACTTTCTGCCGCATTTTTGGCATGGTTGACCGTTGAAATATCCGGATCGGCCGCTACGGTTACTGTTACTGTATACTCTTTTTTGTTCCGTCTTCGGCTGTTACTGTATAAATAACAGGGTCTGTAAAGTCTTTTCCTATACCGCTTATAGGTGAAATGGTTGCTTTTGGTGAAAAAGTGATAGTGGGAATAAGGTTTGTAACAGTGGTCCCATATGGAACCGTAATAGCAATATTTGTTCCTGTTATTGTCCCTGTTACAGTAGGGCTTGCAAAGCTAAACTCCGTAATATCGCAAGCATTACTTGCTGTTGCCTGCCAAGTTACTGTTATTGTAAGTGTTTTATTAGCATCAGAAAGCACGACAGCCACTGTGCCCCCATTTGTGACCGTTATATCGCTTGCCACAATTGTGCTGTCAAACTCATACCCTGCGCTGGCAGTATACACATATTTTGTTTTGTATTCTGTGCTTGCTGCAAAGCTGCCACTTGCAGCAGCATAGGACGTACCGTCGTCAGACCAAGTAATTACTGGAGCTATTGCACCTGTTGGCACTGTGTTTGTACCGTCTGCAACGACTGCCGCTGTAACAGGAGCAGTTGTGTCAATTGTAATTGGCTTTGCGATTATGATTGGAGGAACATAAAATGTTGGATAACCTCCAGAAACCGGTACCCAAGTGCTGGCTCCTGAAATACTGGAACCATTATTGTTTAGCGTTGTAACAAAGGCTGTGTCCTTCATGTCGACGGATGTCATTTTTGTTCCACCTTCAGTACCACTTCCAACGCCTAATTTGTTTGCATCAGGTCTAGCCCCCCACAAGTTCTGCTCTGCATTAATATTCCAGTATGATTTTGTGATTGTCAGGTTTTGTCCCAATCCAACCAATCCACCGACATTGGGATTGGTAGAAGGAGCTCCACCAATGACAGCACCTGTGGCATAGCAGTTTGTAATTTTACCGCCAGAATTCCCTCCAACCAAACCTCCAACATAAGCACTGGTTCCACCGTTAATACTACCTGTAGCATAGCAATTTATGATTGTTGTACTTTGACTATATCCAAGCAAACCACCCACATTAGCCATATATCCGCCCGTAACAGGACCTGTAGCATAACAGTTTGTGATTGTAGCGTTATAATTGCTACCAACCAAACCGCCAACATATCCACTACCATAATTTGAATTAATTGCTATATCAACTCCAAGATTTTTAATTGTCCCACCGTCAACATTGCCAAACAAGCCTACATACTGTAGGGTGCTTTCAGGAGTAGTCGATGATCCTATTTTAACTTGTGTAATTTTTTTGCTGTTGCCGTCAAAGGTGCCCTTAAATGAACAACTTGTCCCTCCAATCGGTGTCCACGCAACATTAAGAGCAATATCATTCTGAAGCACAAAGGTTGTGTATTGATAGGTAGTTCCACTGTTTACCTTCGTTGCTAAAGCACGGAGCTGTGTCTCGTTACTGATGGTATAAGTCACAGGTACAGAACTTGTGCCTGCTGGAGCTCCTGACGAGTATGGTGTTTCGCTTGTAGCAAACACAGGCACTGTCATTTGCGGCAATAGCCCGATTGTCATGGCAACGGTTAAAATTAAAGACAAGATTTTATTTCTTTTTGTTTTTTTCATATCTTTCGCTCCTTATACATACATACGCCGTTTTTTATAGATGATAAACCCGGCAAGTAAGCTAGAGTTACCAACATTTAATTGAAACATAGCATAAAAAGGAGCGCAAAAACCGTTTTTGGGGCAATTGCTATCATTTTAGGGATAATTGCCTGATTATGTCAAAATAGCTACTGTCAGTGGTGGTTGACAGCAGCTATTGGGAAAGTTCCTAATTCTATTTTCTTATTGAACCTTTCAAAGCACATTGAGGACAATTTGAGCAATGAACTTACCATTATTTACTGAAAAGCCTGATGTGCCTTCATACCGCTCAGCGGTGTAAATCATGCTTTTTATCCCTGTTCCACCACTTCGCTTCTGGGTTTTTGGCAATTCCCCTTCAAAGGCGATATCCTCACGGCAAGTGTTCTCAACTCGTATACGCAGTCTTCCATCTACATATCTTACGGTCACAGTAATTTCCCGTATATTCTCATCCGGCAGTCGCAAACAGCCCTCAATGGCATTTTCGAGTATATTACCAAAGATACAAGTCAAATCAACGTTATCAATACCTATTTGTTCAGGGACAACTATTTGAAAAGTAATCTTAATTTGTGCCTGCTTGGCTTTTTTTGCATAGGCATTGCAAACACTGTTGATAATTGGATTTTTGCAAAAGACTGTACTTTGGCTCATGTCCAAAGCCGCATCAAAGCTTTGCATATATCCTTCAAGTTCGCTCAATTTACCCGCCTTAAGCATTTCCATGATAACTGCATTGTGGTGATGCATATCATGCAGTTGCTGGGATGCCAAAGCTACTGCCGCCTTTTGCCGTGCAAGCTCCGATTCCCACAGCTTGTCTTGCTGTACCATGAGTAAGTTTCGGTTTTCCAAAGCATACTTCTCTACAATATCACTTGCCTGGATATACAAGAGATAGTATACCGCTAAGAACAACAGATAGACCATGACGATAACAATTTGATTCCAATTTTCGCTCTTCCAAAAAAAGTATGGGACCGGATAGTACAGCAGAACGATTTGAAGAATTAAAAACATAAGAGGCACTAACGTGGCTGCACGCCATTCTTTGTCCAAAGAATCCACCAGTCTACGAAAGTGAGGGCGAACAAATTTAAACAACAATGGGATAGTCACCCCATAAATGATCGTACGGGCGATATTGTACTCCGTCACATACACAACACCACCTCCACGTATACTCACCATTGAGCTAATGTAACTGATGGCGATATATATGTTAATGCATGTCAGAAAGTTAAAGACCGACACGAAAATGGCATCAGCAGAGCAGATTAAAAACCATGCAAGTATCAATACCAGAACTATAACAATAGCAATACGATCTGCTGCATGAATGCCCTGAGTAAAAAGCATTCCGCAAAGAATGATTATGCCTAAAAGCATCACGATCAATCCTGCAGTGATGCGTTTTTTGACAGGTTCTCGAAAGCGCATGGTAGAGGCCGATGTCAGAGTTGCTCCAATAATTGATTCAATAAACGATAAAAACAGTAACATTTCGTACATTAGCTTGGCCTCCTTTTTTCTTTATTTTATCTTATCTCAAAATAAGTATAAAATCTGTTTTTGGGGTAATTGCTATTATTTTAGGGGAAATTGGCATGTTTTTAGTCCTCTGTGAACATTTGGAACCGCAAAAACTCATTCTTTAACTTCTGGTAAGCACGGTAGGGGTAAGTAAGATGTTCACCAGTATCAAAAAAGATAGCATCCTTTGAAATCTGTCGGATGTATTTAAGGTTTAGATTCAGAGAAGCGCCGCATCGGGCAAAATATTTGTTCTGTCCAAGCAGTTCAAAAAGTTCTGCGGCTGTCATGCGAACCTCCAGCTTCTTTCCCTGAATCGTATGAATGATCTGATAGTTATTACGCCCCGTTTCTGTAAATACCACATCTCGCGGCATAAGGCGAGTGATACCCTCTGACGTCTTGAGGGTGATAATATTTTGCTGGTCCACATTCATTCGTGATATAATCTTATCCAAAGCAGCAAAAATCCCATCTTCTGTATAAGGTTTAACCAGATATTGTGCAGCATCCACTTCAAAGGCATCAAGGGCATGGTCTCGTGATGTAGTGAGGAATATGATTTCAGCTCTATCCCCAAGCTGACGCAGTTCTCTTGCTGCATCCGTGCCCAACATTCCGGCCATGTAGACATCCAGTAGTAACACGTCAAAGCCACCCTGCTCAGCTACATAGGATAATAGCTCTAAAGGTGCAATGAATGAGCAGGTTTTAATATCATATTGTGGACGCTTATGGGCATACTTTATAAGTAGTTCTTGCGCATTTGTAAGCTCTTGCCGCTCGTCGTCACAGATTGCAATATTAATCATAGGTCTATACCCCTTTCTGTACCGTTTTCATGTTATTATTATAATTGTATGTGTTCAAAAGATAAGATTCAACATAAATCTCTTTATTTTTTATTTTTCGCAAATTATTAAATTCATTTAATTAAAATTGATTTTCTTGATTTACTATTCATTACGCAACTCCTTTTCCTTAATTATGGTTCATAATTTAAACCATGAACTAAGGTGAGAGTCAACCCTCTGGTTCAACATTATTGGATTGAATTCATCAACTCATAAAAATATTCGGATTCATGAGTCCTATAAAGATTATACCAGGCATCTAATGTATTTGTAGAAAACACATTCAAAGCTTGCAAGACATGTACAGAAAATTCCAACGAAGCTATTCCAGAAGCAGTAATTAATTTTCCATCCGTAACAGCCAGCTCATTTTTGTAATACTTTTCACCTTTATAATGGGAACACACCATTTTGAGGTAACCCAAATCGTTGCTTGTATGCCATCTTGTATCCAACAACCCACTTTGAGCAAGCCCTATTGTAGCACCACATATGGCTGCTACAACAATGTTCTCCTTTATACACTGCTCTGCTTTATTTATTATTGGTTCATGGATTGATTCCATCCATGTATCGCCACCCGGTAAAATCAAAGCATCTGTATTTTTAATATTACACTCTTCTAGTTTAATATCAGGTAATATCTTCAGACCTCCCATTGTAGTAATAGGAGTCTTTGTAACTCCTATGGTAACTATATTTGATTTGGATATCCCCTTCTTAAAATATCTTCCTGAATTAAGTTCAGCAGTTAAATAGCCTATTTCCCAATCTGCCATCGTATCAAATACATAAAGATATACCGTACTATTCATTCCAAATTCCTCCTTCGACATCCATAAATCACAAACAACATTTGTTAATGGTTTATGTTTATCGCCATAATATAACAGCTTCACTGACATCTACTGTCAGTGAAGCTGTTATATTTGATAATATTCCATTAACTCCGATGCCACAAAAACAAGTTTTTGCTTAAAACTCTGAGGTTCCATTACCTGGATAGCCTTTCCGTAAGAAAGAAGAAAATAAGGTACATAGGTATGCAGTACTCTATCTTCAACTAAAAAGACAGCTTGGTTTGAAGTCCTCTCTTTTAGATGATGCCCTAAAAACCAATGAATGCATAAATCGTCCAGGGCCTCTGCCCGCCCTTTTATAATTAATGAAACCAGACCATTCTCATCGGCTAAATCAGGCAAAAGATTTTGTAAAAAATATTCCTTGGCTGAGAAGGCTTCCGGTCGTTTAAACATCATTTGCGTTTGTTTTATCTGAACAATTCGTTCAACTCGAAAGCTACGAATTTCATTACGCAAATGGCATAATCCAATTGTATACCATTTATTATTCCAATAAATTATTCCATATGGGTCAATCACCCTTGGACGTGGCTCTTCTTCATGTATTGAACAGTATTCGATTTCTACAGAGTATTCATTTGCTACAGATTGCTCTAATCTCTCCAACACCATCTTTACAGCAGGGGCAATATCTCGGTTTATCACTTCAAAACCGACTAAATGACGATTGAGAATGCTTTCTTGTTCTTGATTTGAATACAATTTCAATTTTTCGGTTGCTCTGCTTAAAGCCTCATTAAAGGGGTATCCTGCTTCTTTTGCAAATACTGCAGCATGAAGAAGTGTTTTTTGTTCTTCCATATCAAAAAACAATGGTGCCTGGATAAAATTGTTCATCAAGCTATATCCACCGTTTTGACCTGAGTCCGATATAATCGGTACTCCACTAGCACATAGAGAATCAATGTAACGGTAAACGGTTCGTATATTTATCTCCAATTTCTCAGCTATTTGCTTTGCAGTTATTTTTCTTCCTGAATTAAGCATCCATAAAATTGCCAGCATATTATCGTTTTTTGCCATAATTTGATCCCCCTTAGCTCAATATTTTAAATATCTTTATAATCATTAAAGAACACTCATCTCCTACAGGAATAACAGTCTAAAACAACATTTTAATTTTACTCCTTTAAGAAGACTTTTACAACAAATTCCAAATTACACTCTAGGCATTGAGTAAGCCTCCATACTCCAAATCAAGTCATGTCTAATACAAATCTGAATATAATTCTTTCATCAGCAAATAATAACTCTATTAATATTAAGTATTAATTGATCAAAAACCCCATTCGCAAGAGAACAACACTTTTTATGAAAAGGAGTAAATTATATGAACCGTGATAAACTCATAGACCAAATAAAAGACGAGTATGCACGACTAGCCTCTACTGAATCCCAAGAGGATTTTATCCAATCCACAACCGATTTAACCCCTGAAGGATATTATGAAAAACTTTTAAGTAAAGCCATCGACGAAATTAACAAAGGAACCTTTGACGATTTCAAATCTGGGGAGGAAGTAGTCTCTGCTATTGCAAACGACAAAAGTTTGCTATCAGGTTGGAAGTAACTTTAGCCATAAATTTTATAACTTATGCTAAAATTGAAAGATCCTGGATAGAAAGATTTTATTTAGTAACAACCATAGCGCCTTTTTCTCTTATAAAATCCGCGAGTTCTTCAATATAAATGCCTTCATTGGCATCCCACATCTTTGCGCTCATAATAGTTCTTGAAGCATAAAGCGTATCAAACATAATTGCATGACATCCAGCTTCAATTAATCCTGCCCAATAAATCCCTTACTCTCCAGTTTGGGATTTGTTTGTTGCAAAAAAAACTGTGCACTAAATCATTATTTAGTGCACAGCTCTATTTTGGTTAAATTATTATCATCTCAATAAGATCTCTTCTGATGGTCTCTTCGGAAATCCATTGATGAATACACTGATAAATGGCTTCTTTCTGATATCTTTTACCTATGAAAGCCTCACCTAATTGTTGAAAGTTTTCATCATTTAGCGCGTCCGTAGACAAATGGCAGTTTTCGACAATACCCTTTTGCACTTCCAGCTGAACCATGATACTCCCCCAGCTTAAACGGGATTCGAATTCAATATTAAACTGAGGAATACTCCCTATTTGCCACGACCACTGATTATAATGAAATTTATACGCTTCATAACATTCTGGCAAGATCGTTCCTTCTTCATGGAAAACGCCGTCAAACGCTGACTTAAACGTTTCTATCAATTGGTGCTTCACCTCTGATACAGTACACTTTTCTGAAAGCGTGCTCAAATTGACAACCCTCGATCTCACAGAGTCGATGCCCTTGGATTCAATTTTTAGTTTAGATGGCGTCAAATACTTTGACAATAGCTCTAAAGAGGATTCAATCAGTAAAGTGCCATGATGACAGTGAACACCATATTCTTCTAGAAAAGCATTTCCAGAGAATTTACTGCCCGAGACCGTCAAATCATTGCGACCACTTAGTGTACTATCAATGCCAAAAGCCTTTAACGCCTTAATAACCAATTGATAATTTCTTTGAACATCCGCTTGATCTAAATGCGTTATAAATGAGAAATTCAAATTTCCAAGGTCATGATACACTGCACCACCACCCGATTTACGTCTAACCAATTGAACTTGGTCTTTTTCCATAAGGGGTAGGTTGCATTCTTTATAGGGGTTTTGGTGACACCCTATAACCACGGTGTGATGACTCTGCCATAAGAAGAGTATGATTTCATAGGGTTCACATCGTTTCATAAGGTAGTTTTCAATCGAAAGATTATCAATGGCATCTGCTTTTCTACCTATTACCAATGTATGTTTTTTGAATTTATCCAAAGTGAATTCCTCTTCCATTTGCCATCAATAAAGCCTCATGAATGGTTTCTCCTAAGGTTGGATGTGCATAAATGGCTTCAAGGGCATCCGATACTTTTGTTTTACTTCTAATGAGTTCACTGATCGTCGCAATCAAATCTGTACCGTGTGCTCCGACAATTGCTCCACCCAAGAGTACTTGGTTCTCCGTATCGACAATAAGCTTCACAAAGCCCTCTGTAGCATGCATTGCAACTGCTTTACCACATGCCATAAATGGAAATTTAACCACTTTGATTGAGTAACCTTCTGCTTGAGCTGTTACCTCATTGAGCCCAACTGTGCCAACTTCTGGCATTGTAAAAATGGTTGAAGGCACTAAATCGTAATGCATTTTGCTATCTTGTCCTGCGATATGTTCAGCTGCTATCATCCCCTGATGAGAAGCCACATGTGCCAATTGAATGATATTGGTTACATCTCCGATTGCATAGATGTTCTCATTGCTGGTCTGCATGTGTTCATTAACAGCAATACCATTTGAACGCTTATTAAGTTTAACTTCCAATTTTGCAAGATCAAGGGCATCTAAGTTCGCTCTACGACCAACCGCCATAAGAACTTTGTCGCTACTGATGAGATGCGCTTGGCCCTCTACTTCTATTTCCGTTACAAAGGTCTGACCCAGCGTCTCACGAATGCTTGTCGCCTTTGCACTTTCATAGATTTTAATGCCTCTTTCAATGGCTGATTGGTATACCACATCACTGACATCAGGGTCTAACATGCTCATCACTCTAGGCAAGAACTCCACGACACTGACATCACTCCCTAGTGCATTGTATATAAACGCGATTTCCATACCGATGACACCGCCACCGATAATGGTTAATGATTTTGGTAATTCTTTAAGCGCCAGTACTTCTGTACTGGTGAGAATATCACACAAGTCACTTCCTTCAATCGGCAATTTAAAGGCACTAGATCCCACGGCAATTATCAATTTTTCAAATTTAATCGTCGCATCGATCTTCTTAGTCTTAACGCCAATGGTTTGAGCATCTATTGCAACAGCTTCACCATCGATTACTCGAATTTGATGGCTATTCATCAATCCCCCAATACCACCGAGCAAGGTTTGGATAACCTTATCCTTATTGGCCATGGTTTTTTGAAAATCTATTTGGATGTTATCCACTTGAAAGCCCAGTTTAGAAGCACTCTTCATCTCCTCTAGAACTTCGACACTGTGCGCTAAGGCTTTTGTTGGAATGCAACCGTAGTTAAGACACGTACCTCCGAGGGCATCTTTCTCAACCAAAACCGTTTTCTTGCCAAGTTGAGATGCTCTAATGGCTGCTACGTAACCTCCAGGACCGCCCCCAACGATTAAGACATCACAGTGAATGTCTTCCTTCATCGGGGTACTGATTCCAAAACTGTAGCCCTTTTTCTTTGGTGGCTCATTTTTCTCGCATTGATAACCCGCAGCGACTTTGATGACACCAACTTTCTGATTTTTCTTTACGACATCGCCATCTCGAACATCTAAAGACTGAATCAGACCGGGAACGCTGGCTAAAATTTTAACAGTACCCTTGCCTGATTCAAGCGTAAGTAGGATATCTCCTTCTTGAACTTCATCGCCAACGGCTACTTTAACTTGTCCAACTTTCGCTTCTTGATCATGACCAGATATCTTGTCAATTATAATATCTTTCATTTCATCACCTTATTCACGCTGTAAAATCATTTGCAAATTCTTCTAAACACTCTTTTAATAACGTTACAGAATACGCCATTGAAGGGCCACCACCAAATGCTACCGAAACCATTGCAGCTTCAATGATTTCTTCTTTAGTAGCACCAGCTTCTAAAGCTTTATATGAATGGTATACGATACAATATTCACATCTGTTGTAACATCCGATAGCAACACTGATAAGTTCCTTTGTCTTAATATCTACTGCACCTGGCTCATATGTTGCACCAAGTAAACCCATAAATGCGCCTACAGCTTCACCATTTGTTGTCGCCAAGTTCTCTAAACCACCTACAAAACCATTCAACATTTCTCTTACATTGTACATAAGATAACCTCCATTTTTATTTGTCATACTAAAATTTGCATATGCAATTATTATTATAGCAAATAGCTTTTTTTTAATCAATAAGATTTTTATACAAAAATAAAAATCTCAGAGTTATATCTGAGATCTTTCGTCATTTATGATATTTTTATACATCTTTGCTTGAACGTTGAGAAAAATTTCAATTTCTTCTTGTGGTATCCCTTGAATGAGGACTTGATTAAACTGCTCACCAATTGGCAATAATTTATCCATGAGGTCAGAACCTCTCTGTGTCAAATCCAAATGAATGACCCTTCGATCTTCCTTACTTCTCGTACGGGTTACAAAACCATCTCTTTCCAATCGGTCAACCAACCTTAAAGCGCTGGAATCATTAATCTCCATTGCCTGTGAAAGTTCTCTTTGAGAGAGTTTACCGTTGGTTTTTAAAAAGAAGAGTGCAATCCACTGTATCCTCGTAATACCAGAGCCATCTAGCCACTTTCCAAAGACCTCACTTAATTTCTTTGAATTATTTAACGTGATGTAATTAACACATTGGCGTATATCAAATTCCGTCATTTCCAAGTTCTCCTATTAAAAAGTTGTGATTTTCTATCAAAAACCATAAAGTACTAAAAGTATACCAAATACTATCCCTCTTGTCTATTAAACATTATACGCTGATTCATCACATTGTGCATCTATTACCATTTTTTCAAATTCAGTGTATTGCTTTATATAATGTTAAATGTCATATGATAAATCTTGCAATGATACTGCACAACTTAATACTTTTGGATTTAATTTAGGAGACATCATGGCGCGAATGAAAGGGCAGAGATTTAAACAGTGCAGAAGGCTGAACTTGAATGTTAATGGCATTCCAAAACGATGAAACATTCCTAGAATGGTCAGGCAAGTGATGCTAAAAACTCTCTCCATATGGACGACAATTATTGGAAAAATAAAGACTTCTCGGTTATTACGAAGTCATGAAAGCAGTTTAGACGCTATGTTCAAAGAGCTAAAAAAGCAACCAGCTACTTTGTTGGCTTTCAAATTTTGTGCTAACTTTTAGTTTATTTTTCCAAAAAATTTATCCTAGAATATGTATCCAAAGAAACTCTAGCACTATTTTTACTTTTTCGTGTTCTTCTTGTAAGGAATCCAAGTCTCTTTTAGTGAAAATGTAATCTATAGCCATTTGTTTTAATGACTGAAAATCCTCCATACTTACATCTTTTAAACCACCGCCAATCCCTTTTGGGGTTGTATTGACTGGATTTCTTTAATATCTAAGGCTTTAACACAGGATACTTTACTTCGTAAAGTCCTGTGGTCTGTGACGCTTTTTGGGGCGTTGCCCCTGATACTATAGCCGGATTTGTGTGAGTTCGGCTTTAAATCCTGTTTATAGGGTGTAACCAAAATACAAAATACTTGGGTAAAAGTTACACTTATTAACCTAGAGGATAGGGCGTAATGAAATAGAGCAGTACTCATGTTTAAATTACATACTTACATGCTATTTTTAGATAAAGTAAATTCAATCCTTTTCGGATAAAAAAAATAAGGCATTACCGGTAGGAGTATATAATAATAAATATATTATTATTAAGTGTAATGAGTAAGTTCATTTGGTGCTGATGGGTAAGAAAATACATTTTATATTTAGCTGCAGCGAAATATAAATAGCTTCTAAATCTGAAGCTATTTTTACGCTGGCCGCTAGGGCACACATATAATTTGCCAAAGCAAATTATATGTTCTCTTTTAAATTTTAACTTTAATATTATTTTATTGTACTGTTTTTTGTAATACTAAAGAATTATTTATCTTTTAAGAGTAAATAAAAGCCTCTATAAAAAACAATTAATCCAGTCGTATAGCATATGCACTTAGACAATCGCCCAAAAAGAATAAAAGGTAACTTATAAAATAAACAAAAAATTTTATTCAATATATCCCCAAGAATGACAAATAGGCAGAAATTTTATTTCAGTAATTTCACAATCAACAATTCTGTTGTTAATAAACACTTTTAGCCCAGCGTTTTTTCTTGATGAGGAATAATTAACGTTGATTAATTCATAATTTCTGTTAGATTTATCTAAAGTATCTTCTTCTCTAAATCTCATTTCCAAATATCCTCCACCATACCAACGAGGAGCATGAAGTTTTAGAGATGAGTCCATGCCTATTGATGGTCTATAAATAAGAAAATTCGTAGTATAAAGACTTTTCCTATAACATAATGCATATACCTTTGTAGGTTCTTTTTTACACTTATCAATCCATGTAAGAACTTCAGTAGAATTTTTAAAATCTTCAAAGTCACACTTCTTACTAGCTAACAAAGCACAGGGGTCAATATTTTCAAAACTATACACCACTACCATTATAAAAATTAAAATTGTAAATAGTATGATTTTTAGAATAGTGGCTCTTTTGGGTTTGTTCTTGGTCATTATTTTTAAAACAAAATATATGATACCCACAATTAAAACAGTTACAAATATACATAAAATAATTAATAGATTTATTATTAATAACATTGTAAATTTTAACTCCTTTTTTCTTTTATACCTTAAAAAACCTTACAGTAGAATTTATTACTGTAACAAATTTACAATAAAAAAGATTTACTACGAGTGTGTGAAATAAACTCTGTAAATTAGTTTTCTATGGGTAAGTTTTGGTTTACTTTCTATGGGCACCCAATTACGATAATAATATATAAAATCAGCCTGGGCATGTCAAGGGCACCCTTTGAAGAAGGTATTCTTGCTGCCGTATTAAATGAAATCCATAGGATTATTTTCTTTTCTCTTTGAAATAACCTTCTATGATAACTAAATTTTACCATAGAAGGCTACTAGATTTTGCTATTTACAGACTTTTTTTCACAGTCTCTTTATTACTGTAAAATAAGAAAAACAGCACTTTTTTACCCATTTTCAAGCCTCAAAATTGCTCTAAAACCACAACACATTATGGTCAATGGTCATTTTCTATTTTCCTTCATTTGGCACTTTTCTTCTCCAGCAAACAAACACACTCCGTATGCCTTGAGTAGACAAAAATGATGTCGTATGAACCTACTCGTTCCTTGTTCCCACTTATCACGGCATGTTCATTTTATACTATATCTATTATACTGCAAGGCTAAAATTTATCTTTTAATAATTGTTGGACTTTTTCTTCATTAATTTTTACATAACTAATACCATCCTCAAATGGTAAAGAATACGGTAAGTTGATTTCTTCGATATTTTCCTTTTTGATGGAATGGTTTCTTACGACAGCAGCATACTTTTTTATCTCTTTTTATCGATATTCGTTTCAATGTTTTTTGATGTTAATTCATAAAGGTGTCCTATATTTTTAAAGATATCAGTCTCACTTTTCTGAGTTAGAATTGCCGCAAGTACATCCTTTTGTACGTCTATTCGAGCAAGATCCCCCTCAGGATATCCTTTTCTAAAACGTACAAGCATTTCTACCTGTTTTCCATCTAAAATCTGTGGTCCCTTTTTTAGTGCAATGTGTAATCCTTGCATTGGATCATCATAATACATATCCTGCGGGACATCATAGCTTATTCCTCCGATTGCATCAATAAAATCTCTCAAGACAGCAGTATCCATCTTTACATATTTTGAAATGTTAACCCCTAACAGATTATTCACTTTTTGAACCACCTGCTCAGGAGAATGGGAGGTAGCGTATAGACTTAGTTTTGTATTCCTACCATCATCCCCTTACACAAAGTATCTCTCGGAATCATTACTACATTTAAATTGCCTGTACTTTGCTCATATCCCATCAAAATAAAGGAATCTACAGGAGTGCTTGTGTTCGTTCCTGTCTCGCAAGCACCTATGAATAATACATTAATCGGCTCATTCATATAGGCCCTACCGTCTAGTGGATTGGATAACAGTAGAACTCCAAAGATAACGCATATAAGTGTCGATACTACAATGACCCTTTTGTCGGTTTTTTATATTTCATTATATTTTTCACCCTTTCCCCAATATTACTTTCTCCAAACCCAATTAATTCCTCTGTAAATAAATTATTTTGTTTTATTGAAATTCCTAGTAAGGTATTTGCGTAGCTCTCTCTTTGGTCCATCGTTGATAATTGTAACACTTTTTCATCACAGGATAGTTCCATGTCCTTACTAGCCAGATAAAACCAAATCCACATAACTGGATTAAACCAATGAAGGATCAAAGCCATATAAGCGATGAGTTTTAACATATAATCAAACCGTTTAATATGTACCATTTCGTGCAGTAAAATATGTTGTACCTCTTTTTCATAGTCTTCATTTAGAAAGAGGAAACTTGGCAAAATAATCTTAGGCTTTCGTATGCCACACACAAACGGACTTTCTACTTGATCCGATATATAAGCTTCAAAGGGATACCGTAATTTAACAATTTCACTACAACACCCTATAAAATCTTGCTTTTTCAATCGAGTAGCGGTACTCACCCTTCTAGCTATTTTTAAATAGGAAATCAAACTATACATGAGCAATGCCGCTATTCCAATGCCCCAAATGGCTGCACATCCCATTAAAATAGAATTCCCTTGGATGAAGTCCATGGGTGCACTTGCGGCCCCACTACCCGCATTTGCCAAAGTAGTTCCTATCATATCTGATTCTTCTGGCCCTTGCTGCATCAATGTATTAAAATCAGGCATATAGGTTTGGCTCAAAGTCTCCCCATACTGTCCCACATTGGGATTGATCTTATCTAAAATACTGAAAACGGAGGAAAAGGAAAAAGGAAAAACTAATCGAAGCAAGACAATGCTCCAAAGAACGTAAGAAAATATCTTAGGCATCTTTTTTCCAAATAAACCACGGAAAACAAAAATAATTAATGCTGCAAAGGTAGCAGTAATACTCATATTAATAACAGTCATAAAAACATTTATCATTCTAATCTCCATTCCACCAATGTAGACAGCACAATTGAAATGAAAAGGAATCTAATCCTCTGCTTCATTTGTGCTTTCATCAATAATTCGTTTTAACTCCTTTAACTCTTGCTTGGATAATGTTTCCTTCTTCAAAAAGCTCGCTAAAAACAAAGGAAGAGAACCATTGAATGTTTTATCAAGAAACGCCTTACTCTCTTGCCTTTGGATTTCTTCTCTCGGTACGATATAAGTAACCATGGCATCTACATTCTTTGTGATCCCACGTTCACACAGTTTACGAAGTACCGTATAAGTCGTTGATTTTTTCCAGCCTAATTCTTCTGTGCATAGTTTAACAAGCTCTGTAGAATTGATAGGGGCATGTGTCCAAATCAGTTCCATAAATTTGTACTCGGATTCAAATAATTTATAATCTGACATTTTTTATTCCCTTCTATTGATGTTATTTTGTATACAAAGCATCACAAGGTTTACTTCGATAAACCTTGTGATAAGTTTATCCCAATAAACCTATTCTGTCAACCTAATTTTTTGGGGTTAGCAGGCTTTTTTGTCATCAGTGAATCACGAATAAGAATTCTGTAGAGTCCAGTAATGAATCTGGACTATCCTCTTTGTGATGTTTTGATTTGTGGTGAATTAAACATAACACAAGTTGGAAGTTTTCGTATTTAATTTAAGATAAACTTATACGCCTATATAAGCTCCACAAAATTTCACTTCATTTTCTCATTCACATCCTACATCATCTATATTTCCTCCCATTTTAAAAGGGCAAAACTCGTTATTTTTATCCGATTTTTGCCCCAAATTCACTTTAAAACCACAACATACTGTCATTCTTTCTTATTCTATTTTTTGATCACATTTCTCCAGCAAACAAACTACCTCCGTATGCCTTGTTGCTACAAAATAGATGCCGTCTAAAGCTGATGGGGCCTTGGCGGCAAATACATCACTCACTTTTATCATAGTTCTAGCCTGAATTTTTCATCCTTACGTTCATTATTTTCAGACCATTTTTTGTCGAGTTTTCTTAGACCATTATACTATCGCCTGCGATCCTTAATCTGAATTCGTTTCATATCAACGAAGATTAAAAAGTGACAGCAGTCCTGATAAAATTGGCAGAAGAAATGGTACAATCATCGTCAGCACGGTTCCATTAAACAAAGTAACCAGCCCTAAATCTCTGCCTACAAATTTCTGTATAGGTAAAAGCATGGTGTCCATATCTCCCGCACCACCGGATGCAATTGCGCTGCCTGGACTTATCCTTATTATGAGCGGCAAACATAGGACAGTCAAAAATTCTCTGATGACATTTACGACAAAGCCGTATGTACCGACCCCCACCCCGTAGGCACTGCTCATATATGCTCCGGTAACGCTGTAATAACTCATTCCTGCAGAAGAGATTAAGGTTATTTTTAAAGGTAAGCCAAGAACAAAGCCTGAAATAACCCCGCCTAAAATACTTCCAAATAGAATTGCGACTGGAACCAGCAGGATTCTCCATCCCAATTGCTTCATATATTTCAAGGTGTCGCTGTTGTTTCCCAAAGAAATCCCTACGCCTATGTAAATAATAATTAAGCATATCCTGATAACATAATCAAGCAGAAAAGCCAACTCCACCGGGAGAAGAAAGCGTCCAAACGCTATCCCGGAAACGATACCCAAAGGCATGCTCCATATCAAAGGTGATTTATAGCTTGCGTTTTCGGAAGGCGTATCTTCTAATATGTCCACTTGGATATCATCGGTTTTAATGTTAATGTTGTCCAGCAGCTTCATGGACTTCTCAAAGGAAAAGGTAACGATGATACTTAAACCTATCGCGAAAGTGCTGATTAAAAAGCAATTGATTCCGATTTGACCTAAGCTTTTCATAAGCGAATCGTTAACGCCGATATTCGACCCTATGGTTATCATTAAGATAATTAAAACTATATTGCTAATGATGTCTACGATTTTTAGAAATTTTCTACTTTTTATTTTTAAACCTACTGATAAGCCGATAAATATGCTTATAAAAGGCATGAGAAATATCATCTGCTTTTCCCCCCATGATTTAATGTATTCAATTTATTAGCCATTCTCCTCCGATTTCTTTCTTTATATTTTTCAGTGGCGGCCATTAAAGCATACTGCCAAAGTG
The DNA here is from genome assembly GCF_010120715.1 of Aminipila terrae. NCBI lineage: Bacteria > Bacillati > Bacillota > Clostridia > Peptostreptococcales > Anaerovoracaceae > Aminipila > Aminipila terrae. The sequence continues at coordinate 78,885 of NZ_CP047591.1, forward strand.
CATATATATGATCCTCAGATAGATTTGTGGTTCTAAAATTGGGCGTACCATATCCCAGAGGATCAGAATTCATCCAATAGTTACTAAAATCGTGATTAATGATTGTATACCCAAATTTTTCAGGTGATTTATAAAGTGGCGAACCTGGATACGGTACCGGAATACCAATATGCGTTATTTCATTAAGTTCATTTTCTATGAAATAACATATGGTTTGTATAAGTCTATTAGCTCCCTCAAATGTCTCATCACCTAGCCCAAATAACCAATATCCAACCGGCTGTATATCGGCATCGCGAATCAACTTGCATTGGTTAATGGCTTTTTCGAAATCCACAGGTTTATCCATTACATCCAAAACTTCCTGCGAGCTATTTTCTATTCCCATGCTTATCTGAGCACAACCCGCTTTTCTCATAAGAGCAAGATCCTCCGCGTCGAGTCTACCGACAGTAGTTTGGCACCACCAGCGAAGATGATTTAATTTTCGCTCTATCAGTAAGTTACATAATTGGTGAGCTCTTTTTTTATCGACCATAAATGTTAAGTCGCCAAAATCAAAAAAATCGATATTATATTTTTTATGTAAATGCTCAATTTCATCAACTACTTTGACCGGATCTCTAAATTGTATCTTATAATCATCATAGGATGTTTTAAAATACGAATCGCAAGTGCAAAATGCACAGCCGTTTGGACATCCTTTACTTGAAAAAACCCTTGGCATTAATGGTAATGACTCATAACTACATAAATCATATGCCGGATAAGGAAGTTCATCAAGATCGATATCATGACAACTCCTTTTATGTGTTTCAACATAATTTCCATTCTTATCTTTATAGCATATTCCTTTTATATCATCAAAGTCGCTAGAATCTTTAGTACAATTAATTAGTTCCACAATGGCGATGTTGCCCTCTCCTTTTATTACAATATCAATATTTCTATTTTTTAACATCTCTTGGCTATTAATAGTTGGGTGAATACCCCCAACCACAACCAATGAATCGGGATGATATTTCTTTATCATTTCGGCTATTTTCAGGGTAGCATCAACAGTTACTGTTATACAAGATATGCCGTAAATCTTTGATTTATTTTTTATAATAGATTCTTCAATATCGCTATACTCGATCATTCGGTTTTCTTTATCTCTTAAAACCATATCAAGAGTATGGAAATCTAAGACTTCTACTGTGTATCCGCTTTGCAAAACGGATGCTGCAAGACTATACAAGCCATGATTAGGTTCATTCACAAAATCACCCATAGGTTCTTGGTTATTTAATGAATTCCAATACTCAATAACTATCTTATTTTGGTTTTGAGATAAGACGCGGAGCAGGAAGTGTGGTTGTATAAGCATTACATCCCTTTCTTTTCCCTGAAATAAAATTTCCGACAGATTTTTCATAAAAATATCCCCCTATCAATTTACAACTTAGAAAAAAGCCAAAAATCAACTTTTTTCTAGTATTTCAATAAACAATTGGGCATATATTGTTACGTAAAAAATGTGTATATTATTACATGTTTATCAAATTTTTACATTATTCACTAAAATTATAAACCTACACAAATAATATTGTCAATAAAAACTTACAGTTGATTCAGGAAAAGGAAAAAACGATCGTATTTCAATTTCTTTACACAATCTTACCCCTGCTGGGTTTGTAAAAAACTGGGCATCTTCAAAATCAGTCTGAGCAAACATTATGCTTGGCACGAAATTTAGGATACTCTCCAATATATTTTTTATTTGCTACTAAAACACCCACAAGAGGATGTAATTGATGTACTTCGATACTAAAATTCGATTGTGGAAAACAGTTAACTAACTCTTGAACCGTCGATGGCTGGTCACTTCCTGGTCCATAACCAATCGTGTTGTATTCTTCCTTATACTTATCTGGATTATCAAAAAACATTAAATCACCAATAACAATAGTTTGAAGACTTTGCCCACCAATGGCTCTTTACTTGCACTATCAAACCGATCTTTTACATTATCCATCTAATTTCTCCTTTCTTAAGCTATTTTTATTGCAGAGAGTTAAGCTATCCATACCTTCTCATTTTTTCCACATAAGTATACAAGTTTCGATGTGCTTTGAGTAGACAAAAATGATGTGGCGAGGACCTACTGGTTCCTTGACGGAAAGTGTCGATGCTATTTTGTGGATGCATAGTCTCTTGGAAATATGTCATAGTTCAATAGGCTTGTACTCCTCAGCTATCCAGCGACGAGCATACTCGTAAAACCTTGATGCTGCACCAGACAGAAGGTTAAGGCTGCGGCAAGCGATTCCAAGGTCCCGGTAGCCCTGAGGGTCCAGAGGAATCGCCACAATTCGTCGGTCAAAACCCTGTATCATCATTACAGACATAAGACTAATGCCCAGCCCTTTCTCTACCATAGCGATTACGGCGTGATCGTCGCTTTCTACGAAACGTGCGTCTAGGGTAATCCTATTTTTGTCCAGAATAGCTGTAATCTCATCCTCCACCCCCTCATTGAGCGCAATGTACGGCAGATTTGGCAGCTCGGAAATGTTGAGTTTTTCCATTCTGGAATAGGGATCATCTTCAGAAAAAATGCCTACGATGGGGTCACGGTGCAGGAATTCGGACTCAAGTTCCGGTAAAGTTGGGTATGCAACAAAACCTACATCCACTCGTCCATCAGCTATCCAACTGACAATCTGAGTATCTGTTCCGTGCAGCAGCTCGAATCTGATTCCAGGGTAATCATGTTGAAATCTCTTTATCATCCCAGGGAGCCACTGTGCAGAGACACTGTTAAATGTTCCAATTCTAATAAGACCTTCACGAAGGCCATTGATCTCTCCGATTCGCTCTGAAAGTCTACGTTGGTCATGAAGGACCGTTCTTATATATGGCAACAGCAGTTGCCCTTCTATAGTAAGTTGTACTCCGTTTCGCCCTCTAGTTAATAGTTTTACATTCCATTGCTCCTCTAATGTATTTAATGCTCTAGTAAGCCCTGATTGTGTGTAGCCAAGCTCCTCCGCTGCCTGAGTCATTGTTCCAGTCTCGACAGCTTTGATAAATGCCTCGTATTGTGAGAGACTCATGTTTTACCTCCTTGATCATTGTATGATTAATACTCATGAAAACCATGACATACTTGCCGTTTACGAATCTTTATTTGTATTATATACTTAGAGTATAGAAAAAATCAATTTAATCTTACGGAGGTATAAATATGTTTACAAAAGCCATTACCAAGAAACCTTGCAAAGCATTAATCGACGGAATATCTACAGCTCAATTCGTAGTAGCAGGCGAAAAGCCAGACTATGAATTGTCCGCCAGACAGCATGATAAATACGTTGAGATTCTTGAATCTCTAGGATTAGAAGTTCTAGATTTAGAAGCAGATGAGCGTTACCCTGACTCATGTTTTACAGAAGACCCAGCCGTTGTTATGGAGCGTTGTGCAGTGATCACAAACCCTGCAAGGGACTCCCGCAATGGCGAAAAGGAAGAAATCCTTCCAGCTATTCGTAAGTTCTACTCTGATGACCAGATTTTTCACATCGAAGCTCCAGGAACAATGGAAGGCGGTGATGTAATGCGTGTAGGAGATCACTTCTACATTGGTCAGAGCGACAGAACAAACGCAGAAGGCGCCCGCCAGTTCAACGAAATAGTTACAAGGTTTGGCTACACTTCATCCACAGTACCTGTAACAGAAGGCCTTCATCTAAAGGATTTCGCAATCTACCTTGAAAACAACAATATGCTTGTTACAGAAACCGTTGACAAGCTAGAAGCTTTTAAAGACTTTAACCGCTTCGTTGTAGCCCCTGACGAACTTTACGCAATCAACAGTCTGTACATTAACGGTACAGTGCTTGTTCCTGAAGGATATCCTAAGACTCTTAAAATCATCGAGGACCTAGGCTACCCTGTAAGGCTAGTTGATACAAGTGAGTTCAAGAAAATTGACGGCAGCCTCACTTGCTTGTCACTAAGATTCTGATGCTAATTCATATTTCTAACGCAGCTTCGGCTGCGTTATTTTTACGTTCAGGGGGAAAGACTTTAAGCAAAAGCAGTGCCACGACTACTACTCTGTTTTCAGTGCAGCAACCGTGGCTGTTGTTTAGTCTAAATCTGTAAATTCCGTTACAGTTTTGAAATACGTCTCTGGATCTCCGTTCAAAATTTGGTCTGCGTAAGCCAACGGGGCATTATAAATCAAATAATCCAGCTCTGACCACTGATATATGTATTGCCAACTTCCTCCTATGCCACAGTGGATCTCATATCATACCAAAAACTTCAATGCTTCCGTGATTGCCCGTTCCTTTTCAGGTGAGCATTTCGGCTGTTTGGCATTTTCAGACTTTGGTTTATTGTAATTCACTGGCTCAATAATCCCGTGTTTCTGCTTAATCTGGGCAATAAAGAGGGAATACATTTTCAATCCGGTCTATTCCAACACACGTTCTTTTATCTGCCCGTGTGTTGCATCATTCTGATATCCAGACATATGGTCCCGAAGTGCTAACTCTGCAATAAGCCGCTACCCCAAGCTTGCTATGTTCAATTGTTTTTGCCGGAATATAGCGGATTTTTTTCATCTATGTTTCCCCTTATTGCTATAATGATTAAGTTCTCGAATCTGAGTATGAAAAAAGGACATGAAAGCATCTACTCTCATATCCTTAACTTATTGCATATTATTTTTAGTCATTTTTAGCTGTTTTTCCGATGCAACAGGGCTATGGACTCCACATGCCTTGAGTAGACAAAAATGATGTCGCGAGGACCCACTGGTTCCTTGGCGTAAGGTAATTCTCTCGAAAACGGATTATTAATATCCACTTTTGGAAACTCTGTCGCCACTCCTTTAGAAACAAAAGAGCATCATCTTTGTTTACAATTCAATGACATCTGCACTTTCAAAATTCAGTATCACATTTGCGCTTGTAAAACTTATTTCATATAAAACTAGATACTCACCTACCTGTTCAATTGTATCAGCATAACCTGTTATTTTTTTGCTGAATACTTCTGCTAGATGGAAAATTGTCCTTTCGCTTTTTCTAACCACCCCTCTTGCTCGAACATGTTCATTACCCATATGGGGTATTGTAGTAAATGCAATTTCATTATTAGTTTCAAATTCTTTAACCTTTTCGTTGTCTCCAAATGTCGAGAAGTAAATCAATTTCTTTTCTTCATCAAATATAAAATTTACAATTCTTACATTTGGAACGCTCGCTATACATGTTGCAAGAGCAATTTCCGTCTGTGTGGCCATCATTCTATAAAATTCTTTTTCTACATTCATCCTTATCTCACTCCTTTGTGTTATTTATGTTCATTTTACTTTTAAATGGTGTCATATTGTGATACCATTAAATATATCATTTTAAAAAGAGGGGCAAATGAAAAAATCTGAACGCTTACATGATCTGATGATCTATTTGAATGGTAAAAATTCATTCAACCTAAAGGATGTTATTAATAAATATCAAATCTCAAAAAGTACAGCTTTGCGAGATATACAGTCACTTGAATCAATTGGAATGCCCATATACTCACAGCAAGGTAGAAACGGGTATTATGGCATACTCCCTAATCGATTGTTGTCACCCATTGTTTTCACCATTGACGAGATGTATGCACTCTACTTTGCTATGCTAACCCTTAATGATTATCAAACGACTCCTTTTCACTTATCTACAACTGCGCTGAAAAATAAGTTTGAATTGTGCTTATCCGATGTGAAAAAGAATCAGCTCCGGAAAATGGAAAGCATACTACAAATGGGTGGCATCAAGCATTTTAATGAAAGTAAATTCTTAAAAGATATCTTAGCATTTTCAATTGATAACAAGGTGTGCGAAGTTGAATACACCAAAAATTCTGCTACTCAGACATTTTATGTACAGTTCTTCAATATTTCTTCTTCATTTGGCCAATGGTACACAACCGCTTTCAATTTTCAATCAGAGAAACCGATTGTCTTTCGTTGCGATAAAATATCGTCCATAATGGAATCCACACATTATATTGCCAAAAATTTATTAGAGTTTGATACGTCAAGTTTTGAGTTCTTCAAAAGTACTGATGCAATTGATTTTAGGGTGGAAATCACACAAAAAGGCGTTGATAAGTTTTATAAAGAAAACTATCCGTCAATGAAACTAGAAATGATCGATAGTCGATTTTACATCAACGGTTATTACAATCAAGGAGAAGAAGATTTCATTGCAAATTACCTTGTCTCTTATGGCAAACAGATACTTTCAATATCCCCAGAAGAATTAAAAAGCAGCATTACAAATACCATAAGGGAGCTTGACTCTTATTATCTATCGGTAATCTAACACAACAAGTAATAGATTACCGATAGAACCAGTCGATATGTTTCCACATACAAAAATCCACTGAATGTCATCTATACACCCAGTGGCTTAATCCATTGATATTACTAGCATTTATCATCTTTCTAACAGAACCACACACTCCGTATGCCGTGAACATGCAATAATGATGACATAAAGAGCTAGTGGTTCCTTGGTGGAAGGTATTTCTCTTGTAATGGATCTATAAAATCCCTATCTAGAAAGTTTTTACCTATATTTTTATATTCTTATAAAACATAAATATCCTCATATCCTCCTGTTGAGACGATGTGATATCTAACCTTTCCATTTCTTTTCAAATATAGTTGCGTCAAACTCGGGATTTAAAACACATATTGTCACGATGCAACAAATAGTATTCTGAAGTACTTTGAATTAACAAATCTCCTTTTGAATTTCTATATATAATTGGGTAATCTTTGGTATCTATTGGGAGCTTCACGTAATAGAACCTGCCTTCTTTATTAAATGCAATTAAAACTTTTATATCGCTGAATGCATCAACAAAATAAACTGCTTCATTGGTTTCCCCAGCAAAAGGTAATATTCTATATCTTGATGGATATCTAGAATATAATTCGGAAGGAATCTTTATTTTTACAAGTTTGTTATCCTCTTTTTTATATATTATCTTTCTTTGATTTAATGTGGATAAAATATAATAATCACCATTTATATAAATATCAACCACTGCATCGGAGTAAATCCCCGAATCATCAGGTTTCAAAAAAGCATTCAGGTCAAGCTTATGTGAATTTATCTCATTTCCCTCAATATCATATTGAACGATATAAAATTCTGTTTTACCATTATCTTCCACGTTTTCAAAAGAATAAATAGAGTTGTTATCAACACAAATTGAAGATATAATAGTGCCAATCCCTTCAGCCCTATTACATTCTTTTTTTACGATTTGCTTGGCTTGTAGAGTATTAATATCAATCAAGTCTATTGTGTATCTATTTGTAATGCCATCGTCAAGCGTATTAATATTCATTAAGACCAGATTCTGGTCTATATTAAACAAATAGTTAAAGCTAATATTACCACTCCATTTATAAATTGCCCTTACACTTTGATCTTGCGTATTTATTTTTAAAATAGAATACTCAGATTCATCATCTTTATTTATAAGATATATGTCATTCTTTATAGGAACTATATCAGTTATAATGTAATCTGTATTGGAAAAATAAGCCAATTTGAAATTTCTTTTTTTTTGTATATCATAAAGGAATAAGGTTAAATTCCTATAGCCGTCTTCTTTATCATTTACAGAATAATATATTTTTTCATCATCGTAACAAATTATCTGCGCATTGGAAGGAATTTCTGACAATATAAGAATTGATTGTTTCTCATTTGAACAGCTTGTAAGCGAAAAAATTGAAATGATAATTATAGCAATAGTTATTTTGATTTTCATAAGCCCCCCTCATAAAATTAAACGCAAAAATCTAAGTGATGTAGATGCTAAAACTAAGCATCTACATCATTATTATATGCCTATATTAAAAAGCTATTTCTTTTGCAAAATGATTAGATGTTCCCTTATAGATTGTTTTTACTGGAACATAATATTTGCCAGTAGTATTGCTAGGAACCTTATTTTCGACAGCGGGGTCAGTTACTAAAATCTCTGAGCCATAATCTCTATAACCACTTGCATTCATAAAATGCCCTGAGGACTTTATGTCGTATGGAAATCCGTATGCTGTTAAGACTTTCATTCTTAGTATAGGAGGTTTTTTTCCTAACACAGCTGACGGTATTGCCACAAACAGATAATCTTCGCTAGGATTGGAATATGTCTCATATACTGCTCCTGTTTGTTTCTTAATGTAACTTTTTATAGTTGCCAAATCTGTACCGTTGCTGTTATTTTTAATTCCAAATGCCTCTGCTATTTTTTCTTGAGACGGAGAGCTTCCATTTATGTATGTTATTACCTGATTTGCTGTTGCGGCTCCACACCAGTTGTCTTTGGCTTGTGTACACACTGAAACTTTCATATCTCTTTTTTAGGAAGTGAACCTCCCGGATCTCTAGTTAGATTTTGATTGGATGGCTGGGTATACCGAAGATCAATTGCGTCATCACTTTTTTTCCCATTATCTCCACATATCTCAGTACCCCTTTGAGAGTTGACATCACGGGAAATATCTACTGAATCTGTTGCAAAAACAGTAGCTGTCGATGTTGCTACTGTAAATAAAAGCAAGAAACTTGCAAGCTTACATAATGTTTTCTTTTTCATACTTTTTCTTTTGTATGATGGTTAAAATCATACGCTCCTTATATAATAGATTTAGGTTGATTAAGGTAACCTATTACCCTTGATTAACTGCATATTTATACGGTTTCATATTGTATAAATATTTTATTAGATAGAGTGGACATTATTGGCTTTTTATCTACTCCTTATAATTTGAAGAATCGCTTTCCTTTATGGCTGTTGGTTATACGTAAAGTTGAGCAATTAATCTTTTTCTTACAATCATACGCAACACCCCCTGTTTGTAAATTGTAAAAGTAATGAAAATAGAGCTCATACTTAATAATATAAATGTATCTATTCTCATTTTAAGATTTAATTACTATAATTCTTTCTGCATATAAAACATTTCTCTTGCTAATCCCATACATATACTATCTGTTTAATAAATATTGTCAATATTTTCTGTATGAAATGTTGTCTCAGCTGCGTGAAATGTGATTTTAGGCTAATTTTATACTAAAATAATAAAAACATCATAGTACATGATTTAACCTCTCCACAGTACGATGATGTTATTATAAAATTTAAATACTTTCCTATATTTTCGCCTATTTTAAAGGCGCAAAAACCGTTTTATTTCTATGCGGTTTTTGCCTTAAATCAGAACCACATTTAGTCATCTTTTTTATCACCTCAAGGGTTTCCGAAACTCCGGATATGTCAAACTCTTTCCAAATCCTTTATTTTTCAACGCTTTTACCACGTTCCAACAAACAAACACACTCCGTATGCCTAGGGTAGACAAAAATGATGTCGTGTAGAACTGATGATTCCTTGGCGGCAAGGTATATTTTCAACGTTTCTGACTTGCAGCCTTGTTAAAAGTTTATTATTTACTCTCCTATCCATCCTTTATCAATAATAAACCATTTAAACATCTGTGCCGCATGCAAATGGATGTTCCATTATTATTCATAGAACAAAAAAACGTAACTGCATCTACACTTACAGGCATTGTTCTTATCTGATATATTCATATTATTAATCTTCTGTGCCTTTCAAGCTGCATTTTGGCCCGTTAATGCTTGTTGACATGACCTAATACTTTTCTAACATAATAACATTATGAATCCATCACTTATATTTTACTTATTTCCAGTTCATTACTTCACTTTGCTTATCCAAACATCTTTTAATCAATGACTCTGCTCGCATATCTAAATATACACGCTTAACTGTGGTATTCGATGGTAAGTCGCAAATTTTAATATCTGGAAGATCTAATGCTTCATCCCTGATTTGCATTATAGGTTTTAAAGCCTCCCTCAATTTTTTAAATTCAATGTTATCGGCATAATAATCACCAGAATGTGGCTTACATTCATTGATAACCTCTTGTAAATTATCAAGCATTTCTATTGGATAAATTGCACTCGCTTCAATAGGAAATGTTGAACCTAATAACTCATCTTCTAAATTATATAGCTCTGCTAGTTTTTTTAACTTTTTAACATCAGGCGTTCTTCTTCCTGCTTCATAATGAGCATAGGTTGATTTATCTATGTCAAGATAATCAGCTACATACTGTTGAGTGTAGCCATTAAGCTTTCTCAGTTCAAATATTTTTCCGTGCAATTCATTTGGATTTTTACTAATCATATTATCACCTCCATCATCGGTTGTCGTATCGCCAATATAATCATTATACAGATAAGTTGGCGTTCTGTCAACATCCATATACCTATAATTCAGAAATATGATCAAATCCATTTCTTTCATTTATACTTTTAATATTGTACTTATCAGTAAAATTATATAATCTCCCCATGTTCTGCCTCTTACTGTTTTCTAATCCTATACGATTAAACGCCACCCTTTTTACCGGACGGCGTTTCATGTAATGATTGTAATTATATATATCAGGATTTTTAAAGATGTGATTTATTACTTTTATCAATATTTGATTTTTTAACTGTCCTCTCTAAAAAAGACTGTTGTTTTTATTTACTGATTATTTAATATCTACAAGCTTATTAATATTCTCTAAATGTGCAGCTACACCAAATTTCTGACAACAGTAAATTTCTTGTTTAAGTTTTCTTTTATAATTCTTTAAGATGTTAACCTTATCATTCACGAGCAATCCAGTGACAATCTTCCTTTCACTGCCATTCATTATGTGTGTTTTTAACTCATTGCATTCAAATCCAAATTTCAATAAAATTTGCTTAATTTCTAAATAGCAAAATTCAAATCGTAATCTGATGAAAAAGTAATGCCATCGGCATATCTAGTATATGTAGTATTAATCCTTTTAGAAAAAGCTTCAATTCGTAATACAAATAATGTTTATTAAATATGGGCTGGGGCTGTATGTGCACCTTGTGGTAGCACTCCTCTAAAACAGCATATTTCAGATAATAAGCTTGTTACAGATGTTGCGTAACCAATGTTTAAGAATACATTTTCAATAGTAGTATTTTTAATCGAAGGGAAAAAGTCTTTAATGTCCATAATTCAGCACAGCTGTCGGAATTACTATAAAAAGAGGTGAAGACAAGGCGTAAAACCATGTTTCATCCCTTCTTATCATTTCGAATTAGCCTCTCACCCTAAATACTTTAATGCTAAATTAGAATACAATATCATACAGTCTTTTCATTATATCCGTTTCATCACCGGAGTAACTAACAAAGGAAAATGAACTCTTTTTTATATCCAGACTTATGACAGCCGAACCGTTTCCGGATGTATAGTTATAGGAACGCGTATGATTATAAGTCCACATATCATCCCCAGGCGCAAATGAACTGCTGCTGATTTTAGCCTTGAGGCTGTAATCCGTCATTCCTTCTTCAAGTCTGATAGAACCGGCGCCTTCGCTACTGTAATAATTTAGCTTCTTAGAAAATCCTTTTCCCAAGTAAACGCCTGCCGCTCCATTTTTGTTTACCAAGTCAATATTTGCATCTATTGGAAGCACCGAAATACCGGCATAGTTTCCAACAATCTTTATATTTTCATAAACGTAATCTGGCACATATATACGGATTCTTTTATCCTGCGTGTATCCTTCCGAATCATTGGCTACCTTAGATAAAGACTTTGCATTTATCGTAAATATATCATCCTGTTGTTTTGAACTGACATTATACAATGACTTGTCATACTCATATTTAAAATCCTTACCCGTGGACTGTAAGACAATTATATTGCAGTTATCAGCATTAATAACGATGTCAAAAGGTACATTTTCTTTTATCTGCGGTGCAGAAAGGTAACTAGAACTCTTGTTCTCTGGCAATGTTTTAGAAGCACCATAATCCCTTGCATAGGCTCCGCAAACCGTCGAACTAAAGCATAAAAAAGCAGTTAAAGCAATGGTCATTGCTATCATCCATTTAGATTTTTTCTTATAATACATAATTGCATCCAACCTTTCTTTTATTTGTTCCGCACTTTCCGTTAATGCAATAGAAGCATGGATATCCTTGTATTTTCCGGATAATTTTAAAGATGAAAGTAAAGTATTTCCATAGATGACCTTTTCACGGGCATCCAAGGAGCTTATAACCGCTTCATCGCATGAAAGCTCACAGCACTTGTTAACCTCCTTTCCCATAAAAAAGACAAAGGGATTAAACCAATGCAGGCAAATCGTAAGTTGAACCAGCCATTTATAAAATATATCCAAGCGCTTAAAATGCGTTAATTCATGCTTTATAATGTACTGCATTTCCTCTCGCTTCATTTCCGTATTAGGGATAACAATAAATGGGCGTAAAAATCCAACCAGTATTGTTGAAGAGATTAAGGAGTTTGTATATAATTCAATTGGCTTTTTTATCTTTAACTTTTCTTGGCTTTCCGCCAATAAATTCAGAATATCAATATCACATACTTCTACACTCCCTGCCCAAACATATCGCACAAAGCTTTGATACATGGTAATTTTTCTCAACAGTAATGCCAGAGCCACCGCTAACCAGATAACCCACAGGTTCTCAAGCAGCAGATCCCCTCTAATCCCATATTCTTCCGGTGATGCCGTTTTACCCTTTGACTGAGTATTTTCTATTTCCATAGTAGTGGCAGCACCCTCTTCCCTAAAATCAGATTGCGTATCCTTCTCAGGCTGTGTGACCTCTGCTGTATTTTGGATTCGGTATTCCAGGTGCTGGAACATTGAACCAATAAGAGTGGTTTCCGGTGTAAAAGGAAGTAACATACGGACTACTACTATGAGCCAAATATAATATTGCCATGTCTTACCCATTTTGTGTTTATAAAGTGGTTTCAGACCAAACAAAATAGTCATTAGAATCGTGCCAGAAAGAGACAAAGAGAAAACAACCTTTAATATTTCATTCATTTAATTTCTCCTTCCAATATGTCTGTAATTCTTCCAAATCATCCGAAGAAAGAATATCCTGTTGAATAAGAGTAGAGACAAGCCCTCTGACATTTCCCTCATACACTTTTTCAAGAAAACTCTTTGTCTGTGTTGTGAGATAGTCTTCTTCAGAAACCAAGGCAACATACACATTTCTTCTTCCGATTTTGCTTGTGGTAAGAAATCCCTTATCAACTAATCGGGATAACAGTGTAAGAACCGTATTCTTTTTCCATTCACACTCCTCTTTTTTAAGTTCACTCATTATTGAGGCGTATAATGCTTTTCCTCCCTCTTTCCAAATGATTTTCATAAGCTCCAATTCTGAATTGGAAATCTGTTGTATCATGATTTTTATCCTCCTAAACATACATAATGTAGGCATACTTTATATTAACAACATGTGGGCAAATTGTCAATGCCTATTAAAATTAGGGTTTTAATTAATGAAAAAACAGGAGTTTTTAACTCCTAATATGTCATCTATATTTCCACCCATTTTAAAAGGAGCAAAAAACTGCCCTTTTTCCTGACTGATTTTCGCCCCAAATTCACTCTTAAATCACATCTGATGTGATTCCTCTATTCAATTATTTCTTCTCCATCAAACAAACTACTTCTGTATGCCTTGAATGTACGATAACGATGTCATAAAAATCTAGCTATTGCGTAGGCAATAATGATGTCGTAGACATCTGGTGCTTCCTTGTCGGCAAGCTTTTTTCTATGAAATATACCATACTGCATATTTTATCAACTGCAATTAGCTATTTATCATCATTATCAGAATTCTCAATGACATCAGCAATAAGCCGAGAGAAATCAATAGCGTTTTTGTTAGTTATGACAGGCTTCCCTGTATCAGCTTCAATTTCTTTTCGTGCATTTCCTGCAATTCGACCGCCACGCCGTGCTACCTGCTTATTTTCTTCGAAGGTTTTCGGTTCTGTTGTCTTAGAAATTTCGGTTGTGGTGGCCTCAGCAAGCATATTCAGAACCAATTCCAATGTTGACATGTTATCGCGAAGATTTTCCTTTTTCAACCCTTTGAGTTGTTTATACTGCCTAGTCGTCATATCAGACCATGCTCTTGTAATTTCATCTGTCAATATAGCGTATTCTTGCCCTTGCTTTACGCCACGGTCATCCCACTCATCAGTAAGCTCTTTACGTACCTGAATTGCCTGCAATCGCTGATTAATCCATTCACGAGTATATCCTTTTTTCAGATATGTAGAAAGGGCACGTTCTATGGTGAGTTCTGGATCAATTGTTTCTTCTATTCGCTCACGGCCAACCTGAGCAAGCCACATTTTGAATGGTTCAGCTTTCGGTGACGGAATGGACTGTAAAATGCGTAAAAGTTGTTCAGTATTTGCAACATCCGTCAATCGATTTTTCCCATCCGCCGCTTTCATTTTCAACTGCTTACAATTTGTAAGCAGTTGAGTACCTTCTTCAATTAGTCGTTTTTTCAAGACAGCCCAATAGGTACTCGCACTTCTAGGCGTTGCTTGTTCAGTCAGAATTGATACTACATCCACCACAGAAAAGTACCACTCCTGCTCCTCTTTATCCCAAGCTGTACGAATACGCTTATCTTCAAATAGTTGAATCTCATTATTTCCATCCATTATTTTGTCCTCCAGCATCAAAATAAATTAGTTTTCATTCTGTCCCTTATCCATTTTCTTGCTCTTAGTATTTATATCTTAGCACAAAAAAGCATACAGAACAAGCGTTCTGTATGCTTTTCGTACCTTTTTCTATTAAGTTTATAAGCTCTACTTCTACAATAAATCTATTAAATTACCTCTTCTCCAGCAAGCAAACTACCTCCGTGTGTTTCGTCATAGGGAAGTTATCATATGCCTTCAAGGATTTCACTTCATATCCATACAGCTGCATAAACTGTAAATTCTCTGCCAGCGTTTTTGGATTGCAGGATATATAGACAATCTGCTTCACTCCATAATCTACAATCTTACTTAGTGACTTATTCTGAATTCCCATTCTTGGAGGATCAACTACTATTACGTCTGGTTTTTCATCAATATGATCCAGCACGTCAAAAACATCTCCTGCAAGGAACTGGCAGTTATCAAGGCCATTCAATTCCGCGTTTATTTTTGCTGCCTCTACAGCTTCTTCTACCAGTTCAACTCCGATGGCCTTTTTAGCTTTTAGTGCCAGGGCCTGAGTGATAGTTCCTGTTCCGCAGAACAAATCATAAACGGTCTTTCCCTCAAGGTTTTCAATTAGTGCAAGAGCCTCTGTATACAGACGTTCCACGGCTTCAATGTTTGTCTGGAAAAAAGAGAATGCACTCACTTTAAAGTCCAAACCCATTATTTTTTCCATATAATAGTCACGTCCCCAGAGCACTTTTAATTCATCACAGTTTACTGCGTCAGCAATGCCGTCATTGATAGTCCGAAGAACCCCAACCAGATTATTATTCAATTTAAGCTTACGAATACAATTCACAAAAGCTGATTCATCAAATTCTACCTGAGATGAAGTAACCACGTTTACAAGTAATTCTTTGGTTCGCTCCCCTTTTCGGATGATGAGATTTCTCATCAATCCCTCATGGCTTTTCTTATGATAAAAGTTATAGCCTTGCTCATTACAAAATTCCAAAACAGTTTTTAACACCAGATTAAAATCAGGGTCCACAAGCTGGCATTCATCCACTGTAACAATGGACATAAATCTGCCCTTTTGATGCATTCCCAAAGTCATTTCACCATCTTTAACCTGATCTCCAAAGGTGTATTCCATCTTATTTCTATAGGCATACTGTTTTGGGCTGCCCTCAATGCCTAAAAACTTTTCACAAACTACATCTTTTGCATCAAGCAAACGGATGACTTCTTTACCCTTCATTTCCACCTGTTTTTCATAGGGTATACCCTGATGGATACATCCTCCACAAAATTGGTCATGCTTACATATTTCCATAAATCTCTCCTATTTTCTTTAATGATTTATTTACAATTTATCACAGTAGGCTAGCAAGGCAGGTTCTTAGAACCTGCCGTACTTAGTGTAAAACTCATTTTTATATTCAAGAAATCGATCTTCTTCAATGGCTTTTCTTATATTACCCATCATATTCACTAAAAAGTGTAGATTATGATTTGATAGAAGCATTGCAGATAACATTTCATCACACTTATATAAATGTCTCAGATACGCTTTGGAATAATTTCTGCATGTATAACAGTCGCATTCTGGATCAAGAGTTTCAAAATCCCGCTCATACTTGGCATTTTTGATGTTTACTCTGCCATAAGAAGTCATAGCCATACCATGTCTTGCAATTCTTGTTGGAAGAACACAGTCAAACATGTCAACTCCGCGCTCAACGCCTTCAAAAAGGTAATCTGGGCTTCCTACTCCCATTAAATATCTGGCTTTTTCTTTTGGTAAATAGTCCACACAATCATCAAGTACATCCAGCATTAATTCTTTTGGTTCGCCTACACTTAGTCCACCAATTGCATAACCTGGCAGGTCCAGATCTACCACCTGCATAGCACTCTCATATCTTAGATCTTTATACATGCCTCCCTGCATGATACCGAATAATGACTGTCTTTCAATGTCCTTATGGTAATCCTTACATCGCTTCAGCCATCTGGTAGTTCTTTCTAAAGAATTTTTCACATAATCCCTGTCAGCAGGATATGGTGCACATTCATCAAAAGCCATCATAATGTCAGAGCCAAGAGCATTTTGAATTTCCATGGATTTTTCCGGGGAAAGCATGTGTTTAGACCCGTCAATATGGGATCTGAACTCCACTCCTTCTTCTGTTATTTTCCTTAATGCCCCCAGACTGAATACCTGAAACCCACCACTATCTGTTAAAATAGCTCTGTCCCAGTTCATAAATTTGTGAAGGCCGCCTGCCTCCCTGACTATTTCATGTCCCGGTCTCAGATATAAATGGTACGTGTTAGACAGAATAATCTGTGCTCCCATTTCTTTAACCTGTTCAGGGCGCATAGCCTTAACAGTGGCAGCGGTGCCAACAGGCATAAATACAGGAGTTTCAATAGTTCCGTGAGGGGTATGGACTCTGCCCCTTCTGGCTTTAGTCCGGTTATCTGTTTTTAACAGCTCATAAGAAACTGCATGTTTCATTTAATATTCTCCTTTTAACATTCTGTCCAGTGAGTCAGCATTACTCACCAGATTTTATCTGATAAATCATGAATTTTTCATTCTGAGATTTTCATAGTTTTCTTTTGTCTCTATAAAATCAGCATTGCATCACCATATGAAAAGAATCTGTACTTTTCTTCCACCGCTGTCTTATATACTTCAAGAATTTTTTCTCTGTCATAAAGAGCAGAAATCAGCATCAGTAATGTTGATTTAGGTAAGTGGAAATTGGTGATTAAACAGTCAATAATCTTAAACTCATAACCAGGGTATATAAAAATCCCTGTATTTCCGTGTCCCTGTTGCACTTTATATGAGGGCTCTCCGTCAGCGTCGTTTAGTACAGCAGCGCTTTCAACGGTTCTGCAGGAAGTTGTTCCAACGGAAAAAATTCTCCCCCCTGCCTTTTTTGTTTCATTTATGATTCTTGCACTTTCTTCGCTTACTTCATACTCTTCAAAGTGCATTTTATGTTCTTCTATGATGTCACATTTAACTGGTCTGAATGTTCCAATCCCCACATGTAAGGTTACATAAGCCAGCTTTACTCCCATCTCTTCTGCTTTTTTCAGCAGCTCATCCGTAAAGTGAAGCCCGGCAGTGGGAGCTGCTACTGAACCTTCTTCTTTACAGTAAACAGTCTGATATCTGTCCTTATCTTCCTCCTGGCTCTCTCTTTCAATATAAGGAGGCAGAGGCATGCTTCCAAGCTCTTCCAGACGTTCAAGAAAAATGCCTTCATACTCAAATTTTACGTGCCTTGTTCCTTCTTCACCATAATCGATTACGGTAGCCTGGAATTTGGCAGTAGCACCATTTCTTGAAAAATCAACCACATCGCCTGGTTTAAGTCTTTTTCCCGGTCTAACCATGGTTTCCCAGGTATCTCCTTCAAGTCTTTTTATAAGAAGGAACTCCACTTTAGCCCCTGTTCCTTCCTTGATTCCAAACAATCTGGCTGGTAATACTTTAGAATTGTTCAGAACCAGACAATCCCCTGGTTTCAAATATTCCAAAATATTATAAAAATGTTTATGCTCAATGTCTCCTGAATCTCTGTGTACTACCAGAAGCCTTGAATTATCCCTTTTATCTGTAGGCTTCTGGGCTATTAACTCAGGAGGCAGATTATAATCAAAATCATTAATATGCATTGACTTTTATAACTCCATTCCTTTTTCTAATCATTCTAATCAATTGTAATATCCGTATAATAATACTTTAATATATCCTTATATGTAAAGTCCTTTTTTGCCATTTCAACTGCGCTGTCCTGAGGAAGACCTGCACCATGTCCATAACCGACTCCAACAAAGGTTACATTTCCGCCGCTTACACTTTCAACGGTATTGGATACTGGTGTATTTCCTGATGACTGAATCATAAGGCTGGTATTTTTGCCATTATGAACATACAGGCTTTTTTTGTCAATCTTATTGGTCACTCCGTTTTTATCTATAACGCAGACTGTATCAGGCAGCTCCGTGGCACTGCTCTGGGCCTTTGATACGGCAAAAGCTTTTGATGTGTTATCGGGGGTTGTTGTTGGGGTAATTCCTGCTTCACTCAAAGAAAACATGGTGGATTTTATCACGGTAGACCCCAGAACACTCCTTATTTTGTCTTTTTGTATAACCGCAGTGCCCCCAGTTCCAGTAAATTGAATGGTATCTACCGCTCCTGACTGATTTCTCTTTGTGATAGAAACATTTGTAACATTTCCCACATTGTAGCCTGCTGAAGATAATTTACTGGATAAATCAGCAAAGGTATAAGCCTGACTCCAGGCATAAGTAGGAGAATATTCATCTTTCACTGCTTTTAAGTAACCCACACTTCCTCCCCATACGTCCTGGGCATCCAGTGTATACCCTCCGCTATTTTTATAGAAAAATGCAGCTACTGTATCCCCATTATATTTTATGGTTTCTCCTTTTGTCTGGTCAACAGCACTTATGGTCTCAGGATATTCATCGTTATATCCCTTATAAACCTGGCAGTGTGTCGTTGAACAAAGGTCAAAACCATATGAGTTATGATTTCCAAGTTTACATACAGCATAGCTTCTGGCAGCTACTGCCTGAGCTTTTAAAGCTTCTGCTGGATAAGATTTGCTTAATTCTCCATTTATGACACCATATAAATACTGTTCTATGGGTAAAAGATTAATAATGGTCAGGCTTCCAGAGGAAACATTGAACATAATTCCTCCTCTGTATTTACTGCTTCCAAAGGTTACAGTACCGCCATTTTCATAATTAAAAGGCATGATACAGTTGACATTGTTCTGATTGTCATTCATCACCACCGTTTCACCGGAGCTTTTCGTTCCTATAAGCTGTATACCCCCAGACTGAAGACGGATTACCACTTTATTTACATCGGGAAAAGCCGCGATTTCCGTAAAGCCATCATTATTTCCAACACCCATACGTACACCGCCGTCAAAATTTATTGCATATTCACTTGCACTTGAACTCCCATATTTTAGTCCTATCCGTATATATTCAGGCACAGTTGCTGCATCAGCATACTCCATACTAAAAACACCATATGCCGCTATAATCATGGCAAAAGCTATAATAGTTGACAAAATTCTTTTTACTGTAAACATCGTATCTGCTCCTTATGTTTCTAATCCGGTAACTCTATTCCCAGGTGTTTATAGGCTTGTTCTGAAACCATTCTTCCTTTTTGGGTTCGGTGTAAGAAGCCCGCCTGAATCAAATAGGGTTCATATACATCTTCAATCGTTACTCTGTCCTCACCTATGGATGCTGCAATAGTATCTATCCCAACAGGCCCGCCTTTAAATCTCTCTATAATCATCCTCAGTATTTCCCGGTCAAGGGACTCCAGTCCATACTCATCCACCCCAAGGGACTTTAAAGTCTCATTGGTTATATCTAGATCAATGATACCGCTGCCCTTTACCTGGCAAAAGTCTCTCACTCGTTTGAGAATTCTGTTGGCAACTCGTGGAGTTCCTCTTGATCTCTTAGCCATGGCTTCAAGAGAATCCTCATCCACATCAATATTTAAAAGTCCTGCTGATCTTTTGATAATCTTTTTTAACTCGTCAATAGTGTAAAGTTCAAATTTACTGATTACGCCGAACCTGTCCCTGAGAGGAGCTGATAAACTGCCTGCTCTGGTAGTGGCTCCAATTAAAGTAAACTTAGCCAGATCCAGTCTGATGGACCGGGCTGAGGGCCCCTTCCCTATGATTATGTCTAAGGCATAATCCTCCATGGCAGAATATAATACTTCCTCTACAGACCGGTTCAGCCTGTGTATCTCATCGATAAAAAGTACATCATTCTCGTTTAAGTTTGTCAGAATGGCTGCCAGATCCCCTGCTCTTTCTATGGCAGGACCAGAAGTTATTCTTAAATCAACCCCCAGTTCATTGGCTATTATACCAGCCAGAGTGGTTTTTCCCAAACCAGGGGGCCATAGAAAAGTACATGATCTAATGGCTCGTTTCTCATTTGTGCAGCTTCAATAAACACTTTTAAGTTTTCTGTTGCTGTTTTCTGTCCAATATAATCTTCTAACTTTTTAGGTCTTAAAGTAAGCTCTACCCCTTCTTCATCCCGGTTTTGGTTTGTGGAGGTAACACGCTCATCATATTCCATAAAATCCATCATAAATGCTCCTGTTTACATTAGCATAATCGTTTTAATGCTCTCTTTATATAATCTTCAACAGTCAGATTATTTTCTTCTATACCTGCAAGGGCCTCAACCGCTTCTCCTTTGCTGTATCCCAGTGCAATCAAGGCATTAACAGCTTCTCCCTTTTCGTTCAGGTTAACATTTGTAATATCTGAAGCTGAAATACCACCTGTTATAGCTTCCGCTGCATCCAGTTTATCTTTCAGTTCCAGAACAATCCGCTGTGCAGTTTTTTTGCCTATACCATTTGCTTTTGTAAGGGCAGCTGCATCTTCAAACACAATGGCTTTCTGAAGTTCCATAACTGGCAGCGTCGAAAGAATGGATAAAGCTGCCTTTGCACCTACTCCATTGACCGTCATAAGCTTTCTGAACAGTTGTAAGCTCTCCTTATCAGCAAATCCATAAATACTTATATCATCTTCTCTGACTATCATAGCAGTATATACCATTACCTGCTGTCCTTCTTTTGCCAGATAAACAGAAGAATTGTCCGGGACATAGACTTCATATCCCAGTCCACCTGTTTCAATAACAATACCTCCAGAAAAGTGCATAGCCAGTATTCCTTTTATAAAATGAAGCATTTCGACCTCCTCACAGTCTGTAACATATGTATTATCTTGATTTTATCGCTCCTGCCAGCCGTTTATTGGCGTTGGCGGAATGACCATGGCATATGGCTGCTGCCAGTGCATCTGCAGTGTCATCAGGTTTTGGGACTTCTTTCAAATTCAAAATGGTTTTAACCATATTTTGTACCTGCTTCTTTTCAGCTCTCCCATACCCTACCAGGGCCTGTTTTATCTGCAAAGGTGTATATTCTGCTATATCCATCCCTGAATTGGCGCAGGCAAGTATTGCTACTCCTCTGGCTTGTCCCACCATGATAGCCGTTTTGGTGTTTGTATTAAAAAACAATTCCTCAATAGAAGCTACTTCTGGTTCATACTCCGCAATAATTTCGGTCAGTGAACTATATAGACATTTAAGTCTGTCGGTCATGCACATAGAAGCTTCAGTTGTAACGGCTCCATATCCACAAACCTTAAAATGGTTACCTGTCATGTCAATGATTCCATATCCCAGAATTGCATAACCCGGATCTATACCTAATATTCTCATAAATTCTCCATAACTATAATATTATATCACAAATTTGTTCTAATCCAAATTGTATTATCTTTTCCATTTTATCACACAAACACATGTTTGTCCACCTGTGTATATACATATACTCTGCTGCATAAATGTTTTTTACAGTTGGAAAACCAATGCATAAATTATAATTGTTATTGAATATTTCTGTATAATTATGTTATAGTATACACGTAATGTATTTTTTATTTTAAGAACTGCGCGGAGGTAATAGTATGCGTTATTCAAGGCAAAACAAAATTCTTGAAATTATAAGCAATTTTGAAGTAGAAACACAGGAAAAACTGGCTTCATTACTAAAAGAAAGTGGTTACGATGTTACTCAGGCCACCATCTCAAGAGATATTAAAGAACTTCAGCTAATTAAAGTCTTATCAAACACTGGAAAATACAAATATGCTTTAGGTAACTCTATAGAAACACCTATTTCTGATAGATTTATTAAAATTTTTAAGGAAACAATTCGTAGCGTTGCTGCATCTTATAACCTCATTGTGGTAAAAACTCTATCTGGCTGCGGCCCTGCGGCAGGTGAAGCGATTGATTCCCTGAACTTCCCTCACATTGTGGGATCTGTGGCAGGCGACAATACACTTATGATTATAGTAGATGATTTGGAAAATGTCCCTGCTCTTGTAGAAAAGTTTAATGATTTATTACAATAATACCCTTTGGGAGGTTAATAATTATGATTTCTCATTTACATGTAAAAGATTTCGCCATTATTAACGAAATGGATGTAGATTTTCATACTGGTTTAAATATCATCACCGGCGAAACAGGTGCAGGTAAATCTATTATTATAGAAGCAGTAAGCCTTGCTTTAGGGAGCAGGGCAGATACTGCTTTTGTTCGTTCTGGGAAAGATAAAGCAGTCATTGAACTTATCATGGAAGACTGTCCATCACAAGCCACTGACCTTTTAGTGGAAAATGATATTCCCATTGATGATAACCAGGTTATAATAAAACGTGAAATTTCCATCTCAGGAAAAAGCATATGCAGAATTAATAATCAGATTGTTTCTGTTTCATTTTTGAATATGCTTTGTAAAAAACTGGCCGATATCCACGGTCAGTATGATCATCAGTCATTACTGGATCCCGAGCTACATATCACTTTTGTTGATTTATACAATAGTTCTGAAATACTACCAGTGAAAGCTCTGACAGAAAAGTTTTATCTGGAATACCGAAAGCTTTCTACTGAGTTAAATCAGCTGACAAAAAATGCTGCTGACAATCAGCGTAAACATGATTTTATGGCCTTTGAGTTAAACGAAATTAATAATGCCAGGCTTTCCCCCGGAGAGGATACGGCTTTAGAGGAAGAGATTCTTTCATTGCAAAACAGTGAAAAAATATATGGCAATCTGTCAGATGCTTATGATTCCGTTTATGGCAATTCCCCTTCCGTCCTTCAGACTTTAGCAAAAGTACAAAATCAGCTTCAGGAAATATCACCATATTCTAAGTCTGTATGCGACTTACTTTCGGATTTTGATGATGCTTATTATAAACTGGAAGATATAAGCAGAGAAATCCGGAATATCAGAGACAATATAACCTTTTCACCGGAGCAGCTGGATTCAGCTATTTCCAGAATGGATCTTATTGACAAGTTAAAACTGAAATATGGCGGGTCCATAGAAGAGATATTAGCTTACCGGACACAACTGGAAGAAGATTTATCTCGTATTGAAAATATTGATGAGGCAAAATCCACTCTTTCCCACCAGCTTTCAGTATGCGAGGAGCAGTTGAAATTAGCATCACAAAGGCTTTCAGCTCTTAGAAAAGCATCTGCTAAAGAGCTCCAGATTAAAATTATGGAGCAACTTTTTGAGCTGAGTTTTACCAACTCAGAATTTCAAATTAAAATTTCTGACAATCCCGCCGGCTTTACAGCCAACGGTACGGATACAGCAGAATTTCTGATTAGTACCAACCGGGGAGAACCACTGAAACCACTGGCTAAAATTGCTTCTGGCGGTGAGATGTCCAGAATCATGCTTGCATTTAAAAAGATTGTGGGCGATTATGACGATATTCCTACTATGATTTTTGATGAAATAGATACTGGTATTAGTGGAATTGCAGCCAGTGTAGTGGGCAGGAAACTAAAAGAAATTGCACAGAACCATCAGATTATCTGTATTACCCATCTTCCACAGATCACAGCCTGCGGAAGCCATAACTATAAAATAGTAAAACATTCCGATGATACTTCTACTTACACCACTTTAGTACCTCTTTCCAAAGAAGAAAAAATTAAGGAGGTTGCAAGACTTTTAGGAGGATTGAACATTACCGAGTCCACTTTAAAAAGTGCTGAAGAACTTATCGAAGTTTCTTCCAGATAAAAAAATGAAAAAGCTTCTAAGCTTAAAAAGAGAATATTTTCTCCTATTTGCTTAAAAGCTTTTTTTATATGGAATCGTTATTTTTCCTATCTGCCAGCTGTACCAGCTGAAATTTTAAATCGATCCACCAGTTCTTTTAACATATTGGCCTGCCCTGCAAGTTCTTCACTGGCTGCGGCACTTTCTTCTGCCGTTGCTGAATTGGTTTGTACAATGGAGGCAATCTGGTCCACACCTAAGGTTATCTGCTCTATTCGATTTGCCTGGGTGTCAGATGCCTGTGCAATTCTTCCTGCTGATTCAACCAGTTTTCCTGTTGATTCAGCCACTTCATTTATGGTATTAACTGTATCTACTGCAATCTTGGAACCGTTTTGAATAGCAGAAATAGTGTTTTCAATAAGCTCTGTTGTATTTTGAGCTGCTTCAGCACTTTTCTGAGCCAGATTTCTCACTTCATCTGCAACTACAGCAAATCCTTTTCCTGCGGTACCTGCACGCGCTGCTTCAACAGCTGCATTCAGTGCCAGAATATTTGTCTGGAAGGCAATATCATCAATAGTCTTAATGATCTTACTGATTTCATTTGCAGAATTTGAAATATCTGCCATAGCGTTGGTCATCTCTGACATCTGTACAGTTCCCGCCCTCAGAGCATTTCCTGCTTGTCTTGCAATTTCATTTGAATCCTTTGCATAATCTGCAGTCCCTTTGATTTCCGTCGCTACCTCAGAAATGGTTGCAGATAGTTCTTCAATGGAAGATGCCTGTTCCGTAGCTCCCTGGGAAAGAGCCTGTGCCCCGTCTGAAACCTGGTCACTGCTTACATTTACCTGCTCTGACGCCTTGCTGATGTCAACAATTGCAGAAGTCAGATTATATTCAATGTCATCATACATCTTATATAATTTAGCATACTCTCCTACATATTTATCAGGGCACTGGCTTTTTGCTGTAAAATCCCCATTTGAAATAAGCTCCAACGTAGAAGCTACGTCTGAGATAATGGTTCGTATGTTATTGGACATTTCATTAAAGGCATCTGTCAGTTTGCCAATTTCATCATTTCTGTCTGATGTGAGGTTTAATTCAAAATCACCACTTGTAATTTTATCTGCTGCCATTACCATTCCATCAAGGGGTTTTAACGATTTGTTAACAAGAAGGAAAAGGATGAAATTTACCACTCCTAAAGCTATTACCATTAGAACAACCTGTAAACAAACGAATCTCATAATAGGATTGTTGATTTCACTCTCATGAATCCCTACCATGGACCACCATGTCTGATTACCTGCCTTAATGGGATAAAAAAAGCAGATTACATTTTTACCTTCTTTATTTGTAAAATTAGCATTAAATAATTTATGTTTGCTCAATTTCTCTTTAACGCCAGTCATTTTTTCCCTATCAGTGTAATATTCAGTTAAATTATGTCCTATATTTTTTACATCTGCAGGATCATAAATAATATTGTTTTTGTCACTGTAAATATTAAAAAACATGGTGGAATATTTACTTCCTGCATTTTCTTTAAACTCGGAAAATACATCTATATTTATATCTGCTGTAACAACCCCCACAGCATTTCCATTTACCACAATCGGATAAGACGCTGTTATCATATTTATTCCGTTATCTACATAAGTTTCGCTTAAATGTATCTTTTGGGTTTCATGTGCTACCTTATAATATTCTTCATTACAATACTCTTCATATTTGCCATAGGTCTGGATTGAATTTGATGCAACATCACTATCTGCAATGTAAAGGGTATAGTCTCTTACATTTTTATCAAAAGCGTAAGGTTCAAAATATACCCCCATTCCAACTATGTCTTCATTATTTACAATATTATTTTTAATATTATCAATAACATATTGTTCTATGCTTTTCGCTTTCCCTGACAGAGGAATATTATATACAACACTTATGTCACTACCACTATTATTTACATCAGAACCATTATTCATAGATTCAGATATATAGGTTGAAAGTAATTGTACATCTTTCTCTGACTCTTTTAAAATACTATCGGAAACAATAGCATTTGTTTTAGCAGTACTTGAAAATTCCGATATTACTGAATTGTTCATTTGAGAATATGTATTTACAGACGACAAAGTTATAAAAATAGCAAATATAATCATTAATATTAAAAAAACCATACATATCAATCTTGTAGCAACTTTTTGTTTTCTTCCGACCCCTATTCCCACTCTACTGATTATCTTCATAGCAATCTCCTTTAACTACTTTTATGATTCCAGCTGACATTTTACGAACTAGTATAGCAAGTTATTGTTGTGTTTCTAATTATCTTTCATTCTCCCATAATTTTTACCACTCTTTCCTTCAAAATTTGATTCAAAAAAACAAAAAATGCCCCAAATATATAAATATTCAAGGCATTACGTCATGCTGAATCATGCTAATTTAAAATGCTACTACGCATCTACCATATTATGGTAACACGTAATAAATCATTTGTCAATTAGCTATGCTAACAATCTAAAGTAATATGTTAAAAAATTGTGAACTTTTATAATTGACATAGATTTTATACTACCAACTCACAAAATTTGTTCTAAACAATGAGAGGCCGCTTTTTTAAGCCGCCTCTCATTTAAAATTCTAGGGTAAAAGCTTATGGCAGACTTTTTTCTCCACAAGCTAAATCTTTACTTTTTCTATCTGCCAACTGTATCAGCTGAAATCTTAAATCGTTCTACCAGTTCTTTTAACATATTGGCCTGTCCTGCAAGTTCTTCACTGGCTGCAGCACTTTCTTCTGCCGTTGCTGAATTGGTTTGTACAATGGATGCAATCTGGTCCACACCTAAGGTTATCTGCTCTATTCGATTTGCCTGGGTGTCAGATGCCTGTGCAATCTTACCTGCTGATTCAACCAGTTTTCCTGTTGATTCAGCCACTTCATTAATTGTATTAACTGTTTCCACTGCAATCTTAGAACCGTTTTGAATAGCAGCAATAGTATTTTCGATAAGCTCTGTGGTATTTTGAGCTGCTTCAGCACTTTTCTGAGCCAGATTTCTCACTTCATCTGCAACTACAGCAAATCCTTTTCCTGCAGTTCCTGCACGTGCTGCTTCAACAGCTGCGTTCAGTGCCAGAATATTTGTCTGGAATGCAATATCATCAATAGTCTTAATGATCTTACTGATTTCATTTGCTGAATTTGAAATATCTGCCATAGCATTGGTCATCTCTGCCATCTGTACAGTTCCTGCTTTCAAAGCATTTCCCGCTTCGCTGGCGATTTCATTTGAGTCCTTTGCATAATCGGCAGTTCCTTTGATTTCCGTCGCTACCTCAGAAATGGTTGCGGATAATTCTTCAATGGAAGATGCCTGTTCCGTAGCTCCCTGGGAAAGAGCCTGTGCCCCGTCTGAAACCTGGTCACTGCTTACATTCACCTGCTCTGACGCCTTGCTGATGTCAACAATTGCAGAAGTCAGATTGTATTCAATACTGTCATACATCTTATACAATTTAGCATACTCTCCTACATATTTGTCGGAGCACTGGCTTTTTGCTGTAAAATCCCCATTTGAAATAAGCTCCAAAGTAGAAGCTACGTCTGAGATAATGGTTCGTATGTTATTGGACATTTCATTAAAGGCATCTGTCAGTTTACCAATTTCATCATTTCTGTCTGATGTGAGGTTTAATTCAAAATCACCACTTGTAATTTTATCTGCGGCCATTACCATTCCGTTAAGCGGCTTTAATGATCTGTTTACCAGAAGGAAAATGATGAAACTTACCACTCCTAAAGCTATCACCATTAGAACAACCTGTAAACAAACAAATTTGATAATAGGGCTGGTGATTTCGCTCTCATGAATACCTACCATAGACCACCAGGTC
Organism: Aminipila terrae; assembly: GCF_010120715.1. NCBI lineage: Bacteria > Bacillati > Bacillota > Clostridia > Peptostreptococcales > Anaerovoracaceae > Aminipila > Aminipila terrae. The sequence goes on from NZ_CP047591.1 coordinate 107,164, forward strand.
TGGTTTCCCAGTTTTATTGGATGGAAAAAACAGATTACTTTGTCCCCGGTTTTATTTGTTACATTAGCGTTAAAAGCTTTCCCTTTACTTAAACTGTCTTTTACATCGGCCAGTTTTTCATGGTTTGTATAATATTCGGTTAACTTATGCCCTACATTTTTTACATCTGCAGGGTCATAAATTATTTTGTTTCTGTCACTGTAAATATTGAAAAACATTGTTGAATATTTATTGCTTACATTGTTCTTAAATTCAGAAAAAACATTGATATCAATATCTGCAGTTACAACACCCACTGCACTGTCGTTTACCAGAATAGGATAAGAAACTGTTATCATATTTGTGCCCTTATATTCATAAGTTTCACTTAAATGTATCTTCTTGGACTCATGTGGAGCCTTATAATATTCTTCATTACAATAATCTTCATATTTACCGAAAGTCTGGATTGAATTTGATGCCACATCACTATCTGCAATATAAATGGTATAATCTCTTACATTGTTATCCAAAGCGTAGGGTTCAAAATAAACCCCCATTCCAACTATATCTTCGCTGTTTGTAATATTAGTCTTGATATTTTCTATGGCATACTGTTCTATACTTTTCGCTTTTCCTGATAAAGGAACTTTATAAATAGCGCTTAAATTGTTGCCACTATTATTTGCATCTGAACCATTCTGCATCGATTCTGCTATATAAGCTGACAGTAATTGTACAACTTTCTCTGACTCTTTTAAAACACTATTTGAAACAATAGAATTTGTTTTAGCCGTACTGGAAAATTCAGATTTAACAGCATTACTCATTTGAGAATATGTATTTACAGATGACAAAGTTATAAAAATAGCAAATATGATCATTAATAATACTAAAACCATACACGTTAATCTTGTAGCTACTTTTTGATTTTTTCCGATCCCTATACCCACTCTACTCATTATCTTCATAACAATCTCCTTTAACTACTTTTATGAATCCAGCTGACATTTTGCGTACTTGTACAACAAGTTACTGTTGTGTTTTTAATTATCTTTCATGCTCCCATAATTTGTACCACTCTTTCCTGCAAAATTTGATTGCAAACAAAAAATGCCCCGAATATATAAATATCCAAGGCATTACATCATGCTCAATCATACTCTTTATAAATGCTACTTCCCCGTATGCATCTACCATATTATGGTAACATATGGAATATCTTTTGTCAATTACAAATTATTTCCTTGCGCCATAATTCTTTCAATAGTCTGCTCAACAGTCATTCCCTCTGTGTCCACGATAATATCTGCATTCTCTTCATATAAAGGAATTCTTTTGTCATATAAATCTTTCAGGGTTTGTCCGGGATCCAGCGTTACACCCCTGGTGGTTATATTATCCAACCTTTTTTCAATTGTTTCATAAGAAACTTTGATATATACCACCAACCCATTTTTCTTGAAGTGTCTAATGGCTTCCGGATAGTATACGGCACTTCCACCTGTTGATATAACTGTATTTTCAGTTTCTACACTGCGAAGAACATATTCTTCAACCTTTTTAAAGTAATCATTTCCCCTTTTATTTATCAGATCCTGTAACAGTACTCCTTCTCTTTCCTGGATTAGCAGATCTGTATCAAGGAACTTCATACCCATAGTTTTGGCCAGAACAACTCCTATTGTACTTTTACCACAAGCTGGCATGCCTATTAAAATCAAATTCTTCATATGCACTACCCCCAATACTGTAAAATCTTTAGCAGCCACCGCCGCTGAAATTTCTGTATGAGACCTGTACTCCGTATCAAATCCGGTCAGGGCTTCACGTACAAAAATAGCAGGGCGATAAACGCCCCGCTAAATCTAACTTTTAACAATAAAAATTATTCAGCATCTTCAGCAGCTGCTTCTTCAATTTCTTCAGCCTCTGGAGCTTCTAAAGTTTCCTTGATGCTTAAGCTGATTCTCTTTCTGTCTTTATCAATTTCAAGAATCTTAGCTGATACTTCTTGTCCAACTGAAATTTCATCAGCAATGTTAGTAACACGCTTATGTGCAATTTCAGAAATATGTACAAGACCATCAAGACCTGGTTCTAATTCCACGAATGCGCCATATTCCTTAATCTGAACAATTTTACCTGAGATAACCTGTCCAACCTGATACTTGTCATCAATAACTGACCATGGTTCAGGCTTAGTCTGCTTTAATCCAAGGGAAATCTTTCCTTTTTCATTGTTCATGGACAGAACTTTAACTTCTATCTTCTGACCAATAGTAAGAACTTCCTGTGGATGCTTTAATTTACCCCATGAAATTTCTGAAATGTGAAGTAGTCCGTCAATGCCGCCGATATCTACGAATGCACCGTAATCAGTGAATCTCATAACAGTACCTTCAACAACGTCACCTTCACTCAGGCTTCCCCATACTTCGTCAATCTTCTTCTGTCTTTCTTCTGTCAGATAAGCTTTATGTGAGAATACAGCTTTACCTTTCTTCTGATCAACACGAGTTACTCTTACTGGAAGAGTTTTACCGATAAATTCTTCTGCCTTGTCCACAAACTTGTCGGATAATTGTGAAAGAGGAATAAATCCGTAAACTTCCTTATAAGCAGCGATAACACCGCCCTTAACTTCTTTAATAACTTTAGCATTAACAAATGATTTATCTTCAAGAGCACTATTAATTTCATCCCAATGCTCATTTACTTCTAACTTTTTCTTAGAAAGTAGAATGTTTCCGTCGCCGTCGTCAGTCTTTAGTACTTTAGCCTGGATTTCATCGCCTTCTTTAAATAAATCTGTAAGCTTTTGTTCTCCTTCCAGTGTTAATTCGTCCTTTGGTATAATACCGTCCTTCTTGCAGCCAAGATTAACCACAACTTCTCTGTCAGTTACCTGAATTACAGTACCATCTACAATCTCTCCGCCTCTAGGCAATCTTAATGACTTCTCAATTTCATCCATTAAGTCGTGCATTAAATTTTCTTCATTGTTTTCAGTGATAAATTCACTCATGTTAGCAATAACCTCCTTAATTAAGCGTTCAGGTGTCGATGCACCCGCCGCAACTCCTATTTTATTACATAATTCAATATCTTTCAATGGTAAATCTTCTATATTTTCAATAAAATATGCTTTTTCGCAATATTTTTTTGATAGGTCATACAATTTCTGGGAATTAGAGCTTTCTCTGCCTCCTATTACTAACATAGCATCCACTTCTTTTGCCAGCCTCATACAGCTTTCCTGCCTTGAGTTAGTTGCATTGCAGATTGTGTTATTTATACTTAATTTGCAGTTTTTTTCTTTAAGCTTTGAAATAATTTCCTCAAAATGTTTTTTCTGTAAAGTTGTTTGTGAAACGACAAAATAATCTCCCGGATTAATTTTTTCTGCTTCCTCTACAGAGTTTATAATAATGGCACTGTTTTCGCACCAGCCATTTATACCAATAACTTCAGGATGCCCAGAATCTCCAATAATTATTATTTTTTCTCCTGCATGAAAAGCCACTTCTACCAGTTTATGAATTTTTTTAACAAAAGGACAGGTGGCATCAACCAGGTGAAACGCAATATTTTCTGCCTGCTTATAAAAATTTTTCCCTTCCCCATGGGATCGGATTATAACCACATCGTCTTTAGAAGCATCTTCTGGATTTTCTATGATTTTTACACCTTTTTCCAACAGCTCGTCCGTAACTAATTTATTATGAATCAACGGTCCACAGGTATATACCTGCCTGTCTCCTTTAAACTTTTCTGCTGTTTCACAAGTCATCTCTATGGCTCTTTTAACTCCAAAACAAAAACCCGAGTTTTCAGCTATTTTAATCTCTGCCATTAATTTTTCTAACCCCTTCTAAAAACTTTTTAAAGGCGGCCTCACTGCCATTTTCCGTTGGCTCATAATACCTTACTCCTGCTTTATACAGGTTGTCCGGCAAATACTGCTGTTTCACATATCCCCCATAAGCATGAGGATATTTATATTCTGTCCCAATGCCTCTGCTTTTAGCTCCTGTATAGTGAGAATCCTTTAAATGCAATGGTATATCATCAATCTGCTTTGTCTGAATATCATTCATAGCTTTATTTAGTGCCATATAGGAAGCATTGGATTTAGGAGAGGAGGCTAATGTTACTACCGCCTGTGCCAGATTAATCTGTGCTTCAGGCAATCCTACCATCAATGCAGCCTGAATGCACGAATTAACCACAGTTATAGCCATAGGATAAGCCATCCCCACATCTTCACTGGCAATCACCAGCAGCCTTCTGCCAATCATTTGTATGTCTGCACCTCCATTAAGCAGCCTGGCGAGATAATGGACTGCTGCATCTGGATCGCTGCCTCTTATGGATTTCTGTAATGCAGATAATAGATTATATCTGTCTTCGCTTCTGTCATAGAAAGTGGTCTTTCTCTGCATGGCCTCCCCTATGAGCTCTTTAGTCAGGTGCATATCCTGATTTAAGTTATCTGCGATAAAACCAAGAGTATCCAAAGCTACTCTGGCATCTCCGGAGCATAATTCTGCTAAAACCCTGAGGGACTCTTCGTCGTATTTAATGTGTAGATTTCCCAGGCCCCTCTCCGTATCTTCCAGAGTATGCCTTAAAATATTTATCAGATCTATAGTAGTGTGAGGCTTAAATTCATATATATTTCTTACTCGGCTAATAATAGCATTATTAATAGAAAAATACGGATTTTCTGTCGTACTTCCTATAAAATGTATGACCCCTTCTTCAATAGCTTTTAACAGAGTATCCTGCTGCAGTTTATTCCATCTGTGTACTTCATCTACATACACATAAGTGGTTTGCTTCTGTATGCCAAAGAATTTTAATTGTGCTTTCTCTATAATTTCTTTTAATTCTTTAATTCCAGTAGAGGCTGCATTTAACTCATAAAATTCACCATCCATTTCCCTGGCAATAATTCTTGCCAGCGTGGTTTTTCCTGTACCAGAAGGTCCGAAAAAAATAGCAGAGTCAAAGGTATTATTTTTAATTGAATTATAAAATAAAGAGCCTTTATACATGAAATGACTCTGCCCTATAAAATTATCTATGCTGTCTGGCCGCATCCTTGTTGAAAGAGGAATCATATCATTAACCTTTCTCTTTTTCTATCTTATCTTTGTGTAATAAAAGCATCAGAGTATTTAGTCCCTGTTAAAGTATTCATGGTTGCAACCGCTTGTTCCTTTTGTTCAAACAATTGGCTCACAACTTTATAGGCACCGTCTTTTTCAACAACCTGTGCAGTAATGCCACTGGTTTTAAGTTCAGAAACAAGACTTTCCGCACTTAATTTTGTGGTAAAGCTGCCAAATTGTATGCAGTACCCGGCTGGAGTAGTGGTTGCTGCATTTTGTGCCGTTGGAGTCACCTTTAACTTATCTTCTACTACTCCTGATTTAGCGTCCTGATTATTTTGCTGAATTCCAGGGGTGGTTGTACTCTGTCCATTATTTTGATTATTTTTATCACTTTCACCCGGATTGTCCTTATCATCCAAAAAAAAGCCCAAAAACTTTTCAATTTTAAAGCCCTCTTTATTTGTGCTATCTGAATTTGTACTATCCGAATTAAACAAGGGATAAATTATAAATTTCGCAGTTCCATATCCAAGTAATACTGCAATACTTATTATAACAAGAATTGCAGTAAAATTCACCTTTGTTTTTTGACGAAAACTATTTCTTCGCCTTTTTCTTCTAATCGGTCCCATATTTCATTTATCCTCCCTACTCCCTTATTAGGAATACCATGCTAATTAATTGTATGATTCTAAATAAAAAAAATGCCCAACTCCTTTAACAGAATTAAGCATTTATTATTTTTAGTTCATATTTAATTTGTATTTATCATCCTTAGGATTTGCAATGTTTTTTTTGCTTACATTCACAATTTCCTATTTTCTTGATGATAAAATAAGTCAAAGTCATATCAATAGCATAAAGTACCGCATAAATCGATGTCACGAATTTTGCGTGTTTTTTATAATTCCAATCAGTAAAAAACTTTTTCATAACTCCTACCTTCCTGTTATCACTACTCTTAAAACTTTTTGTATCCAACCATATGTATTTTCCCTAAAATATTAGTATATTAAATTAGTTATATTTTATTCCCTAATTTTCTGAATTTCAACTTATTTGCATATTACAATAGTATTACAGAATATTTATTTTTACCATAGGAAGCATATCTAAAGCTTATAGTCTTTTTTTATATTAATTAATTTGTTGTAATTTTTTCATTTTATAGAGAAATAAGTATAGACATTTATCTCAAACCACTATATAATGAAGTCATTGAATATTTAAAATAACTTTGGCTCGATCTGAACATGGAAAGTTCTCTACCCGGAAACTAATGTCCCTAGCATCTGAACAGAAAAACTTCTAAATCTGAATCGTCTCCCATTTTGATATTTTAAATATTTAGAAACTTTTTTTTAAAAACATGGAGGAATTAAGATTATGGAAGACAAGACACTTATTTGTCAGGATTGTGGAAATGAATTTGTATTTACTGTTGGAGAACAGGAATTTTACAAAGAAAAGGGTTTTGACAATGAACCAAAGAGATGTAAGGAATGCAGGGACAAGAAAAAGCAGGAAAGACGTAGAGATAGATAATAATTATTAAAACGACTTACATTAAAAAAGCCGAGTTTTCTCGGCCTTTTTTAATGTAAAAAATTATCCCCTCCTGCCTTCTCTATTTGATACATTTTTATTCCCAGCCACACAAATGAATTTCTCTCTTTAATTCACTTAAGTAATTTAGAAGTGCTCCCATGGACAGATTAAATTTTTCTAACTTATGTATTACTAAATTTATATACTCACTACATCTTACATTTTCAAACTTCATTTCTTCTAGAAAATGAACCATCTTTTCTGAAAAGTTGGGTTTCTCCTCATTTTCCTTACTTGGGATAAATATAATTTTCATGACAGACATATCCTGATCTAAATAAATGTAATTCTCCGTTAAATAGTATCTTGTATGTAAAATCAAATGATTTTGAGCTTCTTTTACACATAAAACCATTTTTTCTATCAAATTTAATATTTCATAAGGATTTTGAAATTGACTTAAATCTAACTTCTGATATCCATCTGTATGATAAATCACACATAACTTTTGATTTGTTTTCATAAATGACATGGGAACAAAACATTTGCAATTTCCAGAAGCAAATATTTTTATTTCAAAATCCCGAATCTCATTACAATCATATAAACTTTCCATCAGCTTCCCCCACATTTTAAACAAGGCGTATATCCTCTTTTCACTGCTTCACTTTTTTCTATCTCCATCACATAGCGTTGTACCGTAGAACAATCTGGGCAATGATATGATTCTCCATTATTAAAAAAGCAATAAATAACGCTTCCTTTTCCAAGTTTTCTTGAATGGCAGATACTGCAAGGTTTATACTTCCTCTTTATCTGAGTCGTTAGTATTGTCTGAGTAGCTGCAACTTGTATATAAGGGCATTCCTTTTGATGATACTTTTTCCCTGCCACAGGAAAAATCCAAACTAATTGGGACTCTTCTTCCTCTTCCATTACAGGAAACCCTTTTGTAGAATGATACCGATTGCTTCCCAGAAAAGCCCTGGTTACAATGGTCTCTTTTCCCCATACAGGACCATAAAATGAAATAGGGAAATTACAATTCATTTTATAAGCAACATGAAATGATATTAAGTTATCCATATAACCATTAAAATATAGATATTTAAAATCCTCTGTTTTTACATAAGAAGAATCCGAATTTTCTTCTATCCTGTGATTAAGTTTTGAAGTAAAATCAAATGCTCCCATTCTTCCTGTCAGGGTATAGGATTCAATATTCAGTTTTCTTGCTTCATCAGCAGCTATACTCATAACAGTTTCGTTTGTGCAGTTTACCTTTATTAGATAAGAAATTGTTAAAATACCTAAAATAATCAAAGGAAGAACAATTGCTGCTTCAACTCCTATACTGCCTTTTTTAGTACTTTTGAACATAACAGTACTCCTGTCCATTAATCATTGCTCTGTATTGAAAACCTACATAACAATCTTTTATATAAAAGCGGTCATCAAATCCCCCCTGAATATTGATTTGTATCAAATCCATCACCCTCATTAACTTTACTTCACGATCTTCAAAATATAAAAACAGTCTGAGATAATCCTTATATGTACGCCCATTGTCACTTGCAGGTTTAATATATCCCTCCCCCCTGCCCTCCTTAACAGCAGATTCAAGCCCCAGAGCCCAGTCCTGCCTGTTTTTATTTAGTGCCACTTTTTCTCCTGCCAGTATTAGCTTCACATCATTTAAAGATTCGGCATATGCCCATGATTCAGCAAGAGCTACTGCAGTTATTGCCGCTTCAGGTCCGGGGGTCATGATTTCTGCCAGCTCTAGTATCTGCTTTCTTTTTTCACAATCTGCATATATATGTGCCGAATTTAAAATCACTCGCATGGCTCTAAAATCTTTTATAAAGTTATCCTGATTTTCACTATCGCTCAATTTTCCGTAAAGGATATATTCCAGTTCATTTTTAAAATATGTCTCTGTGGGGCTCTCCCACCCCAATCTGTAGTTAAAGTTATTTAATATATATTCATTAACTATAAGATTTTTTGTATTTTGTGAGGTAAGCTCCTTCCAGGATGGCATACCCTTTGAGAACAGATTTCCTATTTTAAAGTTTTCCCCTGCAATCCCTTTTGATGGCAGACTGTTTATTATTCTCCCATTGATTATTTTTCCTTTTCCATCGTAAACTTTCTGCTCCTTTTTTTGCTGCTTTAGTTTAGGGTGCTTCATATAATCCACAATATCATTTTCAAAATTAACTGTATCCATTAATGTATACATGCTCATATCACAGGTAATACTCTTTAATCCTGGTTTTATCAGAGTAAGATTATTTCTTTGCATCTTAGAATCAAAACTGCCGTTCATATAAAACCTTAATTTATCATTTACATCCCTATTGTAACTTTTAAACGCCATAATTCCATACTTGTCCTTTAATGCTTTATGATATTCTGACAAAACGGATCTTCCTGCCAGCTGTATCACACAATCACAATAAGAGTAATCAGAGACCATTGCAGCTGAATTGACCAGAACTACTACTACCATCATCAGACAGACAAATATCATGGAAAGCATTACTGAAACGCTTCCCTTTTTATTAGCTTTCACACTAAAATGCAATAATCTCTTCACTGAGTAATCATATCCACCTTTCGTATATATTCCTTTTCATTAATTATATAAAGTTCCCCCTGATGCCTCCTTGTAATTATATTGGACATCATGCTATTTCCTTTATAAGAATGTAATTCTATACCATATAGAACACTCATACCCTGCTTTTTTTCTTCGGTAAAACAGATTTTTTTATTAAAAGCGCCCCTTCCATATTTATCCTGTGGCACAAATTTACCAGTTATTTCGACCTTTTCACCAGTCTCTGTCCTCTGTAAGATTTGGTTTCTCAATTCTATATTCAGATTGGCCCTCATGGCCGCTCCTGTATACATACAGATAATTATGTAAATCACTGCCATTACTGCACCAATTATGACAGGATAAAGAATGGATGCTTCCACCATTATAGAGCCTCTTTTTTTCCACATTTAAAAACCACTGTTCATCAAATTAGAAAAAGTGCTATTAATAAAACTGGTAATCTGGGTTTTAAAAATCAGCCCAATACCTATGGCAATGGCTATCAGAATTCCTACTTGCACCATCTCCATCCCCTTTTTATTGTTTTTAATTAATCTCATTTTCTTTCCTCCTTTTTTACTTTTTATCCTTGCCCTACATTTCAATCATTGCAGGTGCCAGAGTAATTACTATTAAAACCACTAACTGTAATGCTAATGGCATAGTAAGCTTTGTTTCAGCTATACGTCCTTTTTCTTCAGCGTATTTTTTTCTTTGAAACCATAAAAAACTGTTTTCATCCTGAAGAATCCGGACCAGTTCTGTTCCCTTTTGTATATTATCTGAAATGACGTTTGTAATCCTCATAAACTCTCTGTTTTTACTTCTCTCAGCAAATTTTTTAAGTTCAGCCACCATTGAAGCGTTTGTGCCCGTAACTTTATGATTTATTATAAAAAGCTGGTTATAAAAATAGGATTTTTTCAGGTAATCATTGGAACTATAATCCTTTACTATCTTTTCAAAGGCTGCATTTAAAACTAATCCCGCATTCATTAAAAGTATAATTTTGTTTAGAAAATCTGGCAGTTCTTCTTCTATGGACTGATTACAATTCCGTTTGAGTTTCTTAATTGCATCATACCTTTTGGCATAAGTACACGCAATCAGAAGCCCCCCTGTAACAGTGATTAATAAAAGGGGATTATGTGTATCCTTAGTCCATCGGACATTTTCCATTCCTTCTATATCAACTGGCAAATATACTAATTTTGAATCATCACTTTTATTTATGTTATAAATGACTGAATTTAGCTTACCAATAGCTTCTTCTTTTACATCTGCTGGACTTTCCTTGTCCATTTCTTTAACACTGTCTGCACCTTCTGGTTTTATATTTAATGTGACTGCTTTTTTTACTTTCTGGTCATTAACCTCTCCTGACACAATTAATTTTGCATTTACATTTCCCTGATCATAAGTAGGTCTTTCAATATATTGATGCCCTGACTTATCTACGGAAAATGCATTCTGACTATTAAATATGCTATTAAAGATAACAAAGAAGAATACTAATATAAACGTTGAAATAATGCAGAGGTATCTCTTTAAGTTCTGAACTTTCATGGTATAAGCTATATCCGGATTATAATTATTTCCATAAACCAGATACAATTCTTTCTCATACTCTTTAGTTTTTCCAGTGATTATATCAGGCACCTTATCCATAAGACCATTCAATAATTTTACTCCACACTTCATAGGCGTACCTCAAGTATCTTGTTCATAATATAATAAGATATGATTATAGTTCCCAGGGCTGCAGTCATAATAATATGGCCTGCAAATGTATGATATAAACTATCTAAATATCCAGGAGAAACAAAGTTCAAAAACACAATTATAACCATTGGCATGGAGGTGATAATTTTTGCTTCAGCTTTTTTCTGAGCCGTAATAGTTTTAATTTCTCTGTCTATGGTCATTTTATCCATTATTATCTCTGCAGCCTTTGCAATCATGTCACCTACATCTGCTCCAGTTGCCCTGCAAGTTGAATAAACATCTGCAAAACTAATAATTTCTTCCACTCCGCTTCGATAAGCAAAGTCCTTTAAAATCATTTCATCCGTTATTCTGCTTTCTTTTATGCATGTTGTCATATATTTAAGTTCTACCATGATTGGCTCTCCTTCGTCATAGATGTAAGATAAATTTTTACTACCTTCAATGAGAGCTTCGGACATTTGTCTGCCAGAGGAAACCGATGATGACAGAGAATAAAGTAAATCACGGAATTGATGTCTTAAAAGATCTTTTTGTTGCTTTATCTTAAACTTAATATAAGTCTTTTTAAATGGAATAGCTAATGCCATCATGCATACTGCAACAATGCAGTTTAAGTAAAAAATATATCCGACTAAAAATAAAACTGTACAGACAGCCCCATAATACTTTCTGGCTTGAACACCCTGCAATATATAATTGTCATAATTGTTTATACCGTAAACTTGAGTGTTTTTCATTATTTTACTCCTCTTAACAACAACTTTTCCCTGTTTATCAACTGGTTATCATTTTTTACTAAGCCCCTTTTTACTTCATACTTAAAGAGACTGTTAATTAAATATTTATTTTGCTCATAACCATATATTTCTGAAATCTCCAGAACTCTTCTAGACCTGTCTGGCAGTCTTCCAAGATGCACCATGATATCGATGCCTTCTGCAATCTGGTTCCGAATGGCCTCAATCGGGAAATTGGCAGCCTGCAGTACCATGGTTTCCAATCGTTTCAACATCCCTGATATGGAATTACCATGACCAGTGGATAAAGAACCATCATGACCTGTATTAAACGCCTGAAGCATATCTAAAACTTCTTTTCCTCTTACCTCACCCACTATAATTCTGTTTGGTCTCATTCGGAGACTAGCTTTAATCAGTTGCTGCATATCCACCAGACCTTTGCCCTGTACATTTGCATTCCTACATTCCAGTCTTACTATATTTTCAATTTCATGCAGCTGTAATTCTGCAGAATCCTCTATAACAACAATTCTTTCTTCCTTTGGAATGTAATTGGATAAAACATTAAGTAAACTGGTTTTTCCACTGCCGGTACCCCCACTGATAAAAATATTTTCTCCTGCCACAACCATTCTGTTTAGAAACGCTGCTGCTTCCTCCGTTATTGTCCCAAAACCTATCATGTCTTTCATGCTGAAAGCTTTTTCAGGAAACTTTCTGATTGTTAAACTGGGACCGTTCAATGCAACATTCTTATACACAGCATTTACTCTTGAACCATCAGGCAGCCTGGCATCGACTATTGGATTTAGTTCATTTATTTCACGATGTACTCTGCCTGCAATTCGCCGTATCAGTTCTTCCAGCTCCTCAGTACTTGTAAACCTCAGGTTTACCTTTTCAATCACGCCGAAACGTTCCACAAATACATGATCTTTTCCATTTACCATAATCTCTGTGACATCTTTATCCTCACTTAAGGGGTGTAGTATGCCCAGATCTTTTCGGACAGAATAGTAAATCCGCCGCACTAATACTGCTTTTACTTTAAAACTATAGTTCTCCATTCTGGCATCTGACAAAATATAATCTTCAATCAGCTTATAAATATTCTGTTCATTATCATCAAGATTGCTCTGCCCGATAAGCTTTCTGATATCTTCCGTAATCTGGATGATTGTATCATTTTTTATATCCATTTCAATACATTTTTTCCTTTTTTTTACTTTCAACTATATAATAAAACAGCTGTAAATATTTTACAACTGTTTTATATCGACATTATTCGACTTACTAGTTTAATATACCTTCTTTTAAAAACATATCCACCGTTGTCTGAGCCCCCAATACCCACAACACATCACCTTCAATAATCTGTGTCTTTTTATTGGGACCTATCATGGAAAGGGCGCCTCTGTCTATACCAATAACAAAACCATAGTACTTTTCCTTTATATTGGACATCTGAATAGTTTTATTACAGAATTCGCACTGATTTGTAACATTTACTGCCATACAAAGCAAATGGTTTTCAATATCTGTAGAAGTAAATATCTGCCTGTAGGTATAATCTCTCAGAGTAAACTTTTCCTCTCTTTTGGAAATAACAGCCGTGTTCTGAAGGGTTAGTTCGTAGGATTCAAGGTTATTTTTTTTACCCATAACCACAATAATATCACCTTCCCTTACACCTGCTGATATATCCGGGATATTTATATGATTTTCTTTCCTGATAATTTTTATAATCTGTACTCCCAGTTTGCGTCTGGCATAAATATTTTTTTCTGGTTCATCTACCAGTATTTTTTTAATCTCATATTCATCAATTAATAAGGTCTCGTCAAGCCACCTGTAGCCTTTGACCATACCTTTTTCTTTCTTCTTTTTTTCCAGAATCCGTTCATTAAAGTTAGCAATAAATCTTGTTTCAACTTTTATAGAATGGCTGATCATAAAATCTGATTTGATACTGAAAAATACAATGATAAAAGCTATGATCCATAAAATCCATACTGGTACGTTAGTCATTGTATTAATAGTCAGCATAACAAAGAAAATAGAAACAAGCACCCGAAAACTTCTAAACACTAATAAAGGCAATCTGTTGGTTTTATTTTTAAGCCAGAGTTTTGTATATACAATATTCCTTTTATAGGACATTAAATTGATTACTGGCGACATAAGCATTACAGTTGCTGCCCCTGCAATCCATTTTGCCTGCTTACCTGCCATTCCATAATTACATAATGCGGGTACGATAACCTGGGTTCCCACAATGTATATACAGATTAAAATGATTGTTGTAATAGCAGTCCTGGGAATATATTTGCCCAGATATTCCTTCCAGTCAAGGTCCTTTTCATTTTCATTTTGTTTTTCAGACGTATACTGCTTAATGGTTTTTAATGTTCGTTTAGGTAATGCTCTGCTTAATAAAGCATAGACAGAATCAGATTTTTTAATAAATAATGGAGTTGTGAATGTAGTGATTACCGATACGGATACGACTATCGGATATAAGAAGTGACTTGTAACACCCAGAGTTGTTCCTAGAGATGCTATAATAAATGAAAATTCGCCAATCTGTACCATGCTCATACCTGCACCTACTGCAGTACGCAAGGACTGGCCGGATAATAATACCCCCATAAAAGAAAATATCATCTGCCCGAAAATTGTAACAAAAGTCAGAATAAAAATAGGTCCTGCATATGTTACAATCAGATCTGGATTTACCAACATTCCCACGGACACAAAGAAGACTGCTCCAAAGAAATCCTTAATGGGTTTCACCAGATCTTCAATTTTTTCAGCTTTAACTGTTCCTGCAAGGATGGAACCTGCTAAAAAAGCCCCCAGTGCAGAAGAAAATCCCATATAATTGGCGATTACCACCATAGCCAGACACAGTCCCAGAGAAACAATGAGTAAAGTTTCATCATTTAAATATTTATTCGCTTTTTTTAAGGCGGAAGGGATCAGATATATACCTAATAAAAGCCAGATAATTAAATACAGCAGCATTTTACCTATTTGACTGCCTAATTCAAAGCCTGATATATCTTTGCTGACCGATATGGTGGAAAGTACAATCATCATAAAGATAGCTACCACGTCCTCAATAATCAGCGTTCCCAGTACTAGTTGTGCATATTTTTTATGCTTCAGCTTCAATTCTTCATAAGCCTTTAATATGATCATAGTAGATGACATGGATATCATGCCGCCTAAAAATATGCTGTCCATTCTGCCCCACCCCAGGAGCATTCCTGTGCCATATCCAATAAACACCATAGCGGTTATTACCGTTGCGGCTGTTACAATAGCGCTGCCACCTATATTGGCAATTTTGTGGAAACTAAATTCAAGGCCTAAAGCAAACATTATAAAAATAACCCCAAGTTCTGCCCAGAGATTTATATTTTCTGCATCCACGATACTGGGGAGTATGGAAAAGTTTGCACTTGTTAAAAAGCCTGCTAAAATATAGCCCAAAACTAAAGGTTGTTTTATTTTTTTAAAAATTATGGTAGTAATGCTTGCCACCACAAGTATTAATGCTAAATCACGTATTAAAAAATCAAGATGTACCATCTATTCCTCCCTTCGGTTAAAAATCACAGTAAAGGTGGTACCTTCACCAAGTTTACTTTTCACATTAACTTCTGCATTAAATAAAAAGGCAATATGTTTTACAATAGAAAGTCCCAACCCAGTTCCACCACCTTTCTTTGTTCTGGACTTATCTACTCTGTAAAACCTTTCAAACAGTCTTCCAAAATGTTCTTCTGAAATACCGATTCCGTTATCACTTATCTGGACATATACTTTATTTTGATCCATATAAGAGGATACCAGAACTTTGCCTTCCTGGTCTTCTTTAGAATATTTTATGGCATTTTCAATTAAATTCATCATCATCTGAATAAAGCGGTCAACATTTCCTTCTATATAACAATGTTCAGCCAGCCGGGTTTCAATAGTAATATTTTTTCCATTGGCAATGGGTTCTATCGTAGAAATTAAATTAATCAGACTTTCCTTCGTATCAATAGTTACTATATCTATGGAAGCCTTTTTGTTTTCAATTTCCGAAAGCACCAGAACGTCTTCAATTAAACGTTCCAATCTGGAAGTTTCAATAGCTATAATGTCAATAAACTTATTTCGTATTTCAGGGTTTTCAGCTGCTCCATCCTGCAGGGTTTCAATGAATCCCGCAATAGAAGTAAGAGGTGTTTTTAACTCATGAGTTACATTTGCTACAAATTCACTTCGAATCTGTTCCGCTTTTTTGTTTTCCTCAGTGGTTTTTACCATTTGTTCCTGTAGACGATGTACAGGCTTCATAATCTGATTATAAATGAGTAAAGAAAAGACTCCGGAGCATACTACGCAGACAATCATAGTGATGCCAAAATACCGGTTATTAAGCATAAAAGAAAAGGCACTTCCATGATTATTGGACTCTATAGATATAAAATAAGACATAACAAACAACAACAGCACAACATTGCAAATAGTAATTCCTACAGAAGCCAGCAAAAATCTCTTTCTCATCTCATTTTGTAACCCTTTCCTCTTATAGTCTGTATATATTTGTCTTCGTTGTCATCCTGGCCCAGCTTTTTCCTTAAATATCTTATATGAACATCTACCGTTCTGGTTTCCCCTGCAAAATCAATGCCCCAAACCTTGTCAAGCAGCTGATCTCTGGAAAAAACGTGACCTCTGTTTTCAGTTAAATAGCATAACAGTTCAAATTCTTTAAGGGTAAGTTCCACCTGTTTCCCTCCCACCAGGACTTCATGCCTGTCTGTATTGATTTCAATATCATCAATACGAATAACATAATCACTTGTTTTATCAGGAGAATTATTTTCTTCATACCTTCTTAAAACAGCTTTTATTCTGGCCATCAGTTCCCGTACACTAAATGGTTTTGTAATATAATCATCAGCGCCAAACTCCAGTCCTAATATTTTATCTACTTCGTCGCTCTTTGCAGTAAGCATTATAATAGGAGTTTTGTTACCATCTTCTCTCAATTCTCTGCAGATTTCGTGCCCGTTTTTTCCAGGCAGCATTAAATCCAAAAGAATCAAATCTGGTTTTTCTTTATGTACCAACGTAATACCCATTATTCCGTCTTCTGCACTTATATAATCATAGCCATTATTCTTTAAGTTATAACCCACCAGTTCTATAATATTGGGTTCATCCTCAATAATTAATATTTTTTTCATTGTTCCCTTTCATTCCTATATGGTTACTCTTTTATATGATTTAAGCTGATACATGGTTAAGCAATAAATATACTGCCCCTTGATATATCAGCTTAATATTAACTTCTCTATTTAATTTTAACACATAAAAATGCTATATAGCATCCTTAAATTCTTTATTTGTGATATTATTTTCCTTAAACTGAATATCAGAAAGCACTGCTTCTGCAATTTTTTTACAGGAATCGCCGATTCTTTCTATATTATGAACTATATCTGTATACATAACGGTAAATTCAGGGGAACAGCTTTTATCGTAAAGTCTTTTAATATGCTGTCTCTTTAATCGTTCTTCTGTTCTGTTCATTTCTTCTTCCTGAACAAGAAGGTCTTTAGCACGGTTCAAATCTCCTTCTTCAAGAGCTTTAATAGTGGTTCTTGTCATTCGTAATGCCTGATCAAAACATTCATAAATCTCTGCACAGGCAATGTCAGAGAACTCATAACCATTTTTTATTTTCTCATCAGCAAATTCTGCAATATTTATGCAATTGTCACCTATATGTTCAATATCAGATGCAATATGAATCAGTCCTGAAACAATATTCCCCTGATGTTCTGTCAATGTGTCTGTAGCAAAAATGGAGGCTAAATATTTAACCGTTTCTTCTTGAAGATTATTGACAATGTCTTCCGTTTTAAACACTTCCTTAATAGCCTCTGAATCATTAGCCAGAAATGCTTTCTTAACATCCTTGATCATCTGCAAAGCAAAATCTGCAATTCTTAAAAGTTCTTTCGTTGCAAGGTGTATGGCAAAAACTGGTTGTTCAATTATATTATAATCCAGGAAATGTGGTTGTGAAGGAAGTTTATCTGTATCTTTACTTGGGATAATCTTCATGACAATTTTAACCAGTAGCCAGATAAAAGGTAAGAAAATCAGTGTATTTATAATGTTAAAAAACATATGAGCATTTGCAATTTGTCTGGATATAACTTCATATTCCAATCCTGCAGGGGAAATATACTGAACCATTCTGCAATAGAAAGAGATAAAAAACATAAAGATAAAAGTACCGGTAACATTAAAGATTATATGGGCTGCAGCCGTACGTTTTGCATTCGCCGGTGCTCCAACAGATGCGACCACTGCTGTAATAGTTGTACCAATATTTGTTCCAAATATAATTGGCAGTGCTGCCTGAAGTCCCACAACACTGGAAACTCCGTCAGGCCCCACCTGGCTGGCAAGATTTTGCAATACCGCAATAGAAGCAGTGCTGCTTTGAACAAGAGCCGTTATTAATGCACCGGTTATAACCCCAATAACAGGTATTTCTTTAACTGACATAAAAAACTGGATTACTTCAGGTAATTCTGCTATTGTTTTCATCACATTGCCCATGATATTAATACTTAAAAACAGCAGACCAAAAGCGAAAATAGTCTGACCAGCATTGGTCCAGTTCTCTTTTTTCATAAAAACATGCAGGATAAAACCAATAAGAATAAATATCCATAAATAATTGCCAACTTTAAAGGCAATAAGCTGTGCCGTTACAGTGGTACCTATATTGGCACCCAGTACAATACTAATAGCCTGAGGTAAATTCATAAGTCCTGCACTAACAAATCCTATGACCATTACAGTTGTCGCACTGCTGCTTTGCAGCACCACTGCGGTTAAAGCCCCTACTATAACTCCAATCAATGGATTTTTGGTTAAAAGTGACAGAACCTTTCTCATTTTTTCTCCAGCAGTCTTCTGTAATCCATCACTCATCAGGTTCATTCCATAAATAAATATTGCTAAACTACCAAGTAATGTAATCCCAACCTGAAACCAGTTAACTTCCATTTTATTCACCTCTCAATTGCACATAAATATACCATTATAGTCCCTATCTATAATAGTATAAACATAAGAGCCAGATAAAAAGAGAATAAATGTTAAACTATTGTAAATTTAATGTTAACTTTTCCGACAACCGTTTTATACCATCTCCAAATTCTTTTTCTATATTAATTGTAATAAGCTGTAAATGTTCATCATTTTCTCTGGTATAAAAACTGTCTATATCATAATCAATATAAATTTTCTCCGGAGATTCCTGAAATTCTGCTTCAGTTTCTCTGGGATAGAAATTAATAACCTCTACGGTTTTATCAAAAATCTGTCTTCCCAGAGAATGTACCAAATAATTATTATAATGAATTTGTTTTATATCTATTTCACTACTGCTAATATTACATATTTTATCACAGGCAGAAATTAGCCAGAGCGTTTCTTCATTTAATGAACTGTCACCATCAATCAGGATAAAATCAAAACTTCCAGCCTGTTGCACCATTTCCATAAACTTATCCATTTCCTGTACATTTAGAAGTTTCAATGGATTTCTTCCTTTGGAACCAGAAAAAGTACATATACCATATGAGTCTGTAATAATGAAACTATCAATAATTCTGCAAAGATTATTATTTGTTTCCATATAATATAAATAAAAATCTAAGGATTTTTCTTCATCAGGTCTAAAATATTTGTCTGTGGATTGGAATTCTTCATAATTTATATACAACACTCTTTTTCCATGAAACCGGACTAATTCTTGTGCCAGTCCTAATGCAACAGAAGTTTTGCCCGTGCCCCCTGTTGCACTACAAAAGAAAACAGTTTGTCCAGAACCTTTTATGGGTTTTATGAATTTACTGCCTGTTTTTTTACAATATAAAAGCATTAATTCCTGTGATAATCTTTCTGCCGTGTCATACCGGTATAGATGCTGGTTCTGATTAGAATTATTAAATGGCTCCTGAACTTCAACCAGAATAATAAATCCAGTCTCTTCTGTTTTTATCATATAATCCACTAAAATAAGTTTATATTCATCTTTTTGAGGATAATGGTAAAAATCTTCATTGGATATAATAGTAAAAAACATTTTACTGTTTTCCACAGCTACACAAGTTGACAATGCTCTGGCATAATCCAGATCATCCGTTATAAACAAAATTGTAATTAATTCCATATTTTACTCCTTTAACCATATTAAATACAGTATAAAGCCTTATGGAAATAATTGTCAATTATTTTTTATTTTTTCTTCTTCATCAATCATCTGATATAATTTATTTAAAGCCTGACTCAGACCACCAATTTCTTCAATTAGTCCGACTTTTACTGCATCATGACTAAATAAAACAGTACCTACATCATTTGACATATTATCAGTACAGTTCATTAATTCTACAATATGATCTCTGTTTGCATGGGAAGTCCTTATAATGAAATCAATGATTCTGTCCTGCATCTTTCTAAAATAATCGAAGGTAGGCTCTGCTCCGATTATCATTCCACTCATCCTGATGGGATGCAGTGTCATAGTGGCACTTTCTGCAATAAATGAATATTTAGCTGCTGTAGCCAGAGGAATACCTATGCTGTGTCCTCCGCCTAATACTAATGAAACTGTAGGCTTTGATAAAGTTGCAATCAGTTCTGCTATGGCTAATCCTGCCTCCACATCTCCTCCCACAGTATTAAGAATTGTTAAGAGCCCTTTTATCTGGTCATTCTCTTCTATGGCTGTCAGCTGAGGTATAATGTGCTCGTACTTTGTGGTCTTATCTGTAGGAGCAGCAAAGGTATGACCTTCTATACTGCCAATGATAGGAAGACATAATATGTCACTCTTAAAATTCTCTACAGTGTTTGTAACACCCAGTTCCTTTATATTTTCTTTTGCTTCTGACAAGTCGGATTCTTTTTTTGGCGTATTATCCCTTGTTTCTTCTTCCTTATTCTGAAAATTGTTCATAAAACACTCCTTAAATAAATAATATTAATAAATAAACACATACGTTATTTATTTGTAAATTTAAAACATCCTGGACTATTGCCTGATATGGCTATAAACCATACTTTTAGTTTTATTTATTATTTACTGAATGGAGGTTCATTATGCGACTAAGTGAAATAGGAGACAAAGAAATCGTAGATTTGCGAAATGGCAGCAGACATGGTCAGCTCTGGGATGCTGAAATGCTGTTTGAAAAAGATACTGGTAAAATTAAATCGATTCTTGTTCCTAATTTTCAATCAAAGATAGGATTCCTTGCAGGACATGACTTTATGCAGCTTCCCTGGAGTTCCATTATAAAAATAGGAGATGATATTATTATTTTTGAAAGTCAGTAAACTTTCACGTCAAAATCAACAATGACCAATCAGAGGATTATCTGATTGGTCATTATAATTTCTATAAATGATTATTATCCATTTCTTTTACTACTGCCTGTGCAGCAGCGAGCCTTGCAACTGGAACACGGTAAGGGGAACAGGAAATATAGTTCAACCCGGTGCTGTGACAAAACTCAACAGTTTCAGGATTACCTGCCTGTTCTCCACAAATGCCCATCTTCATATTAGGTCTTACGGTTCTACCTAATTCAGCTGCCATATTTATCAGCTTCCCTACACCATTTTTATCAATGGTTTCAAAAGGATTATTCTCAAAAATCATTTTTTGTCTGTATTCCTGAATAATTTTTAAAGAGTCTGACCGTGAAAATCCGAAAGTCATCTGGGTTAAATCATTGGTTCCAAAAGAGAAGAATTCAGCTTCCTGTGCTATTTCGTCTGCCGTTAATGCTGCTCTTGGTACTTCTATCATAGTACCCACTGAATAATTTAGCGTTATATTTTCTTTTTTGAAACATCGGTCAATGGTATCCACCACAATCTTCTTTATAAACGTAAATTCCTTTTCCAATGCTATCATTGGAATCATAATCTCCGGTGATATCTCAAGATTTTTTTCTCGTTTCAACTCAATTGCCGCCAGAATAATTGCTTCTGTCTGCATTGCAGCTATATCCGGATAAGTAACCGCCAGTCTGCACCCTCTGTACCCCATCATTGGATTCAATTCATGAAGTTCTTCAATTCTCTTATTTAATTTTTCATAAGGTACATTCATTTGGTCTGATAAACGTTGTATTTCTTCTGTAGTATTTGGCAGAAATTCATGAAATGACAAATCCAGAAGTCTGATAGTAACAGGTCTGTCCTGCATCACCTCGTAAATAGCCTTAAATTCTTTCTTTTGAAAAGGCAGCAGCTGCAGCAATGCCTCTCTTATTTTATCTTCATTGTCTGTTAACAGCATTCTGCGGATGATGTAAATTCTGTTTTCCTTTAAAAACATTTGCTCTGTTCTGCAAAGCCCAATTCCTTCTGCGCCAAAATGTACTGCCGAACGTGCTTCCTGATAATTATCCGCATTAGCTCTTATTTTCAAAGTTCTGATCTCATCGGCCCATTTCATAATAATGCCGAAGTTGCCAGACAGTTCAGGGGTGACTGTTTTTACTTCCCCCTTATAAACCATTCCAGTATTTCCATCAAGAGAGATGCAATCCTCTTCCGTTAAAACAATGTTTCCAATGGTAATGGTTTTCTTAAGTTCATCTACCTTCATTTCAGAGCAGCCCACTATGCAGCATCTGCCCATGCTCCTTGCCACCACTGCAGCGTGAGAAGTCATTCCGCCTCTAGCTGTGAGTATACCTTCTGCTGCAACCATTCCAGCCAGGTCCTCTGGGGAAGTTTCCACTCTTGTTAATATTACTTTTTCTCCATTTGATGATGCTAATTGTGCTGCCTGTGCGCTGAAACAGATTCTCCCTGTAACAGCCCCGGGGGAAGCCGGAAGACCAGAAGTCAGCCTTTGAGTGTTTTTTAAATCCTCTCCCTCAAATCTGGGGTGAAGAAGCTGACTAATCTGTCTTGGTTCAAGCTTGGTAACAGCAGTTTTCTTATCTATTAATCCTTCCTGCTCCATATCTACAGCAATTTTCACTGCTGCTTCTGCAGTTCTCTTGGCATTACGCGACTGAAGCAGGAACAGCTTATTTTTCTCCACAGTAAATTCAATATTCTGCATATCTGAAAAATGTTCTTCCAGAAGTTTGGATATTCTCAAAAATTCTTTATAAACATCCGGAAACAATTCTGCCATTTCAGAAATAGGCTGAGGGGTTCTGATTCCAGAGACCACATCTTCTCCCTGGGCATTAATCAGAAACTCGCCAAAAATCCCAGGTTCTCCATTGATAGGATTTCTGGTAAAAGCAACCCCTGTACCGGAATTGTCTCCCATATTTCCAAATACCATAGATTGAACATTTACAGCTGTGCCCAGACTTGAAGAAATATTATTTAGCTGTCTGTAAAGTACAGCACGTTCATTATTCCATGATCGGAAAACCGCCATTACTGCCTGCATTAATTGTTTTTTAGGATCCTGAGTAAATTCCCGTCCAGTTTCGTTTTTTATAAGTTCTTTATATAGTTTTATAACCTCTCTTAAATCCTCTGTTTTCAAATCTAAATTAAACTGACAGTTTCGTTCCTGTCTTTTTCCGTTTATTATTTCTTCAAATTTAGACTTAGGAATTTCAAGCACGATATTTCCAAACATCTGTATAAATCTTCTATAGCTGTCGTAGGCAAATCTTTCATTTTTAGAAAGCTCAGCCAGTCCAACTACAGTTTCATCGTTTAATCCCAGATTTAAAATAGTATCCATCATCCCAGGCATTGAAAACACAGAACCAGAGCGAACAGAAACTAAAAGAGGGTTGGAAACGTCACCGAAAATTTTGTCAGTAACATTTTCCAGTTCAGAAAGTTTTTCAAAAATCTGCTCAATAATATCTTCGGCAATCTCACATTCTTCATTGTAATATCTATTACATGCTTCCGTGGTAACAGTAAAGCCAAAGGGCACCGGCAGCCCAATCTGAATCATCTCAGCCAGATTTGCCCCTTTACCGCCTAAAAGATTCCTCATATCTTTTGAACCTTCATTAAATGAATATACAAACTTTCCCATTTTACTCCTTCCTCTTTGTCAAAAGCTTAAAATGCCAGCCTTTCTTCAATGTACTGCTTCACTTGCGCTACAGGAATTCTTACCTGTTCCATCGTGTCTCTGTCTCTGATTGTAACGCATCCATCATTCTCTGTATCAAAGTCTACACATATACTAAATGGGGTACCAATTTCATCTTCTCTTCTATATCTCTTTCCTATGGAACCTGCTTCATCATAGTCAACCATAAAATGTTTTGAAAGTTCTTCATAAATTGGCTGTGCTACCGGAGCAAGCTTTTTAGCCAGCGGAAGTATTGCTGCCTTAAATGGAGCAAGTGCCGGGTGGAATCTCAAAACCACTCTGATATCTTCTTTTCCATTTGCATCTGTAAGTACTTCTTCGTCATAAGCCTCACACAGGAATGCTAATGTAACTCTGTCTGCCCCCAGAGAAGGTTCAATGCAGTACGGAATATATTTTTCATTGGTCTCAGGGTCTGTATAGTTCATTTCCTGACCGGAATGCTCACTGTGCTGCTTTAAGTCGAAATCTGTTCTGTCTGCAATACCCCACAGTTCACCCCAGCCAAATGGGAACAGATATTCAATATCAGTAGTTGCGTTACTGTAGTGAGATAATTCTTCCTTTTCATGATCTCTTAATCTGAAGTTTTCCCTGTTCATATTAAGAGATTTTAAAAATGCTTCACAATAATCTTTCCAGTAGTTAAACCACTCCAGATCTGTACCAGGCTTGCAGAAAAATTCAAGCTCCATCTGCTCGAATTCCCTTGTTCTGAAAGTGAAATTACCAGGGTAATCTCGTTTCTAAAGGATTTACCAACCTGTGCAATACCAAATGGAATCTTTTTTCGGGAAGTTCTCTGGACATTTTTAAAGTTTACAAAAATGCCCTGTGCTGTTTCAGGTCTCAGGTATATTTCTGATTTTGAATCTTCGGTAACTCCCTGAAAGGTCTTAAACATCAGATTAAACTGTCTGATACTTGTAAAATCACTTTTTCCACATTCAGGACATGCAATTCCTTTTTCCTGAATATAAGATTCCAGTTTCTCATTTGACCATCCATCAACCTGTATGTCTGTAATATTATTTTCTTTTAAGTAATCTTCAATAAGCTTGTCTGCCCTGAATCTTGCTTTGCAGCTCTTACAATCAATAAGAGGATCCGCAAAACCGCCCACATGTCCGGAAGCCACCCATGTCTTTGGATTCATTAAAATTGCCGCATCCAGACCTACATTATATTTCGATTCCTGTACAAATTTTCTCCACCAGGCTTTCTTAACGTTGTTTTTTAATTCCACGCCTATAGGTCCATAATCCCATGTATTTGCCAGTCCGCCATATATTTCAGAGCCAGAATACACAAAACCTCTGTTTTTAGCCAAAGCTGTAATTTTCTCCATTGTAATTTCCTTACTCATATCTACCTACCATTCCTAGTTTTTATATTATCATCAAAAAACGAGCAAAGCTCGTCTTTTGAATTTTAACTATTAAGTTCAAAACAGAATTTATTTTTCTTCTTCCTCTGGTGTAGATCCACAGCAGCATCCTTCATGTTCTGCTTGATCGTCACCACAGCAGCAATCATCACCACATTCGCATTCGCATTCATCATCATAGCTGCAGCCTTCTTCACTTTCCTTTTTCACTTTGTTTAATGCATCTGAAGTTTTATTTTTAACATTGTTATATACATCAACGCCCTTTACTTTAACTTCATCTGCAATTACAGAACCCTTTTCAACGATATCTTCGAAAGTGTCGTTAGCCATTTCACTGATATCAATAATTGCGCCATCATCTTTAACCAGCTCAATCACGCACTTTGTACCAAAAGCAGCTATCAAGCCGGCTATCATAGCCCATGGAGCAAGAAAAGTTCCAAGTATACCTATATTTACAGGGAGGTTCAGCATCACTTCATCGTCTTTTTTCACAATAATCTTGGAGACATTTCCCTTTCTTATAGTCTCCTTGATTTTTTCAATAACCTGTGAACTGCCTTCTCCTATCTTTGATTTCCCCTTTTCATCTATGGATTCTTCAATAGCAATAATTGCATCAACAACACTACCGCCAGCGGCTTCTAAAGCTTCTTTTGCTTCCTTGTAGCTGACACCCGTCCTGTCCTTAACTAACTCTATCTTCTCTAACGTAATCTCCATAATCTTACCTCCTTAAATTATTCAATTAGAAAGCTTTCGCTTTTTAGGTTTCTTATATCTAAATGATAAGCTATATAACTGCGTATAAGCAATTTAAGTTTTTCCTGTGTTTTATCATGTAAAGCTAAATTTTCCAAGTTCTTAAGTGGATTTGTCAAAATGTAGTTTATTACCTCAATAATACCAAAATTTACGTCATAAATCAATGATTCATTGACATTACTTTGTAGTTTATTTAAGCAATCATTACAAACAGTGCCTCCTTCATTTATCACAAACCAGTTCAGATTTTTACTGGTTCCGCAGCATACGCACTTCCGGGTTTCCGGAGCACAACCCACATGCATAAGAGCTTTTATCTGATACGCCAGGGCCAGTGTGGCATATTTCTTATTTCTTTTTTCTAAAGCAGCCAGATAATCAATAAGCAGGTCAAATAATTGAGGTGCTCTTTCATTTTCCGAAATAATCTTATCCGTAAACTCCAGAATATAAGATGCATACATGTATTTATCCACATCTTCACCAATTTTATAAAAACTCTTTAAGACCTCTGCACTGTTTATATTGTAACTGTCCCTGTTTTTATAAATCTCAAATCTGCTGTAAGTAAAAGGCCGTAAGGCTAGAGTGGACTTACTTTTACCTTTTTCATTAATATTGGTTGCTGCACTTATCTTTCCATATTTTAAAGAAAACAATACCAATATTTTTCTGCCCCCTGGCATTTTGACATTTTTTAAAACGACACCTTCTGTATCAGTATACATATCTATTCCCTGTTATCGTAACCAAAATTAGACAAGGCAAAGTCACTGTCTCTCCAGTTCTCCTTAACCTTTACCCATAACTCCAGAAAGACTTTTGTACCCAAAAGAGCTTCTATTTCCATTCTGGAAC
Organism: Aminipila terrae; assembly: GCF_010120715.1. Taxonomy (NCBI): domain Bacteria; kingdom Bacillati; phylum Bacillota; class Clostridia; order Peptostreptococcales; family Anaerovoracaceae; genus Aminipila; species Aminipila terrae. The sequence continues at coordinate 134,087 of NZ_CP047591.1, forward strand.
TTTTACCTATGCCTTTTAGTTTCTTTCCTTCTTTTCCTATGATAATGCCTTTGTGTGATTTCTTCTCGCAGTAAATGACTGCGCCTATTCTGGCCATATTGTGTTCTTCTTTATAACTTTCAATTTCTATAGCTATACCATGAGGCACTTCTTTTTCTAAATATAACAGTGCTTTTTCTCGGATAATTTCGCTGACAATAAATCTTTCAGGATGATCAGTTACCATATCCGCTGGGAAGTACATTGGACCATCTTCCAACAGGCTCTCGATTTCCTTAAGAATCACATCAACATTTTTTCCTTCGATAGCTGCAGTTCCATAAATGGCATGGAAAATACCCATTGCACTATATTCTTCATATATTCTGAGATACTTATCAGGCTCCAGCTTATCAATTTTATTTATCACCAATATTTTAGGAGTATCAACATCCTTTAATAAATCTAAAATATATTTATCTCCCGTTCCCGCTGACAATTCATCATCTACGATAAAAATAATCACTTCTACTTCTTTAAATGTATTGATAGCCATACCAGTCATATAGCTTCCCAGTTTGTTCTTTGGTTTATGAATACCCGGTGTGTCGATAAAAATCATCTGCACATCGTCTTCGTCTTTGTTCTCTGCCATATGGGTATAAATCCCCCGGATACTGTTTCTTGTAGTCTGGGGCTTATCTGTTGTTATAGAAATTTTTTCTCCTAGTATTGCATTTAACAATGTTGATTTACCAACATTTGGTCTGCCAATTATTCCTATGAATCCTGATTTCAATATATTTCTCCTTTTATTACAATTTAAATCCATGAGGCAGAAGCTCTTTTAAAGTCATCTGCTCCAGGTGTTCTTCATCCTCACCAGTTATAACAATCAGCTCAGGTGCAAATTCATACATGAACTGTCTGCATATTCCACAGGGCCAGGCTTCACCACCATTACCACTTATGGCAATGGCTTCAAATGTTTTTTCGCCTTCAGAAATAGCTTTTGTAAAAGCCGTTCTCTCTGCACAGATAGTAGCACCAAAAGAGGAATTTTCCACATTAACGCCAGTGTACACCTTTCCATCTCCCGTTAATAAAGCTGCACCTACGTGAAAATCAGAAAAGGGTGCGTATGAATTTTCTGCAGCCTCGCGGGATTTCAAAAACAATTCCTTATAATTCATTTGGGTTTCCTACCTTTCTATACCTATTTTGCTCATAATCAGCTCTTCTTTTCCTCTCATTTCGGTCTTATCATCCTCTTCCATATGATCATAACCAAGCAAATGGAACATACTGTGAACAAAAAGGTAAAGCAGTTCTCTCTCCGGAGAATGCCCAAAGTCATCGGCCTGCAGCAATGCCTGTTCCGGGCATATGACCACATCTCCAATACAGACTTCTCCCTCTTCCGGTAAATCATTTAAATCATCGAACTGAGGAAAAGAGAGAACATCTGTAACTCTGTCCACACCCCTGTACTGTTTGTTTAATGCATGTATCTCTTCCTCATCAACAAATGTAACACTGACAACAATCGTTTCAGGATTCATGCCTTCCTCTAAAACACATAATTTTCCTGCCTCAATCATTTTGTCAACAACAGCTTGTCCAGGCATTCTTTCTTCACTAAAAATAATGTTCATATCTGTCACCTCTAATCCTCATACTCAATATTTTTTCTGCTCTAGTCCTGATTTTCTGGTTCTGGATGTTCATTATAGTATAGTTCATAAGCATTAATAATCTTTTTAACAAGCTCATGTCTGACTACATCCACATCCTTTAAGTAGCAGAAATCAATATCTTTAACTGGTTTTAACACATTGATAGCATCCACTAACCCTGATTTTTTACCTCTGGGTAAGTCAATTTGTGTTATATCACCTGTAATAACAGCCTTAGAGCCAAAACCCAGCCTGGTTAAAAACATTTTCATCTGTTCTTTTGTTGTATTCTGAGCCTCATCCAGAATGATAAATGAATTGTCCAGGGTTCTTCCCCTCATATATGCTAAGGGAACTACTTCAATTACTTCTTTTTCCTTTAATCTTAAAGCACCTTCTCTGCCCAGTATATCATAAAGGGCATCGTATAGTGGTCTTAAATACGGATCTACTTTCTCCTGTAAATCTCCTGGAAGGAAACCAAGTCTTTCTCCAGCTTCAACAGCTGGTCTTGCTAATATGATTTTCTGGATTTCTTTATTTTTAAAAGCACTGATAGCCATAGCCACTGCAATGTAGGTTTTTCCCGTTCCAGCAGGTCCAACCCCGAATACAATGTCCTTTTTACGTATGCTGTTTACATATTCTTTCTGGCCTATGGTTTTAGGTTTTAAAGGCTTGCCTTTAAACGTAAAACAAATAATATCCTTATTTATCTTGCTTTCTTTATAAGACATGCCATTTTCACATAAAGCTATCACATAGTTAATCTTCTGGGTATCCAGTTTTTCTCCCATGGAAATAATGGATATCATTTCTGTAATAACTTTTTGTGCTTCAATAACTTTTTCGCCTTTTAATATCAGTTCATTATCTCTTTGAACAATAGTAATTCCAAAATATTCTTCAATAATTTTTAAATTTGAATCCAAGCTTCCAAAAAGCTCTCCTCTGTCTATGGCTTCACTTACTTGAAGCTTTAGCCCCTCACTCTGCATTTTCTCCAAAGATAATCTCCTGTTCCATTCCAATTTCCTGTAACGATTCAATCATTACAGCTACTTCTATTATATTTTTTTTATTAGTAAAATACAAACTTTTATTTAAAATTTGTGTATTTTTAGGTAATTTTTCTTTTATTTTCTGCCTGACAAGCTTATTTACCTCCTTTTTAATTTCATTTTTACTTCTTTTATGTGACTGAAGTTCAATTTCATTTACTTTTGAAACAGAAAAAGAAAAAGGAAATGGTCTCACTCCTTTAAAAGATTTTACTCTTTCAACAGTTGAAACTTCAAAAGGATTAAATATGTCATCCGTGCTAATACTCTTATCACCAATTTTCAAATCAAAAGAGTAAAAGAATTTTCCTGTGGGTTTTTTAATAATATCATACCTGTTCTGGTTGTAAACAAATCTGTAAGGAATCCTTGCCAGAACTTTTCCTTCTGCGTGAACGTATCTCTCTGTTACGCTGCTTTCTGGCTGACCGTATGCTGTAGAATTGACAGGTACCGTTCCAGCAATTATTATATCCCCTTTATTTACATAATCTCCAGTGTCTGCTGCTCTTATGCCTTCAATGGGAGTAACTCTGTAAATATATCCTTCTTTGTCTGCAACTACATTGCATGGTGCAGATTTATCTACTTTTTTGGGATTTATCGTTCCTTCTACTATTTTTACTTCTGCCAGGCTCCCTTTCATATTTACGCCTACAAACGAAACGTTATCAATTTTATCATACAGATAAAGCTTCAGCTTTTCTATGTCGATAGACTTTTTGCACCCTTCATACAAGCCTCCTTCTTTCAAGCATTCCCTTATTTGCCGTTCTGTAAACATTTCATAGCCATAGACTCTTATTTCAGAAATAAACAAGGTTTGAAAATAAATGATAAAGATAAACACAAAAATCCCACAGATTCTTGCCTTATTATTCCAAATAGCCGACAATAGAGGAATATATCCACCCTCTGAAATAATACTAATCCTATATTTGTTTTTTCCTATTTTTTTAAAAGCATCAAAATCATCACTTTTTATTTTAAGTGTCATTTCAATATTATTTTTAATTTTTAAATTTCGTAATGGTATTCCCTTTTTCATGCACTGGGAAATAAAATCCTGCTGTTTGAATCCTTCAACCTTTATCAGCAGGTAATGCTCCATAAAACTCGATTGATTTGATTTCACCCGCTACCAGCACCCTTTCATCCTCAATTTGGGTTATTATTAAATCCTGACCATTTAATGCAGTAAAACGTTTGCCATTGTCAATTACAATACTGTTTTCGGAAACAAATACAATCTTTTTAACGTTATCAATAATTCCAGTACGTCCACTGACAAGAACTCTCGGCATATTTAAACTAAAGTCATAAAGCAGCTCATTCTTTATATCCATACATTAATCTCACCTCATCATAATAATGTATTACAAATTAAAAAAAAAATGACCTGCTGAAGGTCATTTTCTTAAGACATTTTATATCTTTTACTAATCAATAAAGTTAGGGGTAGATAAATATCTCTCTCCTGTATCTGGAAGCAGTACTACAATCTTCTTCCCCTCATTTTCTGGCCTTTTAGCCAGTTCAGTTGCTGCCCACAGAGCAGCTCCAGAGGAAATACCTATAAGCAGTCCTTCTTCTTTAGCAGAAGCTTTGGCGGTATCAAAAGCGTTATCATTTTCCACTTTAATAATTTCGTCATAAATATCTGTATTTAATACCTGCGGTACAAAACCAGCGCCAATCCCCTGGATTTTATGTGGTCCAGGATTTCCTCCCGATAAAACAGGAGATGCTGCCGGTTCAACGGCCACAATTTTTATAGCAGGATTCTGTGATTTCAAATATTCGCCTGTCCCTGTAAGCGTTCCCCCTGTACCAACAGCAGCAACAAAAATATCTACTTTTCCTTCTGTATCCTTCCAGATTTCCACACCTGTAGTTTTTCTATGAGCTTCAGGATTTGCAGGGTTGTCAAACTGACCTGGAATAAAGCTTCCTGGAATTTCCTTTGCTAATTCTTCTGCTTTTGCAATAGCACCCTTCATTCCTTTTGCCCCTTCTGTCAAAACAATTTCTGCACCAAATGCCTTAAGCAGATTTCTTCTTTCTACACTCATGGTATCCGGCATAGTCAGGATAGCTCTGTATCCTCTTGCCGATGCCACAGATGCCAGCCCTATACCTGTGTTTCCACTTGTAGGTTCAATAATGACACTGCCTGGTTTCAGCAGACCCTTTTGTTCGGCATCATTGATCATATTTAAAGCCACTCTGTCTTTTACACTGCCTGCTGGATTAAAATACTCCAGTTTTGCAATAATTTCGGCTTTCAAATCTCTATTATGATTATAATTATTCAGTGCAAGTAGTGGTGTGTTTCCAATTAATTCTGTTAAGCTGTTATATATTTTTGACATCTCATCAACCTCCAATAAATTTTTAATAAGAGTTTTATTTTTAATATATTTATAATAGGATTTATTTCCTACTTTGTCAATAGGATTTTAGTAAAATAATATAAAAAGATAAAATTTTATATCCTGAAAAACTTAATTTTATTCTCTAAAAAAATAAACTGCCTAAAATTTAAGCAGTTTAAAATCTAAATAGTATAATCCCACAAACTTTTTTCACGATGTTGTTCAACAATATCTTCCAGCGTAAAAGAATCTATATATTGGTTTATAACAGCATAAAGACCTTCCCAGAATGAAATCGTAGCACATTCCTCATACATTTCACACTGGTTTTCTTCATCCATCAGGCAGGTTGTAGGGGCAAATTTTCCTTCAGTAATCCTTAAAATGTCGCCAATGGTATAATCTTTGGGAACTTTCGCCAGTTTATATCCTCCCTGAGGCCCTCTGACGCTATTTAAATATCCAGCTTTACAAAGCTGGCTTACAATTTGTTCAAGATATTTGGTTGATATATTTTGTCTCTGCGATATGTCTTTAAGGGATATATATTCACCCGTATCATGCTCCGCTAAATCTATCATCAGCCTTAAAGCATATCTTCCTTTTGTTGATACTCTCATTTTCATACCCACTTTCATAAGATATACTACTATTTTACCATAGGTTTAGTAGGAAATCAATCCAAAAAAATTCTACATTCAAAATAGAAACTGAAAAATTTGTAGCAGCTATAGCTGCTACAAATTGCTGTGTGAGACCTGGGCCCCGCATCACAGATGGGGCAGGGCTTCAAGAAAAAACACCCCAATTATGAAATTGGGGTGTTAAATGTTTTATTATGATAGAAATTCTTCTACTGCTTTTTTCACTGCATCACCATCAGCTAAACCCTTAACTTTTGGCATTACAGCTCCCATCAGTTTTCCCATATTCTGTCTTCCACCTTCAATGCCCATATCAGCAGCTGCATTTTTAACAACTTCTGCAATTTTCTCAGGTGACATTTGTTCAGGTAAATAAGACTTTAAAATTTCTATTTCTTTGTTGTAGGAATCTAAAAGATCTGTTCTTCCAGCTTTCTCAAAATCAGCGAGGGCGTCTTTTCTCATTTTTACTTGTTTTGTTAAAATCGCCAAAACACCTTCATCGTCAAGCTCGGCTCTATTGTCCACTTCATATTGTTTAATAGCAGCACGAACAAAATTTACTGTATTCTTTCTGACCTCATCTCTTGCTTTCATAGCTTCTTTGAAGTCATTTGTTAATCTTTCCTTTAAGGTCAATCAAAACACCTCTAATCTATTTCTACAAAAAAACAGCTAACTAGAACTTCTTAGCCTTTTTTCTTGCAGCTTCAGACTTTTTCTTTCTCTTTACGCTTGGCTTTTCGTAATGTTCTCTTTTTCTCAATTCTGACATTACTCCATCTCTTGCGCAAGAACGCTTAAATCTCTTAAGAGCGCTTTCTAAACTTTCGTTTTCTCTTACAACTACTTGTGCCATGTATCCAATTCACCTCCTGACCTCTCATGAACTAACGAATGCTGGTCCAACGGTTTTATCTACAACATACGTATTATACTATCTTTTGTCCCATAAGGCAAGTAAATTTTTTATCAACCTGGTGGCCATGTCATTTTTCTTTTGCCCAGAAGGTGGAAATGCAAATGCTTTACAGTCTGGAAACCATCTTCACCGCAATTATTCACAAGCCTGTAGCCATTTTCAAGTCCCAGCTCGCAAGCTATATCCTTCACTTTAAACATAATGTGGCCCAATAGTGCCTGATCCTCTTCACTGACATTGTCCAAAGATGGAATATGTTTCTTCGGAATAATCAGTACATGAACAGGGGCCTGAGGTTCTAAATCATGAAAACAAACAATTTTATCATCTTCGTAAACAATTTTTGATGGTATTTCTTTATTTGCAATCATACAAAAGATACATTCTGCCATTTATTTTACTCCCTTTCTAGATTCGTAATTTTAATTATAATCCATTTTCTGTTAGTTTTCAAGGGTTACTATGATTTCCTGTCCTCTAATTTTTTGTCAGAACCGTTTAGCCTGACAGTTTAACTGACACATTACTCCGTCTTTATAAATACCTGTCAGTTTTACCTCTGCAAATGTGTTAATCATGCTTGTATAATCAGAACTGTCACATGCGATATATGCTTTAATATAATTTTCTGTATACCCAGTCAGGCAGTGAATATCTTCTAAATACTCTTCAATAAGAACCGTTCTGTTCCTGTTTAAATTATCTTTAAAAAACTTCTCGGAGACTTGGTTCCCAACAGAAATCAGTTCTTCACTTCTTCGGTTCTTTACCTCAGGAGATACATGTCCCTTCATTAAAGCTGCCTTAGTCCCCTCTCTCTTGGAGTACTTAAATGCATGTACTTTGCAAAACTCCGCTTGTCTGATAATATCCAGACTTTCTTTAAAATCCTCTTCCGTTTCCCCGGGAAAGCCTGCGATAATGTCCGTAGTTATACCATACCCGGAATCAAAATTCCTTAAAGTATTCACGATGTCCAGATACTCTTCTCGATCATACCGTCTGTTCATAGCTTTCAGTATTTTATTGCTGCCACTCTGAACAGATAAATGAAGATGAGGACAAAGCCTCTTATATTTTAAAAGTCTTTCAACGTATTCAACATTAATTACGGTTGGCTCCAGAGAGCTTAACCGCACTCTGAAATCACCTTCTAACCGTTCCAGTTCATCAATTATGATTTCTATTCCCTGAAGCTGTTCCTGAACATGATTCTTCTTATGAAATCCTTCTTCGGTTCCATACAGAGCTGTGTTGATACCTGTCAGAGTAAGTTCTTTAAAACCCCTCTCTACAAGACTCTTTGCCTCCTGCAGGATGTCATTGACAGCCCTGCTTCTCACCTGGCCCCTTGCATAAGGAATCACACAGTAAGAACAGAATCTGTCACAGCCTTCCTGGATTTTAATATAAGCCCTGGTTCTGGATTCCATGGAAGTAATGATACCCGTTTCTTCATATTCATTCAGCTGTTCATACTCATCAACCAGTTTCTCTGTTTCTGATTGTGAAGTCCTTCTATAATTCTCCACTAGTTCCACCAGTTTGCTTTTCTGATTTGTGCCGGTAACAATATCAACGGCTTCTATGGCCGCCACCTCTTCCGGGCTTACCTGGGCGTAGCACCCCGTTACTGCCACAATACTGTCCGGATTCAGCTTTTTCATCCTTCTGATATACTGCCTGGATTTTCGATCTGCCAGACTGGTAACTGTACAGGTGTTAATAATGTAAACATCAGCAAAATCATTCTCATTTACAATCTCATGATTGTTATTGATAAACTTTTCCTTTATTGCTTCACTTTCATATTGGTTTACTTTGCAGCCAAGAGTCTTTATCCCTATAAGCATTTTTCTGCCATGGCTGCGAACAAAATCCCTTGCAAAATCAGACCATGTATCATCTATTTTAATCCCATTAATAACTTGAATATTATCGTTAATCAAATTTATATCCTCCACGTAATGTTTCATTTATCATATATCATATATGCCGTTTTTTCAACAAGGTAATATATAAGACAAAAATTAAACCTCTACATCATATATTACCCTTTATCTCTATTTTTCGTAAAAAAGGGTAGAAAATAATAAAAAAATGGAAATTCTAAGATTTTATGGTAAAATTATAATACAATATATTTTTTTCTATGAAAGGAGAAAAAAAATGGCAATGGAATTATCTCAAAACTTAGCATGGACATTTGTGAGCGAATGCCCTATCCCCAATGATATAAATTCTATGCTTACGGCAGGTGAAACAGCTGTAGCTGCATATAAAACCATCCGGGATTCTGCTATTTTTACAAACAAAAGATTAATTGTGCGTGATGCACAAGGCCTCACAGGCAAAAAGGTGGAAATCTACTCTTTGCCTTACTCATCAATAAACATGTGGTCATCAGAAAATGCTGGCACCTTAGACTTAAATGCAGAAATAGAGTTATGGACCAGAGCAGGGCATATTAAAGTGAATTTAAAAAAAGGTATTGATATAAGAAAATTTGACAACCTTATTGCTAATGCAGTTTTAGGGTAAAAGGTCAACATTATTTTTTTAAATACATATACAGAAGAGCAGATTTTCTGCTCTTCTTTTATTAATTCATATTTTGAAATCTCAGGGAAATCATATTTACCCTCCTTCGTTCATATAGTTTATATATTACTACATGGGAGGTTAACATGCGCTTTCACAAATTTATCTGGCCTGCAATATGGTCTTCCCTGACATTATGCATTATACTGCTGTCAGTTTCTATATTCTGTCATCTATACGTTTCCCCTCCTTCAGCGGGAAACCATATGGCTATTACATCCAGAGATAAGCCTGCAGAACAGGGTACTATCCGTCTTCCTATTATCATGTATCATGGTCTGGTTAAGGAATCAAAGCTTCAGAATACCTATTTCATTTCTCCCCGTTTATTTGAAAATGACTTAAAATATCTGAAAGACAATGGCTATACTGCAATTTCCATGACGGAGTTAATTGATTACGTTTATAATGGAGCACCTTTACCTGAAAAACCCATTCTTCTCACCTTTGATGATGGTTTTTATAACAACTACCTGTATGCATATCCATTACTGAAAAAATATAACCAGAAAGCTGTAATTTCCATTCTTGGTTCACAGACGGACAGGTACAGCCTTATTAAAATAAATAATTCTTACTATTCTTATCTGACCTGGGGGCAGATAAATGAAATGATTATGTCTGGACACATAGAGATACAGAATCATACTTATGACATGCATGATTCTAAGAGTGGACGAACGGGATGCGGTGAAAAATCAGGAGAAGGAATGGAAAAATACAGGGAGAATTTTACTGCAGATGTGGGTCTTCTCCAACAAAGGATAACTGACTATACTGGCACTACACCAAATACTATGGTTTATCCTTTTGGTTACTACACGAAGAATTCTGAAGTCCTTATAAAAGAAATGGGATTTAAAGCTTCTTTAACCTGTTCAGCAAAGATAAATAAGATTTCCCGGGATCCTGAATGTTTGTACAAATTAGGAAGATATCTCAGACCTCCGGATAAAAGCAGCGATAGTTTTTTTAAAAAGATCCTGGAAAATAAATAAACAGAGGGTGGCTCATTAACTGCCGCCCTCTGTTTTTTACACTTTAAAGCATGCCATAATATAATAATATACCGTTATATATGCCCCTGGCAAAACTTTGCGGGTCTGTAGACATCAGATGTGCATCATTGACATTCGTTATGTATCCCATTTCAACAAGGACAGCAGGCATATCCGTGGCTCTCAGCACATATAAAGTAGGACGTATAAATACACCTCTGTTTTCCAGTCCTGTCATGTAATGAAGCCCCTCTAACAGCCTCAGCGCCATGTCATAGGCCGGACTTTCTCTCTTGAAAACATAGGCTTCGCTTCCACTTGCTTCTTTTATTTCACTGGAATTACAATGTAAGCTTATAAAGAAATCTGCTCCCCATGAGTTAGCAGCATACACTCTGGCCTGAAGGCTTGTAGCATTACTGGTACCAAGTACCTCAGTAGGTGAAGTTCTGGATAGTTCTGCATCAAAATTGGGGTTGCTGTTTAACAATGCTGCCAGTCGCACTCCGACCTCAAAGGTAATGTCTTGTTCCCTCACTCCGTTGGCTTCTGCACCAGCGTTGGGATTCTGCGGGTTATGTCCCTGATCAATAAAAATTTTAATTGCCATTTATTCCTCTCTCCATTTCCATTAAACCTAGATATATTTATATCATTATATGTAAGAGAGTTAAAAATTATATTAATAAGGAGCTGTTGCAAAATAAATTTGCTACAGCTCCCATTTTTTACTGATTAGTTATTTTATTTCTGACTTCCATAATCCGTGTAGATTGCAATAAGCAAATACGGCTAATGGAGTTTCTCCCTGTGCCAGAGCAAATTCAGCTTCTGGTTTTTCTCCTGGGGAAAGGTTCTTCCTTTGTGCACCTTTTGAAGTCAAAAGATATAGCCATTCGATATAATGTTCTTCAACCATAGGATGTTCAACAGAACCAACCTTGGCAACAACTGTATTGCCTCCAACGGTTACAACTGGTATATGTTTCTCAAAACTTGCATCTACTGTATTTGCCTCCAGTTCTGTCATTTTTTCTCCACAACAGACCATAGGTGCTCCAGAACTCTTAATCATTTCAACTAAGTTTCCACAGTGCTTACACACAAAAAATTTCTTTTCACTCATACAAATTACCTCCAAACTAAAAACATATATCGATATTTTATTACATTATATATGTTTTACAAACTATAATCTACTAATAATTTCATTTTATGTTAAATATATACCTTTACCCTGTTCTTTTTAAACATATTTTATTTCATTAATAAATTTTATAGTTCTAATTCGTACATAACCATAGCAAGGGCAGCCATTCCCGCTGTTTCAGTACGAAGGGTTGTTTTTCCCAAAGTAACGCATTCTGTATTTATACTTTTCAAAAGATCTGCTTCTTTATCAGAAAATCCGCCTTCAGGTCCAATGATAATTGCTACCGTTTCAGGCTGGTGCTCAAGTCCCCTGAGTACATCCTTTATGGTTGTCTTATCTTCATTTTCATAGGGGAACAGGACTAAATCAAATCCCTCCAGCAAAGAAACCATTTTACTGAAAGTGATGTTTCCATCAACATTTGGAATAATCCCTCTCTTGCATTGTTTTACTGCTTCATCAGAAACTTTCTGCCATCTTTCAATTTTTTTTGAAAAATTTCCGTTGTCAGCAACTATTGTTCTGTCTGTAAAAACTGGTACAATCTCATAGATTCCTAATTCTACGGTTTTCTGTATAATCAATTCCATCTTACCCTGCTTAGGAACCCCTTGAAACAAAGTTACTTTAGTAAAAGGTTCATTGGTAAATTTCTGCTTGTCCAGTATCACTGCCTCCACATACTCCTTATCAATGCGCAAGATTTCCGTTTCATATTCCCATCTGACAGAATCCGATACATCTATTCTGTCACCTTCACGGAGCCGTAACACTTTTATCATGTGCTGGATATCCTGCTTATCTGTTATTCTTATTGTCTTATCACCAATATTCTCAGGAGTAGTAAAAAATCTGCTCATCTATTTTAACCTCGCTGCTATGGCGCACCAGTCACCCTGTTCTAATATTTCTATAATCTCAAATCCATTATTTTTAATAGCTTCCGATACCTGCTGCTGTTTTTCTATAAGAATACCCGAAGAAATAAATACGCCTTTATTCTTTAAATGTCTAGCCACATCACAAGACAGCATCATCACTAGATCGGCCATTAAATTAGCTACTACAACATCAGCCTTATAATCTATACCTTTTGTCAAATCACCATATTGAATCTGGATTGTGTCCGAAAAGCCGTTTAATGCAACATTTTCTTTTGAAACTTCAACAGCTACCGGATCTATATCCACACCAAGAATATTTTTAATGCCAAGCAATGCAGCTGCTATGGATAAAATACCTGACCCACAGCCTACATCCAGGACAGCATCTCCTTCCTTGGTGTATTTTTCCAGTAATTTAATACAAAGCGTTGTTGTTTCATGGGTGCCCGTTCCAAATGCCATGCCTGGATCAATTTCAATAATCAGTTCATCTTCCGACTGTTTTTCATAGGCCTCCCAGGTAGGTTTTACCACTATTCTTTCCGTTATCTTTGCAGGTTTAAAAAATTCTTTCCAGTTGTCTTTCCAGTCTTCATCCTTTACGGTCTTATCTTCAACCTTCATTCTTCCGAAAGAAAAGTCTGTTCCAAACTCTCCCCTGTCCATACGTTCTTTTAGACTTTCCATAGCATTTTTTACATCCTGTACTTTTTCTTTTCCCTGGTCGGAATCTTCCATATATAAAATAATAGCCGGTTCCTCATCTATCTGCTCCATCACACTGGCATCCACATAATCCCAGTCGTAAGAATTCTTCTTATCCATCAGCTCTTCTACATCTGCGGGATCTTCTATAACAGCATCCTCAATACCCATCTCTGACAGTGTATTAAGAATATGCTCTATTCCATATCTGCTGGTATATATTTTGGTTTCAATATAATTCATTTCGTACCTCTTTTAATCTTTTTGAGTATTCTCTCCAAATCTTCAAATTAAAATTTGTTTTATGAAAGATTCTTTTCTCTATTATTTGTCTCATCAGTGCAGATAAGTTATAATGAGTATAATACCCTGTTGATATATTATACTAAAACAGGATAAATTAGGCAATGAAAAGCTTGCTTTATATAGTCTGGTAACAATTCACATTAATAAAAGGAGATGAGGTAATGAATTTAATGAAACAGAATTATTTTACTACAGGAGAATTCGCAAAACTTTGTCATGTAAAAAAGCAGACTTTGTTTCATTATGATGATATCGGCCTCTTTTCTCCAGAAATCATCAAGGAAAATGGTTACCGGTATTATTCCTATCAGCAAATTGAAGTCTTTGAGATTATTTCAATGTTAAAAGAGCTGGACATGCCTTTAAAAGAAATAAAACAATATCTGGATACCAGAACTCCTGAAAGCCTTATACAGCTCCTTCATGAAAAACAGAATGAAGTAGAAAACAAAATTAAAGAGCTGGAGTGGATAAAGAACTATATTATAACAAAAACGGATATTACGGAAGAAGGCCTTCATGCGGCAACAGAAAGAGTAAGTTATGTAGAAATGCCAGAAGAATATCTTATCACTACTGATTATAGCGGAAAACCTGATGACAAATCCATGGCAGCAGCCATCACAAAGCATTATAATTATTGCCATGATTTAGGGCTATATATGATTCATTCCATTGGAAGCACCATTAGAACTTCTGATATGCCCACCAGTGGTATTTATTATTCCTATGCTCACATATATACCAAAGTTTCAGGCAGGATCTATCCGGACCTTCATATAAAACCTGCAGGGACCTTTGCCGTTATATACCATCGCAATGGTTTTAATACAGCCTTCGAAAGTTATAAAACACTTTTGGACGACTTACTTCAAAAAGGCTATACACCGGGAGAATATTTTTATGAAGATACCATATTAGATGAACTGTCCATGTGTGGATATGATAACTATATGATTAAGATTTCTGTTCACTGTAAAAAGTAAAACAGCTTACCATAATTATCATTATGGTAAGCTGTTTTTGTAATTATAATAAAACTTCTTTGAATTCTTCCAGATTTACTTTATGTCCTTCTCTCTGCTTTTCCACAGCTCCTAGTACTTTGTTAAACACTTTCCGCGTTATAGGATACTTGTAAATCATATAAACCGATAAAAACATAAATATTCCAGGTATCAGGGTAAATGCGTTATCTACCCAGAATAGTGCATTCTCCTGCTGAGAAACTGCATTTCCGTCAAAGCCAGCCCATTGAAGCATATTACCTAAAAGTACTAAGCCTACTGCCTCAGATAAAGACTCTGATATGGCCTGCAGGGATACGATTGTTCCCTGCCTTTGTTTTCCGCTTACCAGTTCATCAACCTCACAAACGTCATAAATCATAGCTGGCATCAACTGCCAGTAGCAAATAGCGCCTAACCCGTAAGCTACCAGCATAATAGCAGCTTCCAGAAAATTAGTTGTTCCGATAAATCTGAGCGCCACCATACTTATAGCGCAAATAGTCATCCCCACCATAAACTGACTACGCTTATCAAACTTACTACTTGTGGCCACTAAAATCGGCACAAAGATCATACCTGCAAAAGGTTCTATGGCCATGAGAGCAGTAATACTTAAGGCATCCAGTCCCATGTTATATGTATAAAAGTAAAGTCTGTCTGCCACGAAGATGGTATTTGCTGCCAGATATAATATACTTGCATATATAGCATATCTAAGTGTCTTTAATTTAAGAATTTCAGCAAACCCTTTGACCATATCCAGAAACATCTGACAAAATCTTTTAACAGACATTTTCATATCATCCGGTTTCTGATCCAGGTTACTTGGTTCCTTTATTATAAAGGCTCCAATAAACAGTGACAGGAATACGCAGCCTGCGATCATTGCTGCCGTCCCATGCCATGCCTGGGCCTGTGTTTTTCCCATGTTCATTAAATGGTCCACGAAAATTGTAGGCATGACTGCTCCTATAGCCATACCCAATGTGTTTCCCACATACGCAAAAGATCTCAGCCTTGTTCGTTCGTTATAATCTTCTGTAAGTTCTGCACCCCATGCTAAGAACGGAATAAAAAATGATGAAAACCCAGTCCAAAACAGTAAAGTCATACAAACATAATAAATAATCTTAACCGTCATGGACGCTTCTATAGCTGTGAATAGTAGTGTAGTAACAATAGCTACCGGTATGGATGCACATATGATGAACATCCTCCTTTTCCCAAATCTCGAATGGGTATTATCTGATATAAATCCAATAATTGCTGAACTTATGGCATCCCAAAGAGCACCAAGAGCTGCAATGACTCCTGCAATTCCCGGATCAATTCCAACCACAGTAGTTGTAAAAAACAGGAAAAAAGTGCCATAAAGAAAGTATAAACACTGGTCCGCTATTGCTATAATTCCGTATGCTGTTTTAATCTTGAGTGAAAGTTTCATAATTATCTCCTCCTACTCAATATTCTAAAGTATACAGTTACCGTATAGTCAATAGTTTTTATAGATTTATTTTTTTCTGGTTATCCAGACAATTTCCGGAGGATTATTCGGTTGATTAATCATTGAGGTATATGCAACATGGAATTCCCTTGGAGAAAACTGCCCGAGTAAATCTAGAATCCTTTCCTTTTCTTGCTTTCCTTCCTCATGTCCACTATATAATACAAGAGTAATTATGCCCCCTAACTTAATAAGTTTCGACGCCGTCACTATAGATGAAATGGTAGTATCCGCTTTTGTTGTAATACTTTTATCCCCCGTAGGCAGATATCCCAGATTAAAGATAACTGCCGATGGCCTGCTTCCTTTATCCAGGTATTTTTCCAGATGTTCATGAGAATCCTTGACCAGTTTTACCCGATCCAGCATTCCATGTTCCTGTAAAAGGGCTTTTGTATGTTCTATAGCCGTTTCCTGAATATCAAAGGCGATTACTTTTCCGCTCTCTCCGGCTGCTTCTGCCAGAAGCAAAGTATCATGCCCATTCCCTGCAGTTGCATCAATAACAGTATCCCCTTCTCCTATATATTCCAGAGTAATTTTCATTGCCAGTTCCGTTGTTTTTGTGATAATATTTAGTTTTTTATCCCCATGTGTATCCATGATGATCCTCTCTTTATTTGTTTGTCATAATTATTATTTTAGTAAACTTTAGCGGCTATTATCATTTTTTAAGATATATGTTAATAATCCCTGACAGCCTTCATAAATATCTTCATATGTAATATCAAAATTCCCTGTATACCAGGGATCGGCAATATCTCTTGGATTATCTGAAAAATCCAGAAGTTTTTTTATCTTATTATCTTTATCTATGCCGAAAATTCTTTTTATATTAATCAGGTTTCTTTCTTCCATTCCCAGTATATAATCATAGCAGTCATAATCCATCTTTTGCAGCTGAACAGCCTTTTTCCCTTCTGTAGTTATACCATAACACTTCAATTTGTTTCTGGTACCATGATGAACTGGGTTTCCAATTTCTTCTGTACTGGTAGCAGACGATGCGATTAAGAAATCTTTTTCTAATCCTTTTTTCTTTACCATATCTTTAAACACGAACTCTGCCATAGGAGATCGGCAGATATTGCCGTGACAGACAAACATAACTCGTATCAAATTCAGACCTCCTTTATTTTTTATAATTTGATGGTCAGCTGGGCCTCTTTGAAGGATTCCACCTTTCTCAAGTTTATCTTGTCATTCTCATGAACCCTGCTGCATAAAATGGGTGAATTCACGTTGTAATTTTCTATATTTTGTTTTATGGAAACCCCGCTGTGACTGGCATAACAATACCGGCACCCATTGCTGCAGGTATTGTAGGCTCCAATATCGATACTTTCTATACATCCACATTCCAGACGCTGGTTCTTGTCTTTTAAACCAGTAACCGGATACCCTGCAATTCTTTCAATTAATGCAGGATCTATACACTTCCCGTGGGAAATACCCATATGACTTAAATCTACGGTTTCTCCACAGGTTTCCAGTTGCAATCCGTATTGACAGGCAATACTTTGCAATGCTTTTGAAAGCTCAAGCTGCTCCCTTTCATCTGGAGCCCAGGCTCCTATTTCCTTTAAATTAGTCCTAATACTGGCATAATAATCCATAAAGCTAAAAACACATTTTTCTGTGAAAGGTGCTAATTGTTGTGCAGTTTTCTCAAAGTATTCCATGTGATATTGCATGCTATATGTCTTGGTTAAAAGAATGGGATCATATCGCCAGATCACTTTATCCGGTCCGATTTTTTCTGACAATCTTTTAAAGGTTTCCAGCACCTTGTCCCACTTAGAAGGCACACCTGGCTCTATATCCCTGCCATAAGGGTAAGGGAAAATTGAACATAATAATTATAGTCCTGTAAGCTTTCAAGCTTACTTAGCATGGGTTCTGGGTTTTTGGTCCAGAATACAATGCAATCCACCACTTCAGGGGACAGATCAATTTTACTTATCTGACTATGGTTCATAGGATTTCTCACTAAAACAAACCGCTCTTTCAAGCGGTTTGTAAACCATTCATAATAATAATTGGGGATGTCCGTTCTTCGACTTGCACTGATAATCATCTTTCATTACCTGTTTTTCAATATTTTTAATGGAATCTCCTATAGCCTGTAATGTGGCTTTTCTTCATTAAACCATCGATATCTTAAATAATCATCCAGAACTATTGCAACACCACTTAATAAAATCCATATCAATGTAAATGGCAGGCATATCTGCCCTAATACATTAAAGGGAAGATTACTGTAATCCCATACGTGAAGACCCAGCCACAGATTTATGATGCATCCACTGACAAACTCCACTCCTGTGATGAGGATTCCACCAATGAGCATCTGCCACCTCATAGGCATATCAAAAGTAAATAGTTCATTAATCAGTCCTACCAGGATAAAACAAATTCCTCCAACAAAAAACATTGTAACATGACTGTAATGCCTGAACAATAGTTCAATTAAACAATACCCTGCTCCACCAGCCATAAACAAAAGGAAAAGTTTCTTAAAATTCCTCATATATCCACCTTTATCTTTATTTCTATTTGATAATATATACGCATAGAGACAGAGGCATATACTTTATTCTTTTCCCATTATTTTCTATCACCTTAAGCCAGTCCAATATTAAATAGAACATATGCATCTGCCAGTAATAAATCTCTTTCCACTAATTCTGGAAATATCTGATACATTTTCTGTAAGAATCCATCACAAGTGCTAAAGGTCTCCTCATCTAACTCCAAATATGGGTGGGTTGCCAGAATAACAGAAACCAGTCCGCAATAATAAAATGTGGCAAAGATACTTTTTTCCTCAATATATCTTTCTTTAAGGGCCCTTTCATAAAAAATAATAGAATTTCTGATTTCGGGCTTTAAGCTTAGATACATTTTTTCAATGGATGAAATCTGGGATATCAGTTCTTTAGCAGCTTCCATTGTTTCTTCCGTCTTATTCATATACTTCATGTACCATGCAATGAGCACATCCAGATAAATCCGCCCACAGAATTTTATTCCGTCACTTTGTTTCCCACTAAAATTCATTTCAGGAGAGCTGCTTTTCTTGGAGGCACCCCATTCAACCAGATCATTAAATTCTTTGTGATTTCCCATGACCTTATAAGTTGGAAGGAACCTGTAATCCGTCTTTACTAAATTTCCATTAATCAGTTCTTCATAACATTCAAACCATTCAGCCATGGTATCTGGTTTTTTTCTGAAATGCAGCATTTCCTGCATTGCGTCTATGCCTGCCAGTCTAAGTAATCTCATTCCATTTTTAAAATTCATTTTATCTTTCATTAATAACCGCATAGCTGTCATAGAATTTTCCTCAGCAAGTTTATCAATTTGCCCGCCGGTTATTTCTTTGGATAATGCAAAAACTGCAGTTTGGAG
The DNA here is from genome assembly GCF_010120715.1 of Aminipila terrae. NCBI lineage: Bacteria > Bacillati > Bacillota > Clostridia > Peptostreptococcales > Anaerovoracaceae > Aminipila > Aminipila terrae. The sequence goes on from NZ_CP047591.1 coordinate 153,319, forward strand.
GTCCAGAACATGAAAACATTTACTGAACTGTTTTTCTGATAAATCATATTTACTAAGATTTTGTACGATGAAACCTCTGATTTGTCCATTTAGCATGTGAATGCTGATAAGCTTCAGTATTTCTTCAATTGTATTATTACAATTTTTATGGTTGTCCTGCCATAACAGCTCTTCATCTTCACTACTGCAGTCTTGGCAAAAGTTACATATGAGCAAAGTTAATATACGGCAACCTCTTTTATCCAGATAAGAATCTCTCTTTTTCCCGGTTTCTTTTACTACGGTTTTTATTTTTTCCAGTACTTTTATCGAATCATAATTCATCAGGGTAGTAACCAGTATATCATTCAGGCTGCCAATTCTGTCTTTATAACCTTCTTCTTTATGTTTAAAAATGTGCATCTTCCCAATTTTTAAAGGAACATAAGTATCTTCCGGCAAGTTGCACTTTTCTTCTTGAAAAATCTTATATATTCCAGTTTGTAGTTTATTTCCCAAATAAACGAAATGCTTTTCTCCAGAAACAGATTTTAATTTTCTGCATTTTGTCATATGTATTTTTACTTCAGGCATAAAATCATCCAGCTGCCTTAATGAAAACGATGAAACCGGATAAGAATTTAAAGCATCCCAATACAGGATAGGACGGTTTTCTTCACCAAAACTTTCTTTATACCGGATATTGTCCAGAACTGGTTCCTGAAAATCAGGATTTAAATGGTTATTCTCTTCAATAACACTTTCCTGACAGAAAACTTCCTGAATCCTTTTCCCATCATAATCAAAAATTACCGATCCATATCCTAAGGCACCTGTAATTTTCTTATCCAGTATGGGATTTGTCTTATCCATATCGTCATACCAGTGAATAACATATGCTCTGGCTGCTTTTACTGGTACCACTTGCTGTTTAATATACCTGCCTTTTGTATCGGTCATAACTTTAACTTTGCCTTCATATCGGTTATGATCATTATCCGCTATTATGTATGTCATATAACTTATATAATCATTGGTAACAGAACATGGCGGTAAAAATAAACTGAATTCATTTTTTTCCTTGTCATACATGAGATAGGGTGATGAAAGTTCTGAAGTCCTGGGATGTTTTCTTCCCAGGTATTTTTGTTTTTCTCTCCAGCCATCGTATTTATTTAATAATCTCTCTGAATAATTTTCTGTTTGGGGTGCCTCTGCCTTTATAAGGTCATTTACCTGAGAAAAAAACTCTTGGGCTTTGTCAGGAAATATCTCTATATAGGCTTTTGTGGATGGTCCAGCAGCATAGCTTCGCCAGCTTGTCAATTGATCCATGAGCATCTGCGGCTGAAAATCTTTATGGGTATCTCTGCTGTATTTAATGGTATCAAATATGTCATCCAGCTCACGGTTAGGTATGCCTGCCTGATACAAAAGAGGCATAGATTCTGCCTGGTCAATTTCATAATTGTGTTTTTTCAATCCTACTTTTTCAATTATTAGAGACCAGTTTTTCTTAAGCACCGTTTTTTCACTGTTGCTCAGGGTTATGCCTAATTTTTTACTGTAAAAGTCCCAAAATTCTTCATACTCTTCATAGATTATTACATGAATTGCATGAGTTATATTTACTAAAGGGTACCTTTTCTGTATTTGTAATACATCTGGCCCTCCCCCCATCATTTCACATATTTTCTGGTTTAATATATCATATTCGTCATATGACATATTTAAATCGCTCCAGATTTTACATTCTTTAATTAAATTTGTAATATTTTCTTCAATAGCGCCTAAAGTAAAGTTACTGTATACTACCTTCATCTGCTTCCTCTCTTGCTGTCATTATTTTCTAAGGTTCAATCTTTTAAGCAATAAAATGCACAGGGTGTCTATTTCCATAGATTCCTGTGCAGTTATTCACAAAATTTAATTATACATTAAATTCCATACTTTTTCAAATATTTTTTGTATAAAGTTCTGTATAGGTTAGTTTACCGTTTTTACGCTCACTTAGCATGAGACTAAATTTATTTACAGGCTGAATTATTAATCCCAGATCTTCTATGATTTTTTTTGCTTCCTGATAATGGCAGATCACCTGGCGTCCCAAAGTTAGATGCGGTTTAAACTCCCGGAGTTCCACTGGAAATCCATTATCATTCAGTTCATTATTTAAAAGAGCATGAAGCTTGTTCATAGCATGGGATTGTTCTATACCAATCCAGTATATATCAAAACCAGTCCTTTTAAACCTTCCTAATCCTTGTATATGCATATCAAAGTTTTCCCCTTTGACCCTGTCCATACAAGCCTTTATTTTATCCACATCTTCAGGATTAATTTCTCCTAAAAATGCCAGTGTTACGTGTAGATTTTCTTTCCTGCTAAAATTACCTTTGTTGGAAATTTTCTTTATTTCACAAATGGCATCATAAATTTTATTGCAGATTTCCTCATTAAAGTTAATAGAAATAAATAGCCGCATAGAAACTCCCCCTACTCTTCACATCATTATTTGCCAAAACATGAAAAAGTATGTAATCAAAAACTGCCTTACACAATGTTGGTTCAGACAGTTTTATTTTACTCTGCTTATGAGTGATATATTCAGTTACTATTTAATTTATTAGCAAATTCGTGGTAATCCTTCGCCGTAAAGAATATCTATCATTCGATTGCCACCTAGCGCAGTGGTCATGTTAACACCATTACCTTCTGTAATTTTTCCTATAATCGTTGCATGCGAACCATACTTATTTTTTCTCATGACCTCAACAGCCTTTTGGGATTGTTCTCCCGGTATCACAGCAATCATTTTACCCTCATTGGCCATATAAAGCGGATCCAGTCCTAAGATATTACAGAAACCTTTCACTTCATCACTCACTGGTAAAGCTTCTTCTTCAATCTCTACTCTGCATTTTGAGCTTTCAGACACCTCATTCAAAACGGTTGCCAATCCTCCCCGGGTTACGTCTCTCATACATCTGATTTCTATGTCATTTTCTAAAAGATCTGAGACAATAGAGAAAAGCGGTGCACAATCACTGGCAATATTATTTTCTATTCCCATTCTTTCGGACATAATAGCTGCATGATGCTCCCCCAGATTGCCGGAAAGCAGAATCATATCCCCTGGATGGCAGTTTTGAATACTGATTCCTTCTTTTAATATTTCTCCAACTCCTGAAGTATTGATATAAACGTTACCATTTCCTTCTATTACCTTTGTATCACCGGCTACAATTTTTACGCCAGCTTCCTCCGCTGTCACCCTCATGGTGTGTGCAATCTGATCAATCATCTCACTGTCTGCCCCTGCTTCAATGATAAAACCAGCTGTCAGATATCGCGGTCTGGCTCCCATCATGGAAAGATCGTTTACTGTACCACAAATGGCTAATTTACCAATGTTTCCTCCTTTAAAGAACATGGGAGTAACAACAAAAGAGTCCGTTGTATAAGCAATTCTGTTTTTTACATCAAGTACAGCAGCATCTTCCAGTTTATTTAATACTTCATTGTCAAAATTTTTTAAAAAAATATCATTAATCAGACTGCTTGTCTGTTTTCCGCCGCTTCCATAGGATATATCTATTTTCATTTTCTTCTCCATTTCTTTGGCATGTCCAAACTATCCATTGTTCTTCAAGATCTTCCTCTGTTTTTATACCATATTCCACATACGCCTTCAACGGATACCATACATGGGCCCACAGCGTTCAGAGGAGTACACTGTTCACCAAATAATGGACATTCTGTTGGATTAATTCTTCCTAATATAACATCTGTACATCTACAGCCTTTTGGAGGATTCTCCTTATAGTCATCAAATCCGCTCCCGGCATCATACTGTAAATATTCCGGCTTCAGCCCTAAAGACGATTTTTCTATTACTCCTATACCACGCCAGAAATCATCTTTTACTTGAAAATATTCATTTATAACTGAAAGAGCTGTTTTATTTCCCTCATTAGAAACCGCACTGATATACATGTTCTTCATGGCATATTTTTTTTGTTTTATCTGAATGACAATTTCATAGATTGCTGCCAGAATATGCTCACCTTCAAACCCAGCCACAACAAAAGGTTTATGATATTTTTCAACCAGTTCTTTATAAGCATCACATCCAATAATAACACTGACGTGTCCCGGTGCTATAAAAGCATCTATGTTTTCTTCGTTCTCACAAATAAATGTAAGAGCCGGTGTAATGGTTTTTAAAGACGTTATAATCTTTAAATTGTGAATGTCTTTTTTATAATTTCATCAATCAGTACACCATAAATGGGTACTGTGGTTTCAAATCCCACAGCAGCAAACACATATTGTGTGTTAGTATCCTCCATTGCCACTTTTATGGCGTCTAAAGGAGAATATAACACTTTAACTTTTCCACCAATAGCCGCTGCTTCTGTAAGAGAATGCTCATTTCCTTTCACCTTCATCATATCACCGAAGGTGAGAACGCAGTGGTTCTCCCTTAAAGAAATTTCAACCAGCTTATCTACATATACCGATGGAGTAACACAAACCGGACATCCTGGTCCGGATATCAACTTTATCTTAGGAGAAATCAGGCTTCTTATGCCATTTTTAAAAATACTTGAGGTATGTGTACCACATACCTCCATTATTTTAATCTCATCTCCGTCATATTCTTTTAATTCTTTAGTTATCTGCTGAAGAGTTACCATTTACTTCCTCCTCAAGTTCGTTGAACATCCAAATGATTTCCTCTGCGGAATCTTTGCTTAACACATCAATGGCACAGCCAGCATGAATAAGTACATAATCTCCGATTTTAGCCTTAACCAGCTTGATATTCACATCGCATGTATTATTCATAACATCCACTTTAGCTGTATCTCCATTAATTTCTACTATTTTTCCTGGAACTGCAACACACATAATTTCACCTACGTATACCCTTTATATAATATTATTAATTTTCATCTGATTTCATTATACCCACATATGTCTGGCCTAAACTAATCGAACCGTCGTTAGGGGGCACTGCTATATTGTAATAAACCATAAATCCATTTTCCCGTAAAAGCTTAATCAAACGATTAGTAAGAACGGAATTTTGAAAAACACCGCCACTAAAGGCAACACTGTTCAGATTATGTTCCTCTCTTAAAATCTGGCAGACACCCACAATAACTTCCGCAAGAGCGTAGTGAAAGCCAAGAGCAAGAGACTGGCGTATTGAAGTGACAGGCTCATCTCCTCTGCCTTCCTGACGCCTGCAAAGAGCTTCTAAAACAGGAGCTGGATCAATTTCAATCATATCATCATTTCTAACAATATCAAAGGACATTTTCTCAGGAACAGCTTTACCTTTTTCAGCCAACAGAGCCTCTTTTTCCAAATATGCTGCACATTCTCCTTCATAATGGTTTTCATCAAGAATTCCTAATATACTGGAAACAGCATCAAAAAGTCTGCCCATGCTGGAAGTCAGAACCGTATTTACCTGATTCTTTAATGCGGCTTTAATAATCGCACTTCTATCGTCCTTAATATATTGTTCCAACCCTGAACCTGCTAAAAAACAAGTAGCTGTTTTTTTTGCATCTTTCATGGATTGATCTCCACCTAACATAGGAATATATTTCAGATGGGCTTTTCTCTCAAAATCTGCCCCCTGGCAAATCATAAATTCACTGCCCCATATATTTCCATCTGTTCCATAGCCTGTCCCATCAAAAGCAATACCAATTACTTTCTCCTTTAAATTATGCTCCGCCATAACAGATGCTATATGAGCATGATGATGCTGGACATATATAACTGGTTTATTTAAGGATTCTGCAAATCTGGTAGAAAAATAATTTGGATGCAAGTCACAAACAGCCAGGTCTGGAGTTATTTTCAGAAGCCCAGCTAAATCATCTACAGATTTTTTATATTCTTCCAGGATGCTGCTTTCCTCCAGATCCCCAAAATACTGGGAAACCACTGCACTTCCCCTGTTAAACAAGCAGAAGGCCGCTTTTAAATCCCCCCCTGCAGCAAATATCTTCAGGTTTTTATTGCTTTCTGGCAGGAAAACAGGATAAGGCACATATCCTCTGCTTCTGCGAATCAATTGTGCTTTATCATCTATTATTTTTGCAACAGAGTCATCCACCGACCGGATAATACGTCTTTTATTATATAAGACTCCGTTCAGCAGCGGATTATCCAGTGCCAGCATGATACTGTCTTCCCTGATAATAGGCTGATCAGAAATATTTCCGCTTGTCATAATCAATGGACCGCATTCCTTCAGGAGCATGGTCTGCAAAGGAGTATAGGGCAGAAATGCACCACAATAAATACTCCCCTTATAGGTAGAGTGAGCCATTTTCTCATTCTTTGAATAAAGCAGCACAATAGGTCTGGCTTTTGTTTCCAACAACATTTTTTCCTGGGAAGATACTTCACAGTATTCTCTTATAGAATCCACTGATCCAAACATAACGGCAAAAGGTTTTTCTTCACGGCCCTTTAACTTTCTTAAATTCTGGACCGTTTCTTCCATAAATGGTGAGCAGACAAAATGATAACCACCAATTCCCTTGACCGCAATAATTCCACCACTGTTTATTATATCTACTGCCCGTTTAAACCTTTTCCGGTTCTTATAAATGTGAGCCTGATGCTGGTTATATCTGTCCATTGGTATTTTTTTATATAATTTATTTAATTTTACAGGATGGTTTCTGATTTTTTTATTAGAACACCTAGACGAATCTAACAAATCATTTTCATCCCTGTTATATTCTTTTAAAATTAAGTAAGGACCACAGTCATAACAGGATATAGTCTGTGCATGAAAACGTCTGCTTTCAGGTGAAATATACTCTGCATTGCATTCTTTGCACATAGGGAAGTCTTCCATGGTCGTATTGTCTCTGTCATAGGGAAGAACACCCATAATCGTATATCTGGGTCCACAGGACATACAGCTGATAAAGGGATTCTGGTACCTTCTGTTGTCCTTACTATACAGTTCCTCCAGGCATTTATCACAAGTAGCCAGGTCAGGAGGAATAATTGATACAGCCTCTGTGGCAGTACTTTCTATAATTTTAAAATCACTAAATATTTCAGTGATTTCCTCTGTTATATCTGTTATATCTATGCTGATTATCTCACAGCCTTCACATTCTGCATGTTTTAAGTCAAAAATAAATTGCTCAAAATCATTGTGGGAACATTGAGTAATAATCTCTACCATTCCACCAATATTCTGAACCGTTCCTTTAATGTTATTTTTTTCGCTATACGAAAAGTAAGGGGTCGAAAACCAACCCCTTGTACTATTCCTGATACAATTATCTTTTTAGTCATTATTTTAAATTCTGCTTTATCCATGAAACGACGTCCTGAACCCCTTCACCAGTTTTACTGGAAATCTTAAATACAGGGGCTGTTTTATTTAAAGCTCTTACACCTTTCATAAAATATTCTTCATCAAAGTCTACATACGGCAGAAGATCGCATTTGTTTATAATGATAATATTAGCCTTTTCAAAAGCCAGGGGATATTTATAAGGTTTATCACTGCCCTCTGTCACAGTTGAAATCAGCATTTTAACATGCTCACCAATCTGAAATTCTGCAGGGCATACTAAATTCCCAATATTTTCAATAAACAGTATTCCATCTTTAATATTAAGACTTTCTACTGCTTCACCAATCAAAGGTGAATCTAAATGACAAGCTCCGTTGGTATTGATCTGAATTGTCTTCACACCTAATGCAAGCAATGTTTTTGTATCAATATCTGCCTCGATATCTCCTTCAATAACATAAGGTGTAGTACCATCCAGCCTTTCTATTATCTTAATAAGAGTGGACGTTTTTCCTGCACCGGGTGCCCCCATTACGTTAATGGCAAAAATACCTTTGGCTGTCAACGCTTCATTAATCTGTTTTGCAACTTCGTCATTTTTATCATAGACAGACTGCATTACTTCAATTTCATTGTTTTCTGACATAAGTATCTCCTATCATACCTCTATGGATTTAATATAAAACTCCTGCCCAATCTCTGTAGGCCTGCCTTCACCCTGGCAATATGGACACGCAAATGAAAATGGTTTTCTTTTAAATAATTTCCCACAATCACTGCACTTCAATTTGGGTTCCACCCGTTCAATATTAAGCACTGCATTTTTACATATACTGTCTTCTGCAATAAGGTCAAAATACAGTTCAATGGAACTGGCCACATAACCCGAATAATCACCTACAACCAGGTTGATTTGTTTAATATCATCTGCATTATTTTTCTTTGCAAACTCTTCAGAAATCTCTATAATCCTTTTAGTTATCGGATACTCGTGCATCTACATATTCATCCTTTACTTTTTTTAGATCAGGAGTCGTATATTCATTTTTCATCTGAAGACATTTTTTAGGGCATACGTCTACACAATAGCCACACTGGATGCAGTTCATTCTTTCAATACTCCAGGATTTATCGTTTCTAACTGTTTTAATAGCACCAGTCGGGCAACGCTTTTCGCATATTCCGCAAAAAACACAGCTTTCGATGTCGATTCCAATACTTCCTCTTGTACGTTCAAAATTCTCTCTTGGTTTTACCGGATAAAGATCTGTATACGGTCCGTGAAGTATACTTTTAATAAGTGTCTTTGTCATACTTAATAGAGACATAATTCTTTCCATGCCTTTCCATGCTTAAAATTCAGTCTTAAAATTATTAATTCCAAAAATCAAGTCATTATATTTTTAACTGAAAAATCTCTGGCAGCTACAGCTGCTGAAATTTCTGATTGTATTAAATTTCATTTCTGCATAATATTCTTCCTGAAAAGAATATTATGCAGTCAGTAAAATCAAAACATACAAATTTGCCATTATCTCTCTGTACAACTGATACAAGGATCGATTGTAAGAATTAAAATTGGTACATCTGCAAGATCGCAATTCTTTAACGTTTCAAGAAGCGCCGGAAGATTTGCGAAGGTCGGTGTGCGGACTCTGACACGGTCTAAGAAGCTCGTTCCATTTCCCTTAACATAGTAAATTACTTCTCCACGAGGCTGTTCCAGACGTGTAAAGTATTCTCCATCCGGATTTCCTTTGAATTTAGTTATTACTTCTCCCTCAGGAATCAATTCAACACATTGTCTGATTAAATCGATTGCCTGGAATATTTCATTAATTCTTACATCCATTCTTGCATAGCTATCGCCTTGTGTTGCAACAATCGGTTCAAATTTTAAATGTTTATAAGCTGCATAGCCCTGTGTTCTCATATCTGTATTAATTCCACTGGCTCTTGCCATTGGACCTACAGCACCCAGTTCCTGAGCTTTTTCTTTGGAAAGTACTCCAACACCTACAGTACGGCTTTTTACCGTTGCATCATTTAAGAATACCTGTGTAAGCTCACGGATTTCCTTATCCATTCCAGTTAATACATCAACCATTTTTTTCAATGTTTCAGCATCGATATCCTTTCTGACACCGCCTACATCACAAACGGAGAAAATTACTCGACCACCTGTTGTTTCTTCAAAAAGATCAAGCACTTTTTCTCGTAGTCTCCAGGAATGCATAAATAAACTTTCAAATCCAAAAGCATCAGCAGTCAGACCAAGCCAAAGCAAATGACTGTGGATACGGGATAGTTCAGCCCAGATTGTTCTTAAAAACTGACCTCTCTCTGGTACTTCCAGTCCCATAATGCTTTCTACAGACATGCAGTAACCCATACCGTGCATAAAAGAACAGATTCCGCAAATTCTTTCTGCAATATAAGTATATTGTTTAAAATCTCTTTTTTCTACTAATTTTTCAAGCCCTCTGTGAACATAACCAATTTGAGGTATCGCTTCAATAACTTTTTCATCCTCAAGTACCAAGTCTAAATGAATTGGCTCCGGAAGCACGGGATGGTGGGGTCCAAAAGGAATTACTGTTCTTTCTCCCATTATTCCTCCTCCTTCTTCATATTAAATGGAGTTTTTACAGATAATCTATACAGCTTATCCTTGAAATCCACTGCAATATTTTTTATTTTGGCTCCAAAGAGCTCTGCAATTTCATTTTCATATAAAAAAGCATAATGATAAATACAGGTTATACTCTCAATCTCGGTATCATAGTCCATATTTATTCTTAAATTAATAAAATCATAGTCCTTATCAAATGAATAACTTAATTCTAAACCATCTTTATTTGTGCATGAAATAGCTACTAAACGATAACCTGCACTTTTAAGACTTATAGTTTCAGCTAAAATTTGATCTGAAGAAATTTTTCTAATGTTTTGTTCTCCCATATATAAATCTCCATTCCGCCGCTAATGCCTGCGGCACAAATAGTAATGAAAAACGTGGTGTATATGCCACCCTTCCTTATAGGATTCTTCTATAAGAAGTCACACTATAAAGCTTAGGCGGACCTAATGTTCCTCCTAAACTTTATAAAATCGCGTCCATTTCGTCTTTCAAATACAAATCAGTGATATTCCTATCACAAAAGCGATTGAACCGCACTACACGAAAAAGAGGTTCTCCACCTTAAACAATTCCATTCTGTTAAATCGCCGGTCCGATTAAGCAAATATAGCCTATTAGCCTTTACCTGCTTATTTGATAGACAATCTCAATACAAGACATTATTTTTTCATCGCGTTCTGTTTTTCATCTAATATTGCAAGTGCTTTTACCACACCGTCAATGATTGCCTGTGGTCTGGCTGCGCAGCCTGGTACATAAACATCTACCGGTAATACTTTGTCTACGCCGCCCACTACGTTATAGCAGTCTGTAAACAGGCCTCCAGAAGTTGCACAAATTCCTACAGCTACAACTACTTTTGGATCAGCCATCTGCTCATAAAGCTGTTTAACAACTGGAATACTCTGGTCATTCACACTGCCTGTAATCAATAAAATATCTGCATGTCTTGGGTTTCCTGTATTAATTACACCAAAACGTTCCACATCATAGAGCGGTGTCAGACATGCCAAAACTTCTATATCACATCCATTGCAACTTGTTCCATCATAATGTAATATCCATGGTGATTTTGTATTAAAATTCATATTTCCTACTTTCTGAATAAACATATATTCCGCTTATTTTAAATCAAAAATATAAAATGTTTACCTTCGCATTTTAAATATTATTAAAATTTAAAGAATGATAAAATCATAAGGTTCATTATACTTAAAACTCCAGTAACAATCCATGCAGATTTCAGAGCCAGCTGCCATTTCACACGTACAGTTGAGTTATCTAATATAATTTCAAATAAATATACAACGATACATGCAATTATAGCGAACACATGACTTATCGGATTGCTGGTAACAAAGAATATATAAACAAACACTAATGAAATAATTGTTTCATACCAGTGAGTAATCTCGATAACAGCTAATTCTGTTCCGGAATACTCTGTTGAAATCCCCTGTACCAGTTCCTGGTGAGCATGATGACCTAAGCTTAAATCGAACGGTGATTTTCTTAACTTGAAAGTTAAGATGTATACGAATCCGATAAATACTGCTGGCAGATAAACAATTGCAGGAACATCTCTTGCAATAATTTCCCCTATAAAGAAGGTTTTGCTTACCATATATAAACCTGCTGCAGTAATTAATACCATAGGTTCATATGCCATCATCTGCAATAATTCTCTTTCAGCTCCGATAATACTGTATGGAGACTGAGAAGCATAACCACCGAATACAAAGAATATGGCACCAAGTGTCAGTACAAATATTGCAAGCAGTATGTCTCCGCCAATCAACATGATTACAGCAGTTAAAATAATGAACAACAAAGAAACATATACATAAAATTTGTAAGTCTTGTTTACCTGTATGTTTTCCTTTTGCAGCAGTTTCAATACATCATAAAATGGCTGCAATAAAGGTGGTCCTTTTCTACCCTGCACTCTTGCTGAGATAATTCGGTCAAATCCTGCAAGCAGTCCACCAACTAAAGGTGTCAGAACAACAATTAAAATAATCTGAATTGCTAACATCATTATAAAGCCCACCTCCAAATAAGTAGTAATACACCAACACACAATATTGATATAGTTATCATATTACTCCAGAATGTAAAAATTTTACCGCCAAAGTATCCTTCCAGATACCAGTTGCTAAGATCGCTCTTACGTTTTACACCAGTTGCTGCGATGAAGTTTTCGTTGTCTCCAGCATTTTCACCCGCCATATAAATTGGTGTAACTCTGGATTTTTCTTTTTTACTTAATGGAATGTAGCCTAAAGGTAATAAGATAAGCATAGCCATCATGATAACCATTATAATCTGGTTGCCTGTACCTATAGGAGCCATTGCCGTACCGCCAAACACATCGGATAGATATGGAACAATCGCAAACTTTGATATAAGTGGGAATGCAAGACATGAGAACACAACAATCACTGCCTGAAGGAATATTGGTAATTCTTCATCCAGAGAAAATACCCCATGATGTCCGTTATTCTTTCCACTTCCGTTAGAAACAAGCGTTCCAATCCACTTACCCCAGTAGAATAAGGTAGCGGCACTGCCGTAAGCAAGAATTATTACTATAATGATATTATTTGAATCAATAAATGATTTCATAGCAACCCATTTTGAAATCAGCATTCCAAATGGTGCCAGGAACATACCAGCGATACCAATCATCAGATAAATAGAAAGTTTTCTTGATACATTCATTAAGATGTTCATATTTTCTATATTTCTGTTTCCAATCTGATGTTCGATAGATCCAACTGATAAGAATAAAAGTGATTTTGAAACAGCATGGAATATTACCAATAAAATTGCTGCCCAAATTGATTCCTGAGTACCAATGCTTGCACACATAACAATAAGCCCTAAATTGGCTATTGTTGAATATGCCAGAACTTTCTTCGCATCTCTTTGTGCTATTGCCATTAGTGAACATGCAAGGAATGTAATCGCTCCAACTAACGTAATGATACGTCCTACAGATGTTGCTCCTAATAATGGTGCTAATCTGATAATCAGATATACACCTGCTTTTACCATTGTTGCTGAGTGTAACAATGCAGAAGATGGTGTAGGCGCTACCATTGCTCCAAGAAGCCACGCTGAAAATGGAAGCTGTGCGGATTTTGTAAGTGCTGCAACGCAAAGTAAAAATACTGGAATCAGAACCAGTGCTTCAGGTTTCATTGAAATCAGTGTTGACAGTTCCAAAGTTCTGAAGTTCATACCAATCATTACGATTGCACATGCAAAAGCTACTCCGCCGCCGACATTAATAGTCAAAGCAAGTAAAGAATTGTTTCTTGCTTCTTTTGTCTGCGTATAGCCAATAAGTAAGTAAGAGCAGAATGTTGTAATTTCCCAACAGAAATAAATCCACATTAAATTATTACACAAAACCAATCCGAACATTGCGGATAAGAAAAGGAATAATACTGCCAAAAAGAAAGACTTTCTTTCTTTTACTTCTGTGTGATGGTCATGATATGCTTTCATGTATCCAACAGCATACAGACAAATTAAACTTCCGATGACTCCTACAACCAGAACCATAACTCCGGATAATTTGTCAAATACAATGCCTGTCTCCACTTCGATACCCGCTTTCTGGGTAAATTCAAACCAGAGAATCAGACAAGTCTGGAACAGTGAAAACAAAGAAACCAGATATTTTTTGGTTCTTATACCAGTAGTTATGATATATGCTGCCAAACCCACTTCAACAACAATGATAAATAAGTCAATCATTTCAGTTTCCCCGATTGACAGAATTAATCCGCTGTTAAAATACTGTATAGCTGTATATACCGTTAATACTGCTGTACCAACTGCACCAACTCTTACAATTGCACTCCTGATGTTCTCCTTTCTGACCAAGAATGTCACAATAGATACTACTAATGGAAATAGTATTAATACCGTAATTAAACTCATAAGCCACCTCTTGTCCTATTATAAAGTAATTATTATTCCGGGTCGCAAATTAATGCTCCCAAATATTTAGTAAGTTATGCAACATTATTTTTTACAATAATCACCGCAGTCTACTAAATATTACAATAGCGATTATACCACTTTGGTAAATTATTATCAATATCCTTTATCATAAAGTCCGATAATATTTTAATCAATCAGGTATAATGTATTGTCATTTACTTTATTATAACAGGCAAGTATTTAAGTTTAAATATAAAAAAAAAACTGAAACCAGTTTTTTGCCGGATTCAGTTCATAAAATTACCCTAAGGTGATATCCACTATTCTGCTGCAGACTTTTTCAATTAAAGCCTGATCGTGACTTATGACAATCACTCCAATATGATGAAGCTTTGCATAGTCCAGTACCGTTTTCCAAATCTGTGCCTGGGTAATAGCGTCAAGCATAGTGGTCATTTCATCTGCAACTATAAACTTTGTTTTCTCTGATAATACCCTTGTAACACAGAATCTTTGCAGCTCGCCTCCAGACAGTTCACTGGGCCATCGCTCCAGCCAGCCCTGCTGAATTCCCATAGATTCCATTAATTCTTCCGAAGGCATCTCTACTTCTTCCAATACTTTTCGCATTTTCCATTTAGGATTTACTGCTTTTTCCGGATGCTGAAAGATTAACTGTACCGGATAAAAGCTGCTCCCTTTTATGTCATTTCCATCTATGGTTATCCGTCCACTCTCTGGTTTCAGATAACCCGCAAGAATTTTCCCCAGGGTGGTTTTTCCAAATCCACTGGGAGCAGTAAGGCCTACCACTTCACCGCTGTCAATATGGAAATTCACATTCTTCAGTATGTATCTTTCATTTGTATATCTAAAACTAATATTTTCTGCACTAAGTCGCATGGTTACATCTTACCTTTCCGCCCCGAATTTCCCTGAACTCTGGTATTCCTTTTTCACATTGATCCGTTTTTCTTCTGCATCTGTCAGAAAACAGACAGCCGTTGGGAAGTTTATCCGGATATGGCTGCGTCCCCTGAATTGGTACAAACCGAATATTGGGTCTTGCCTGATTTAATGCTTTCGTATAAGGATGTCTCAGCAATTCACCTTTATCATCAAAGTCCTCTGTATTGGAAACTTCAAGGGTTGTACCAGCATAAAATATAGCAACTTTATCTGCAATTTTAAGTGCTGCCTCAATATCGTGGGTAATCATCAAAATAGCACGCCCATCATCTGCAAGCTCTCTGAAGTCTTTTAAGACTTCATTTAATGAAGTTTCGTCCAGTCCCGGTGTGGGCTCATCCGCAATAATCACTTTAGAATTGGATACCAGGGCCGTTGCAAGAAGAACTTTTCTTGCCATACCCCCTGATAACTGGTAAGGATAATAGTTTACCACTTCTTTCTGAAGTCCGTACTTTTGAAATATATTTTCTATAATTTTTTTCCTGTTTTCTTTATTTTCTATGGATATACCTATCTGTTTTCCTACCTGCTGAAGGGGATCTAAATAATTAACAGATTGGGGAATTAAAACAATTTCTTTCCCCCTGATTTTCACCTTGCTGCTTTGATCTAAATTCCTTCCATTATAATACATGTTTCCTTTGCAGGATGCATTATCTGGGAGTATTCCCAATATAGCATTGGCCAGCAGGCTTTTTCCAGATCCGCTGGAACCTACAATGGCTAATATTTCGCCTTCATATAGTTCAATATCCAGATTATTTATTACCTTCAGATCCTTCCTATGTAATCCCTTGGTATATTGAGAGAAAGAAATTTCTAAATTCTCTACCTTTAATATGGGTTCCTTTATCATATCTTACTCC
Source organism: Aminipila terrae (assembly GCF_010120715.1). Classification (NCBI taxonomy): domain Bacteria; kingdom Bacillati; phylum Bacillota; class Clostridia; order Peptostreptococcales; family Anaerovoracaceae; genus Aminipila; species Aminipila terrae. The sequence goes on from NZ_CP047591.1 coordinate 169,079, forward strand.
TAACTATTTGTTTGCTGTCTTGGGATCGATCAGTTTTTCTATATTTCTGCCAATGGAATTGACCATAACAGAAACCGTCACCAGACAGATACCCGGGAAAAACGCCAGCCACCATTTACCGCTGGTCAGATATTTCATTGACTCCGAAAGAATAACACCGATTGCCGGTTCATGGGCTGGAAGTCCAAATCCCAGAAAAGTTATGGATGCCTCGTGCAAGATAGCATGAGGAAATATCAAAACGGTACCTACAACCAGCTGAGGAATAATATGGGGTAAAACATGTTCTCTGGCTATAAAAAGGTTGCCCTTGCCAAATCTTCTGGAGATCTTTGTATATTCGGCTTCCTTAATCTGCATGACCTCTGCCCGGATTACTCTGGTTAAAGAAGTCCAGTGTGTAGCTGTGACTCCGATGACAATTCCCTTCAGTCCTCCCCCACAGGCAACAGAAATCAATATAATCACAAGGGTATGAGGTACAGACAGAACCAGATCAATCAGCCAGGAAATAAATATATCAGCTTTTCCTCCCAAAAGAGGAGCTGCAATACCTAAAACCATGGCAATCAAACTACTTGTAACAGAACACAGCAGTCCGATTTTTATACTCAGACTCAGACCTTTTAAAGTTCTCACCAGCATGTCACGACCTACCCAGTCTGTTCCGAAGATGTGTCCCCCGCATGGAGGCACAAATATATCTGTTAAATCCACATACAGAGAGTTTTCATTAATCAAACTGCCAACAACCAGAATAAGAATAAAAAATACTGAAAGGACACTGATTGATAAGATGGTTTTTTCTCTGATGCCAAAGATTCTTTTATGAAGTTTTATGGTTTCATCTTTTACTACGATTGTGCTGTTTCTCATTGTATATTCAATCCCTCTCTGATTCTTGGATCAATCACTCTGTATAACATGTCTGCCACAAGATTGCCAGTATAAACAAAAACAAGACTAATAATGACAATCCCCATTAATAAAGGAAGGTCTCCTCTCAGACCGGACTGAACAACGGCACGTCCCAGTCCAGGATATGAAAATACCTGTTCCACAAAAATAGTTCCTCCAAACAATTCACTGAAAGACAGGAATTGAAGGGTAATTGCCGGCAGCGAAACATTTTTTACTACATGATTAAAAACAATGCTTCTGGAACTTTCCCCACGAGCCTTAGCAAAAAGGATAAAATCAGTTTTCATAATATCGGATACTTTTTCTCTTGTGTGCAGGCAAATGTTTGCAATTCCCAGTACACTCAACGTCAATGCCGGAAGAATGATGTGGGATATTTTATCCAGTAAACTTACATCCTGAGCCAATACACCTATGGGAACACTCATTGCCACAGGGAACCACCCAAGTTTTACTGCAAAAATCATGATAAATAATATTCCCAGCCAGAAAGTTGGGGTTGAAATCAAAATATGGCAATAAGCACAAATGAGTTTATCCGCAAATTTTCCTTCTTTTATTCCTGCAATAATACCTAAAACAAATCCAATGATTCCTGATAATACCCAGGCAATACTCATCAGCGCCAGGGAAGACACAAACTTCTGGCCAATCACTTCCAGCACTGGCCGTCTGTAAATCATAGACGTTCCCCAGTCTCCCTGGATAATAGATGTAAACCAGCTCATAAACCGTTCAACTGGTGGCTTATTTAATCCCCAGTGCTCTGCAATCAAGGCTCTTTGCTCTGCCCCCACCTTAGTACTGGCACCTACATAAGCCGTAACCGGATCAATAGGCGATAATTCCATCAGGACAAAGGTAATGACACACAAAGCTATCAGCAGTGTTATTAATTTTATAAATTTTTTTGCAAAGAATTTTCCTGTGATTCTTTTCATTTTTACTCCAATTTCTAACATAGTTCAGGGCATTTCTTATAAAAATGCCCTGCTTGCCTATGTCATTGTATATTGCCAAGATTAAATAGTCAAATTATTTGCCCCATGACCATTCTGTAACATTGTCGAAAATTCTTCCTCCATGAGGCTGAACCACTGGTTTTCCAAAACTAAATCCATCTGCGGTCAGGTAAACATGATTAGCATTTGCAAGCCAGCAGTAAGGTGCATCTCCCTTTGCAGAAGTATATTTCTGCAATTCTTTCCAGTAAGGAATTGCTTCTGCTTCATCCCTAGAATTCAGAGCTTTGTCGATACATTCATTTACAGCAGGATTATTGTAGCATCCTGAATTATCCCAGGCAACAGGACCACCTGCACATCCACCATAGAACATATTAAACAATTCTGATGGATCACCTGAGCCAAAACCGTAGAATACTGCTTCTTTATGAATGTCTGGTAAAATGGTATCCCATGTTGTTTTTTTCAAATCGACTTTGATTCCGATTTCACTGGCAACCTTTACGAATTCCAACGCCATTTCCTGACGGTAGATTCCCTCTGTATATAATAACTTGAATTCAGCTTTCTGACCATTTTTTTCCAGTATTCCGTCATGATCTGCATCAGCCCATCCTCCATCTGCCAGTATCTTTTTAGCAGCCTGGACATTGCCGTATTCTGAGGAGTCAAGAACAGTGCTTTCATTCAGCCAAGGCATTTTTTCCAGACCTGTAGTTGATACACTTCCGTAACCATTCAGTACTCCAGATACAATTTTTTCTCTGTCTATAGCAGTATTCAGAGCTTTCCTGATGGAAATATCACTGGTCACATCGTTACCCATTACTGCTCCATCCTGAGCCAGTTTACCTTCGTTTTTAACCATTGGGAAGCATACACCATAGCATTCAATACTTGGTATATCTACTACTTTTGCTCCTTCCACTTTCTGGCTGGCTAAGTTTCCATTGATCTGAGCCACGTCAACTGAACCATTCTTGACTGCCTCAAACGCAGTATCTGTATCTAAAAATACCATTGTCAGTTTTTTAATCTTCGGTTTCTCACCATAATAATTGTCATTAGCCTCTGCTATTACCTGTTCTCCTTTATCCCACTGTACAAACTTATATGGTCCTGAACCAATCGGATGATCTTTAAATTTACCATCATGAGCATGTTTTGGAACAATTCCCAGATAAGCAAGTCTTTCAATAAATGGGGAATAAGGTCTTGTCAGTTTGAATTCTATGGTTGTATCATTAACTGGTTTAATGCTGTCTATCATAGTTAAATCAATATCTGAACCTGAATCCTTTGCTGTCTGATATGTATAAGCCACATCTTCGGCCTTTACTTTTATACCATCTGTAAACATGGCGTCATCACGTATGGTAATGGTCCATGTCAGTTTATCCGGGGATACCTGATAACCGGTTGCCAGATCATTGGTCCATCCAAGCTGCTTATCTCTTTTAAATAAGGTTGAGAAAAATACCTTTGTAATGGAGCCATGGCTTCCTGTAGTTGCGTCAAAACCAGCCTCAGGTTCTGCACCAATGGAAGCAATCAATTCACCCTTAGCTATTCTTTCTTCTCTGGCAGTCTCTTTAGCTTCTTTACCGCATCCTGCAAAACATGTAACTGTTAATGCGAGAATAAGTAACAATGCCATTATTCTTGTTTTTTTCATTTTTTTCTCCTTCTTTAAGTAATCATTTTCTTTTGCATAAAAAAAGCAGGTGGATACGAAGTTGTCTGACATGTTCATACCTACCTGATAATTTTTAAAATTTCTCCCTTACAGGTCTATTTTATAACACACTATTTCCATCAGTACAATTTGTCATTAAATATATTACTAAGTTTGTTTTTATTAAAATGTTCGTTTCAATTATTGCTCTTTGTTTATAAGTCTAGTAAATACTCCTTTTGGGTCTTTTACAAGAAGTATAACAATCCATACAACAAGGCCAAGAAGAACAACATTTACCCCAAGGAGGGTTGCATTTAAAGATATATCGAAAAATTCTCCTCCCTCACTCAGGTAAGCTAATACGTGATCCACCAGCCACATCAGCGTAGCCCCCAAAAGATGAAACTTAACGTACTGAGCTTATATTTGTCATCTGGTGCATTGACATACCATATGATTGTTGAAACAATGGCTGCCACTGCAGTTATAATTAAGTACATAATAAATTACCTCCCCTTTAGATATGGGCTTTGGCTGCCTTTAAAGCCGTTTTTGATTTTTCATCTGCAATCATGACCATGACAGTCCATACAATAGTGATAAATAATGCCATGCCAGTTCCAATAGTAGCTATTTCGTGAAGCATTGGCCCTATATCCGCCGGATTGTTCATTGCTGTAAGAAAAGGAGGCCAGGGGACAATTTCACCATGCCATAAGTGCTCAAATGCTAACAGGATAACCCCGCCCCATAACATTCTGTTCAGCCAGCTTAATTTCTGGCTCCAGCTGAACCCCGTCTGTAAAGCTTTTCTTGTGTCTGCTTCATTATTATTTCCCGAAAGCCATACCTTTTCTGCATTTTCCTGACTTTCTACAGTTTTTTCAACTTTTCTTTCTTTTTTCTCTACGACCTTTTGCACTGCGGAAGTTATAATAACCTCACCTAAAGGTACAAGAAAACAAGCCATAACTTTTCCCTCCCATTCATCAGCGATATTAGAGTAAGTCTTACTTTGACTATTATAATGCACTCCTTAAATTGCACAAGCCACCATGGGGGATATAAATTGCTAAATTTTTCACATTTTTTAAACGTTGATTTTTAGGGGTTTATCCCAAATTTCATTCTTTAACCCCCTTCATATTCTTCTGTTTTGTATGCCCTGGATGGGGATACCTATTAAGTTTTAACTCCAAGTACACCCATCAAAGCTAGTTACTGATAAAACAAAACAAAGTATTGACGCCCCAAGGAGGATTCAATACTCTGTTTATTATGTGATATATGATGACTTGCAATAATATGAAACCATTTAAGAATTTAATATTTTACTCCTAAATTATCAAAAAAGTCTTTATCTATAACTTTATACTCAATCGCTGAATTATCTAATTCTGGTAAATTATTTTCCTTACAATATTGAGAAACATTATGTCTTATTAAGGCTATTGGTGTTTCATATTTAGGTTTAAATATATTCCAATATTCATCTTCACTTAATCCCATAGCATCTACTAAGGATTTTAAAATTTCATGACTCTCAGTTGTAGATTCAGCTACTTCCCTCATTTGATGGGTACTTTCTATGATTTCTTCTTGTGAAGGCAGTATATTATGTTCCTTAGCAAAATTTCTTTCATTTATCTCTTTTTTAATTTCCTCCCACGCATCTTGTGCTGGATTTTTAGATTCACAAGCTTCATATAAGTTCATTCTATACAAAAAATAATCACTAGAAATTTTTTCATCCAAAACAATAGCTACCAAATTATTCTGATTTTCGTTTCCATCTGCCCTATCAAAACCGTATTCTGTAGTGTCTTTGTCCATTAGTTTCATAGCAGACATTCTCACTTCTGACCCTACTCTTTGTGCACTATCAACTCCAGGATAGAATACTTGTGCAGCTAATGCTGTTCCACAAGTTAAAGCCAATACTCCAGCTATAATAAAAAGCATTTTTGTCTTTTTTCTCACTAGTATAACCTCCTTGGATGCAGCATTAACATTCTGCGCTTACAAATAATAAAAGCATCAACCTCTTGCCTTTAGTATGTTCCTTGTAAAATTTATTTCAACCCCTTTTGCATGAAATGCTGTGTATGTTGCGTAAAATGTGATACTTGCAATATCTTTAAGTAGATTACAAAATTAAAATACGTCCAGTACATGACAAAAATGAGCTTACTAATGTTTTGCATTAGTAAGCTCATTTTTTAGGCATTCTTATATTCAAATTCTCACAAGAACCATATGCTTTCCTTACCGGATAAATTATATATCAATATGTAAGACTACTTGATGAAACGGTCAATTGCTTTATTAAGATTATCAATTGCTTCCTTATCCCCTGATTCAACTGCATCTACAATGCAGTTTGTGATATGGTCCGACAAGATAACCTTTCCCGTATTATTAAGCGCTGCTATGACTGCTGACAGTTGTATCAATACCTCACTACAATCTTTGCCGTCCTCTACCATACGCCTTACTGCTTCCAGATGGCCACTTGCACGAGACAAGCGGTTTAATACAGCCTTGGTATTCTGATGGCTATGCTTATGCCCATGCTCTTCGTTGTGGCTGTGAGTATATTCAGTTCCATCCGATGCTTTATGAGTATGTATCTGAGCTTGTACTTTATCTTTCATAATCAACACTTTCTCTTTAAATAAAAATACCATAAAAGCCATGACCATCTTCAAAGCCGATTACGCACCCTCATGGTATAATTTTTCAATATATTTTTAATCCAATTTTTACTATATATAATAGTAGCGTTTTGACATAATCACAATAATTCAGGAATTATTATACATTAAAGCTCCCATATTGTCAATGTAGAGGAAGATACGAGCATAAATAGACTGAAAAAGTAATATCTAAGATATACCCAAAATAAAGCAATATATATGTATATTTATTTGCATAATTGTATTTTTAGAATCAGTTCATCATTATAAGACTGCTTTGTGTATTTAATTGATTTGCTAGCAATATAGCCAGTTCTTTCATCTAACAAAATTGATTCATCTTGTGTTTCTAGCTGTTTTAAATATTCATCATTTTTGTGTGTTTTAGTCATATTAATTAATTCAAGCAAATCAGTTTTCTTTACTTGCCATGGTCTATTTTTTAATCGTTTTCCATCATTATCTTTTCGTGATGAACTCAAAAGTACAATTGCTGTTTTTTCATCTAGACATAACTCAGTTCCATCTTGCATTAATTTATATTTAGATGTTCTACCTACATCCATATTAATTGTATTAAATGCTTGACGGCCCCTATATTCCAAAAACAGCTTATTAATTAATAATGTATGATTTTTAATTCTACATATTCGCCTAACTTCATATATGACCTCATTTCCATCTGGACTAAAGTCAATGATTGAAATTAATCTATTATTATGGCTTGCTCCTAAGTCTTCGAGCAACTCAGTCATGTCAAATCCTAATTCTTCTCTTTTCTGATTAATGCTATTATACTTAGTTTGTAAACCTTTTATTCTTTCTTTTATACTTACATAATACTGTTGCCATTGGATAGGCATCATATTCATAGTCCTTACATCTAATTGACTACAGGTATCAATGCTAGCAACACCTGTGCAATTAAATGCACAAAGATCCAAAATTTCATTATCTATCACTACTCTCTTGGTGCAATCGATTGAAATATTTGAAATGATATTATCTACGGTTTTAAATTTTCCCAATAGTAATTTTTCAAAATTGTAATTTTCCTTGTCCTTTCCCATATCTTTATTTGCAATTAAAGATATAGGTACCAACTCCGCTATTGGATTTTTTCTTTTTCCATCTCTTAGGGATATTTCGCACTCCTGCCCAACCAACATATAATAATTATTTTTTATTAAAAATATATCTCCAGACATAGGTGGTAAGTAAAATTCATTTATACTGTAATCATATTCTTCAAAAGTTTGAAAATCAATTAGAGTCTCCGGTTCACACTTCAAATCTGTTTGCTCACTAACAAGATTTCCGAGCATACTGGATAGCAATATTATCCTTTTCATTTCTTGTGCACTATCACAATGTGCAAAATAGCGTTCGCGTAATTCTATCCATTCATTTAAAACTTCATAATTAGTTGTACCTTCTTCCGCCGCCATAGAAGCTAAATATATGGCAGTATCCATATTATCTGATGCATAGTTAAAAACTTTATCCATTGCAGCCTTTCTCTTTTCAGACAATATACTTAACATTATTTTATATTGACTCATAATCAACTGTTTTTTTATTTGATTATCTAAATCCATCTCATCTTTTCTAACAAATCCAATATACATTTGATTTGTTACATCGCAAATTTTTTCTTCTTTTGAGCTTAGAACTATACATACTCCATTATTCTTTGCCTTAGGATTTTTCACCAATTCACTAATTATCTCTTTACCTCTTGGTTCTATTCCAATAAAATTATCAATTACACAAAGGAAATATTGATTTCCGCTTGAAAAAAGATCAATATCTTCGCTAATAGATTTTAACTCATCTGCATTAAAATCTGTATATACTCTAAGTGGATAAGTTTTAGAACTAACTTTACTACCTTCCAATATTCCCTTATATCCTGCAATCCCTTGTGCTTTTATCCCAAGACCAAACCGTTGTATTTCCTTTTTCGCTTCTTTCAGCATACTGTCTGATATCTTATCAATTTGTTTCTGAATATCATCAAATTTATTTTTTTTGAAATAATATTCTATATCACGAGATGGAACTTGCATCCAGTCGATCTCTTCTTTTATTTTAGTAAACTCGATAATAATGTTTTCCAAACACTGTATCATTTCTTGATTTACTGAAATTGTCTTCAAAAATATTTTTTGTTCTGATTCTTGCATGCCTAAAAAATCATACATTACTGCAGATCTATTCTCTTCAAAAATTATAGTATCCTCGATGATAATTATTCCTGCTATATCCATAATTGAATAAAAACATTAAACGAGATTTCCATTTTTTCAGCCCTTTCCTATCTTATACACTCTGCTGGAACTGATATAGAAAAAATATATCTATTTCCAAATTCATTAGTATTTTCTAATAATTCAATATCTGCTTTAAAGGAATTTAATAATTTTTTGACAATATATAGTCCCATTCCTCTTCCATCATTTTCTTTGCCAGATTGTAATGCATCAAAAAGTACATATTCCATCTTTTTAAGAACGCCGATTCCTGTATCATATACTAAAATATTCGTATCAGACTCTTGTTCAACAATTATTTTATTGTTTTCTACCAAATATGCCTCTTCCTTAATAGCTCTTTTTTGTCTTATATCAATCCAATATACAGAATTCATAAAAAGATTATATAGTACATGTAATAAAACACCTTTCGGCATGTACCATTGTTGGTTAATATTAAGTGTTTCAATTTTAATTTTGTTTTTTTCTAACTCGCTTCCCAATTTTTCACTAATTGTATTAATTACTAATTTTAAACTTTCACAAGAATATTCATTATAACTATTCTTCTTAATAAATGTTTTTTCTAGAAAATTATATAAATCTGCAACATTTTCTACTTTATTTATTAATAAATCACTTTGATCTTTAATTGGTATAAGATTATTATTATACATAGAAACGCAATTCTCATATAAATAACCCTTTAATGCTTCAAAATTACCAGCAATATTATTCATATGCTTATCGTTTACTATCGAATGAAGTTCATGTGTAATAGTTTCAGTTATTAATCCATTAGCCATTAATTTATAATTATTAAAAGCCTCTACTTCTATTTCTTTCAAACCAGCTTCAGCAGTGTCCAGTATCTCTTTTGTTTTACTCAATTCATTTTGCGTCGTTTGCACTTGAGTATCAGCTGTATCTAATGTATTAATTGCAGTATTGTATATTTCTTGGGATATACTCACATAATCACCATCAACTACTGCTTTAGAAAGTAAAATTTCTTTGGTCTTACGTATTTCTTTCAATAATTTCTTATTTTCTTCAACTAATTTATTACTCTCTTTTTTCCTATTTTTACCTCTTTTTTAATGTCATCTTGTAATAAACCTTCATCTTGTAAAATTGATTTTGTAATATCATCAGCTGATCTGTTAAAATCATAGAAATAATAGTTAAATATATATATTATGACTTCCTTAAATATTTTTGAAGCATTGTTCTGCACAATATCTAATCTTGAACTAATTTCTCTAATATTAACCTGAAGCGGATCATTTATAGAAACATATCCTACTGTATTACTCTGATTAATTCGATAAAATTGTTGACCCGATGTCCTATATTGTTGCATTTCGAGCCAATCATCATCTCTATTACCTAATGCTCCTATTCTATAACTATTTCTATATAACTTAATACCACTATATTGATTTAAAAAATTTTGAATATCTGAAACAGAATAGTCATTAATTCTTCCATTTGTATTTTCTTTTAAGTATTTAATAAAATCAACATACATTTTTCCTATTGCATTATCTTGCTTAAAATTATATGCACATCCGGTAATAGGTAGAATTCCCCGCAATTCATTTAGATCATTTTTGACTTGCTGCTTTAGATAAATATCCAACTCTTTTTGATCTTTTACATCAGAATATACTTTTTTTCTTTTTTCTTTTAATTTATTAACAATTTCTTCATATGACACATGTAAATTTAAAGTCGTGTTATATCTTTGTCTATATTTTTTAAATAAGGAAATATAATCATCCTTTGATTTTCGATATTTTGGAAAATACGTTACTGGTTTTATACAGTATCTATGCGTCTTTTCAATAAACATAGGTGTTAATTCCAGCTTCAAATTTATGACAATTTTTTCATCTTCCTTTATTACTTCAAAGTAATTCTTACTTTCAGCAAAATCTAGTAACTCGGTATCAAAGTCCGTGTTAATTTTAATTCCATTATTGTAAAATGAAATTTCCACTTCATTCTTACTATTTTTAAAAGGCGAAACTAAATAACATGTAGCTGCCTGTAATTCGTCATTAAGTGATACATTAGTTTCATTGAATAATTCTATCTGTTCTGGTTCATTTATGATTTCATTTTTTTCAATTCCAATTATCCAAAGTCTGGTATAGGACTCTCCAACTTTGTCAAATTCATAATATGGCAATTCAATATTGTCTATTCTCTCTGACTCAATCAAATTCTTCCAATCTATTATTACAGCTTTACTTCTATCACACGCTTTAGACGCAGTTTCAAGTATTAATTTTTTGCCTAACCGCTGAGTTGCTAGCCGCCCGATTCCTTTTTCTCCTAAAAAAGCTTCATTGTCATCGTGATTATTAAATTTAATATCCGTTCCAATATTTAGGAAACCATTTTCTAACTGATTATCATTCATTCCAATGCCAATATCTTCTACCAACAATATTTTAGCATTTTCAGCATTTGCTTTAATTAGCTCCATAACATTTTGATCTAATTTAATTAAAAGTTGATTATTGTCTATTATTTTATCTACATAATCAAATAATTGAACATGGACTTTTTTACTCTTTGCATCAATTGAGTTCTTTATCAACTCAACTATTGCAACTGATGAAGATGTAATTAAATCACTTCCAAGATGTTCTATTATTCTTGGATTTACACTCATTCTCTTAGTGTTCATTTTTATCACCTTTCTCTCAAAAAAAATCCCTTATTTTTTGAGCCACAATATTGGCCATTAAATACGGCACTCCATTTCCAATCATTTTAAATTTAGCACTTAGACTAACATTGGGTGGTAATTCAAACCATATAGGTAATGACTGAATTGCCATTGCTTCGGCAACACTAATTCGACGAATTCGATATGGATGCAAATGCACTTCATTATTACCGTATGCAGCTGTTGGTGAATACCTCCACCGGTGAAGTCTTTTAAAGGATTTCCTACTTGTATCTCCTTCACAAATCCTCTGCATTTTTTGCAGGCCGCCTCGAACATTAAACACGTCATTCCTATTTGAATGATGGTAAACATTATTTTTTCTAAACCAATATTCAACAGTTAATTCAATTGGTACATTATAATGAAACTCTCTACGACTATATTGGGCAAACCTTTGGGTGTTAGGCCAATTCATTGTCTTAACAAGTTCTGCATCATATGGCAAACTACTCTTCCATGGAAAAGCAAAAGAATTATTTACACAAATAACTCTATGTGATAGTAATGATATATTTCCAACTCCCATCATTATTATTCTATCTCTATCTTGTGGAACTCCAAAACTAAGTGAATTTAATAATTGTTCGGATAACACATAGCCATTATTTTGCAACTGAAGTTTTAGCTCATCAAAATATTCCCTATGTCTTTGTGTCTTTATTAGTCCTTTTACGTTCTCAAACAGAAAAAAGTCAGGCTTAAACCTGCAAATCATATCAACATAACTCTTAGCTAATCTTCCATTTTCTCCATCTCTTCCAAGATTTTTCCCCCCTACAGAAAAATCTGGGCAGGGTGGTCCTCCAATAAAAGCAATTAATTCCCCTTCTTGTCTTAAAGTCATTATATACTGCCGTAAAGTTTGTTCTTCAATTCCACTTAAGAATTGGTTAATATCCCCTACATGGTATCCAAATCGCGGCGGATTTGGATATCTATTTCGTCTTGCATATTGGTAAGAATCCAAAAATTCTTTTTTATACTCATTCACAAAAACTATATCAAATCCAGCCTCCTGAAATCCTAAATCCAACATTCCAACGCCAGAATAGAATGAAAATATTACCATTCTCTACACCTCTTTTTATTTTTTATGCCTGTAAAAAAAGTTATCTTCTGGCATGCATACTTTTTAATTATACTATACATTTACGTCAATATCATCTTTTTTAAACATACTTTTCCTTAAACTTCCACTTAATTTCATTTTATATCTAGCAAACAATAATCTTATTAATAAGAATATAGTTCCATAATCTCTCATCAAATCAACATCTACGACCTATTCTATTCATTCACACTTACTTCATCTCCGGATTCAGTTCAATCTTCTCTATGGTCCATGTTCCACTTTTAATGGTCATCACGGCCATACTGATTGACTGGTCAAACCGCCTTCTCCCACAGCTTCCGGGATTCAGCCACAGGATTCCATCTCTGGTCTCTTCAAGATACTTATGGGAATGTCCAAAAACAATGATATCCGTATTTTCCATTTGTGTAGGTATAAATTTTTTGTCATGTACCATATAGAACCGGATACCTCCTATCTCGAACTTTAAATTTTGCGGTAGATGCTCTGCCCATTCTTTATCATTGTTGCCCCGTACAACAAAAAGTGTTGCAATATCTTCTAGCTCATCAATAACAGCCTGTTTGTTTACATCACCACCATGAAGGATATAATCACACTGTTTTAAAATTTCTTTTACTTCCGTACGCAGTAATCCATGGGTATCGGAAATAATCCCTACTTTTATCTCTTTATCCATATTCTCACTTCCTTTTATACTATTTTACCAGATACTTGGACATAGTACTATTTAAATGCAAAAAACAGATGCCGGCTTGAGATACCGACATCTGTTTTTTGTATTTAAAAATTTGTGAAAGGAGCTTGCATTTAAACGATTTCGTCAACTACATCTGCTGGATAAACAAAATAAGCATATCTAGTTGAACATGGAGTCTTAAAGATAACATGTGAATTACGAGGAATCAGAATAATATCCCCTTCACAACCTGTTACTGTTCTTCCATCTATTTCTATCTGTAGAATACCATCGATAACATAATCGTATTCGTCATAAGTTAATGTCCAGGCTAAAGTCCCATCCCTGTCTAGTTCCATTACGCCACACCCCATACGAGGTGCTTCTTCCAGGCTGGTTGCCTGTTTCAGATACACACCAGGCTGTTCCCATTGTTCTGCCTTGATGGACTTGGTTTTAATAACCATAACACCACTTTTATCTCTGTGCTTTTTGATTCCGTTTTCATCCGGACTTACACAAGCTTCTGAGATAATGGTTTCTACTATTTTCTTTATAATTTCTTCATTAACAGCCATATAAATACCTCTTTCTTTTATTAATCGAAATAAACCTTTTTATAACTGTAAACCTGTTCCGGAAGCCTTCTGCTGAATCATTTTCTTTACTACACCGGCAATATGAGCACCAGCTTCAACTGCGTTTGTACCATTTTTATGAATATTGGAAACAACAGTTCTGTTAGCTTCAGGAATTCCTACATATCCATCATAAGTAATGTAAGCACTCAGGGATGCGTATGTAGCCAGGCCTGGTCTTTCTCCCAGCAGGATAATAGTTACTTTAGGCTTAATCATCGCACTGATAGCATCCATTGCTGGTACACGGGCATACTTTACAAAGAATGGCACTCCTGCGTTAAGGCCTTCAACTTTAAAACCCTGTTCCAATGAAGGAAGCAAATCTTTGATGTTTGCTTCAACTGCAGTACTGGAAAGTCCATCACCTACAATTACCTGAACATCTGGATTCATTTTGCATTTACTCTTAATAGTTGCTTCTGCTTCTTTTGTAAAAAGTCTTCCAAGATCCGGACGAGTCATATATTCATACTTAGATTTGCATACTGTGCTTACAGAAAACAAACCATTCTCGAGAATAAAGTCATCAGGAACATCATTTAGTACCGCATCCATAGCACCAGCATGATCTGCCAGTACTCTTAAATAAGACATGGTTGTATATCTTGGGCCGCATCTTCCCACTCCAAGACGTGCATCTGTTTTAGCTTTGATGCGTAAGTATTCTTCTGGATTTGCTGCATTTGGAATATCAAGATGTTTTGTATAGTCATATGACATTATATCGGGTACTTCTTCATCAGATATTACTGTACTACATGCTGCGCCGGAAAAATTATTGCAGCTTCCACCTGCAGCAGGCTTCTGGTTATTATCACTAGACATCTTTTCTATAATCTGTTGTACCAGATTCTTTAACTGTTCTTCATTCATTATCCGTTTCCTCCTACTTTAAGAAAATAGAGCCGTCACCTGCTAAATCTGTTAATCGGCCATTTTCATCCATTAAACCTTTCTTTATCATCCACTGATGAAATTCAGGTGCAGGTTTTCGGTTTGTCAAGTCACGTAATGCTGCATCGTCATGGAAACTGGTATCCTGGTATGCCAGCATAACGTCATCGCCAAGAGGTACTCCCATATAATAGTTTGCTCCTGCCATAGCAAGCAGCATAGTTGCCATCTGCTGGTCATCCATGGTGATAGATGTATGATTTGTAAAGCAAGGTGCCATACCCATAGGCAGACCTATTAATTTACCCATGAAATGGTCTTCCAGATTAGCTCGGATCATTTCCTTACCGTCATAAATCGTTTCTGGTCCGATAAATCCTGAAACATTATTAACCATGAATGGATTAAAGTATCTTGCGAATCCGTATGTACGCGCTTCCAGTGTCATTTCATCAACACCACAGTCGCATCCTACAGAAACTTCTGAGCCTTGTCCTGTTTCGAAATATAGTAAATTTGGACCTGAACTGATACCATGTTCATAAGCTGCTTTATAGCCTTCATATATTAACTCTTTGTTAACACCAAAGTTGTCATTGGTTAACTGATTTCCCGCAATTGACTGGAAAATCATTGAAAGAGGAGCTCCTTTTTTAATCGCATCAATCTGTGTTGTTATATGTGATAATACAGTAATCTGCGTAGGAATATCATTTTTACGAATAAATTCATATAAAGCATCCGCAATTCTTCTTGTACTGTCCACGTTATCTTCAACCGGATTAATTCCCAGGCAGGCATCTCCACTACCATAGCTGACACCTTCCATAATGCCTAAAAGAATAGTTTCTGGATTGTCTGTGGTACTGTTAGTCTGACAACGGTATGAAAGAGTGCCCGGCTGTCCGATCTCTGTATTGCACCTGGTTGTTCGGTGAATCTTGCTGGCGCCATATACAAGGTCCATTGAGCCCATGATTTTTGCAACAGCAGCTACAACTTCACCTGTAAAAGCTCTTGAAGCTCTCGTTAAATCATCACCTGTTGTATGGTAATCAAGAATCCATTCTCTTAAATCTCCTATTGTCATGGATTTCATCTTGTTATATACCGGCCGGTTCAGACCGTCAATGTTTACTCTGGTAACTTCATCCTGTTCATAAGGAATAGTTGGATTCTCTACTAAGTCTTCAATTGTCAAGTTTGCAAGAACAATTTTAGCTGCAACTCTTTCTGTTTCGTTATTTGCTGCAATTCCCTGAAGACGGTCACCAGACTTTGGTTCATTTGCTTTAGCTAAAACATCGTTAATGTCACGAAATTGAAATGTTTCTCCATTGAGTTTTGTTTTTAATTTCATCTTCTTTATCCTTTCTTTTGAATTCTATATAATGCGTTTTGCCATCATATTCCGAACGCCTATATACCTTAAAGTAATCTGTTCCAAAACAGAACATTAAATATGCAAAAAGCTCAGAAATAGTCATAAACCACTTCTGAGCTCCATCGCCTCAAGCTTTATAAATCTATATTCCGCTACGGAATTACAGACTTTCATATTAAATTTCATTCGATAAAATCAAATTGAACCTTTGTTCCTGAACTTCCAGTATCCACTATGAGTTCGCCGTCTAGCCGTTCTGATACCATAATACTGATTAATTCCAGACCAGAAAAATTCTTTGAATTTTCATTAAGTGCAAACCCAATACCATCATCTTCTACAACAATAGTCGAGTTAACTTCATCTTTCTTGATATCTACCCGAATTTTTCCTTCAGATCTGTTTTTAAAAGCATATTTTAATGCATTATGAATCAGCTCGTTGACAACCAATCCGATAGTTACTGCCCTTTCTCCTGAAACCTGTATCTCATCCCCTTCTATTTTAAAATCAATAGACAGATAAGAACTTGCTTCGGTCTGAATCAGGTCACTACAAATTCTCTTTATCATTTCCCTGATTTCTACTTCATCCTGAAAGGAATCAATGCTTCCTCCCAGAGTAGCCAGTACAGACATTAATCTGCCTGCTGCTTCCTTATAAGCTTGTGCTGCCTCCACGGACTTTGCTTTAGAGGCTTTTTCATCATAGATTCCAGATACTAACTGAAGACTGTTCTTCATTCTGTGCTTTAGCTCTTTATAAGAAATCTTTAATTTATTGTTTTCTTTTTCAAGCAATACAACGTTTGTAATATCTTCTATGATTAGAGCATATCTTACTCCTTCAGAATTCATGGGAATCTTTGTTCCCTGTAAGGTATGTCTGCTTATATTAAAAGTGTTTACTTCCGCTTCTTCAGATTCCGGAACACACCAGAGATTTCCAACATACATACCAAGAACATCGTCTATATATCCTAAACTTTTAAAAAGTACCTTTGCTGCTCTGTTTCTATAACAGATTTTATTTTGATGGTCTACCAGAACAGCTGCATCCCGGATAAATTCCAGTAAGTCTTCCTTTTTGACTGATTCCAGCTTTGTCAGACTGGATGCATCATCCTCACTGTTCTTATTTTCATCTTCAATAATTTTCTCATATATTAAGACTGCGATGACTTTTTCTTTAAAAATAATTGGGAAAGCAGATTGAACTACATTACGGTTATCAGGCACCTGTAGCGCTTTTACTCCTGTCGTCGGCAACTTCAAATGAAAAGTTCTGTCCAACGCAGGTTCATTTTTCCATTTAATCAACATACCTAACAGCTGCTCTTTATATGCAGAAGGAACGACTCTTGGCTTAGCTTCGGCAACAATTACCGTGGTTTTTCCTGTGTATGTTTCACAGTCAATAAAAACATCCGCTTTTTCCTGATCCGCCATCATCTGCATCTTATCAATATACGTTTCTAAATAAGCTATTTCTTCTTCATCCAGATTCGTATATTTATGAAACAGTCTGTAATTAATATCGTTCATTGCTACGCCTCTGACCAACTAATAAGTAATGCGCCACATGCTCCATAGAAATTTGTTTACGTCTGCTCAATTCCCTGATTATTTCATAAGCTTTGTCTTCAGAAACATTTTTATTTTCCATAACTACCAGTTTTGCTTTATCAATGACATCCCTGGTATCTCTTCTTTTTTTCATCTTCTGGATATCTTTATTTAGCAGATAGCAGTCTTTACTTTTGGCTAAACACACCTCAATTGTTGGAATAATCAAACCAAATTCAACAGGTTTAGTCAGATAACCTGATGCTCCAGCCATAATAGCCCGGTCTATATATTCCTTGTCATCAAAAGAAGTTAACATTATAATGCATTTTGCAGTCTTTTCCTGTGAAATAATCTCAGTTACTTTAATCCCATCCATAATTGGCATCTGAATATCAATTATGGCGATATCAGGAGTGTATTCTTTACATTTCTCCACGATTTCCAATCCATTTGGGGCTTCTGCCACAACCTGGTACATAGTCCCTTTAAAAAATTCTTTTAATGAATTTCTGATTTGATTATCATCATCTGCGATAACAACTGTTTTAAGCTGATGGATAGCCATAATGCTCCTCCTACTAACCAACTACAACATAAACATTACAACTTCTTTTCTTTCCCTTCACACAATGCACAAATTATGTTTGCAATTTCTGATATTTCTTTATCGCTGTCCAAACTTAATTTGCTTAAGTATTCCAGTACTTCCTCTTCTGTCATATTGTATTCGTCCATGAGTACATGTGTGGCAAAATTAATGGAACGGTTGTTATAGAATTCTTTTTCCATTTCTTCGTATTGGCTTTGTAGCTTCAACTTTCGTTCATTTCTTGCCAGTGCCATGGACAGGCAGGGGATAATATTTCTTCGGTTTA
This sequence comes from Aminipila terrae, assembly GCF_010120715.1. Taxonomy (NCBI): domain Bacteria; kingdom Bacillati; phylum Bacillota; class Clostridia; order Peptostreptococcales; family Anaerovoracaceae; genus Aminipila; species Aminipila terrae. Next base: position 187,471 of record NZ_CP047591.1, read on the forward strand.
TAGGTCTGGATACAAAACCATCTATTTCATACAGGTCGACTTTTGTAAGGTTTGCAGTCCAGTCACTGTCTATTACAATGATAACCCGGCCAGTTTATGTTCAGTTATATAATGAATTGTCCGTATACCGTCTAAAAGCGGTAAATCCAAGTCAATTAGTAATATATCAGGAACTTCTTTTTCACATTCTAATATTGCCTCTATTGCATTATCACTATCTGCATCTACCACGTATCCTTCTGAAGTAAGCAATTCTTTGATATTAGTCCTGTCTGAACGATCTTTTACAGCCAATAATACTTTATTTTCCAAGTCCTGATGTATTCCTTTCTTTATTATACAAAAAACGCACCCAAATACACAATCCAGGTGCGCTCCATCACGTCATCTCATTCATTATAAACTCACTTCAACGTGTCGTTCATTAGATTTATAATACAATAGGTAAAATATATTGTCAATATATTTCGACTAAAAAGGCTGCAGACATTAATGATATTTTATCAGTTATGATTGTCGTTTACGTGTACGGCACTTACTACCTGCGACTTAACGACGCTGTGCTTTCTTTCATAGGTAGAATAGATGTAAAGTGGTATATACAAAAGTAAAATAACAACTGCTACTATGGTTGAACTCCATCCTGCATCAAGGCTGTTAATATAAATAAGTCCGATTATGTATAGTGGTACATCGATAATCGCAAATATTAATCCAATCCAGCACCAGATACGTGGAAGATTAACACCGTCTGTTTTGTTCAGAGCCTTATTCTTTTCTTTTTTATACTTAACATATGAATACATACCTAATCCATTTGCAATGGAGTATCCAATGGCAGATGCTGCCACAATAGCCGATGGTTTACCCAGAAATAGCAATCCATAATCTAAAATAATAAGAACAATCATAGCATTCTGTGGTGTACCATACTTGTTTTCGTGTCCCAGAATTGCAGGAAGATTTCTCTCTATGGCCATAGAATGCATAGCATGAGAAGCTCCCAAAAAGGCAGTCTGAATAACTGAAACCATAGCAACTATAATTGCTATAATACTTAAAATCACTCCTACCCGTCCAAAACTGTATTTTGCCAGTAAAAGCATAGGAGGTTGTGTAGCATTCATGACACCATCTACCCCAAGCACAGCAATACACGACATCTGGACCAGAATATAGACTACCAGGCACACGATTCCACAGCTGCAGATTGCTTTGAGCACATCTTTCTTTGGATTTCTGTATTCAGGCCCATATACTGCTGCTGTTTCCCATGCACAGGCACTCCACTCTGCCATACCAAATATACCAAATAATAATATTATATGTTTGAAATCAAGAGTGAAATCCGGTGGTATCCAGTTATTAGTAATGTTAGATAGATCTGCACTACCTGAGATAAAAGGTATAACAGCCAAAACAACTAAAGGCAAAAGTGAAATAATATTTAACACATATCCTGCCATTGCACTGTTTTCCAAACCCTTTCTGTCCGTTATAAAAAGACCGAATAAAACAATGGTGCCTACTAACAGGAATAATACTGGTTGTGGTATATCATTTAATTGATTGAAATACCCGGTTAAGAATTCAACAATTGATAATATAAATATAGCCGGTATGGGCCCCCAGCCAAACCAATAGCTCCACGCGCTGAACCCCCCTATAAATCTTGCCAGCTTACTTTCCCCGGATCCCAGGATTTTTTGTGAATAACCCGGCAGACCCGATGCATCTGGAAAATCTACCGCCATTTCTGCATATGCAAGATTTTGAACAAAACCCTGTAAGATGGAAATTCCCCATACAACGATGGAAAAAGCCCACATATAATCAGTAAAATACACTATTGACGGCAATATTAACATTGGAACGCCCAGTGATATTGACAGGCCTGCAACCCAGCTTAGTTTTTTCGAATTATTTGCCACAAATCTTACCTTCCTTTATCATCATTTGTTGTTTTTTATTTTACTGTAAAGTAGAACAAGTCTCTCCCATTTGAAGAGACTTGTTTTAAAGAGATTCTAGAAATTGTAATTGTTCTTCCTATTTTTCCTTTACAGTTGGAAGAATAGTTTCAACTTCAGCATGTGGTCTTGGGATTACATGTACTGAAATTAATTCGCCAACTCTCTGAGCTGCTGCTGCACCTGCATCTGTAGCAGCCTTTACTGCTCCTACATCTCCTCTTACCATTACAGTTACAAGTCCGCCACCTACGAATTCTTTTCCGATTAATGTTACGTTTGCTGCCTTTACCATAGCATCTGCAGCTTCAATTGAACCAACTAAACCCTTTGTTTCGATCATACCTAATGCATCATATTTCATTTTAAAATCCTCCTAAAATTAATATTAATTTTAATTATCTTGTACTTTTCAATAACTTATTCAACACTTTTTATTTTACAATAGTGATTTTTGCAGATGAGCCTAAGCCCATTGCATTCGCTTCTTCTGTGTCCAGATGGCACTCAAGGGCAGAAGCATCATTTGCTCTTACGGCAACATTGCTGTACATACCACCTTTTGGCCCTTCTACTTTAATGCAGACAGTCTGTCCATCCTGCACCCCAAAATGCTGTGCATCTTTTGGTGTCATATGAATATGTCTCTGAGCTACAATCAGGCCTTCTTTCGTCTGTACGGATCCTCTCGGACCGATAACAGTAACTCCCGGTGTTCCTGAAAGATCACCTGAAAGTCTTGCCTGAGATGGAGCTCCAAGCTTGAAACAGTCTCCTGTCAATACTTCAACCTGGGTCTTACTTCGTACAGGTCCAAGTACCCTTACCTTCTCAATTGCACCCTTGGGACCACAGATTGTTACGGTCTCCTTGCATGCATACTGACCTGGCTGTGACAAATCTTTCATCTTTGTCAGCTGGTATCCTTCTCCGAATAAAGCATTTAAATCTGCCTGTGAAAGGTGGATGTGTCTGTTTGAAACACCTACTGGAATTTCATTTGAATCCTGCAGATTCTTTGCAGTTCCATTGCCCTCCAGCGCCTCCAGTAAGAGTTTTAATACAGCTTCACACTTATCCATACTAGTTAGCCCCTTTCATAACACTTACCAGCTGGTTAACCAGACTCATTAAGTCTTCCTGGTTTAAGCTTTGTTCTTTTGATGCTCCTGAACAACTGTTACAACCTGACAGTTCAGGATGGTTAAATGTAGGATCATCAGCTGCTAGAGTGGAGCAGTCTTTTAATCCATATGCCACTCTCTTGATGTTTACAAGGTGCATTGGTGTTACATTTTCTGAAGTTGCACTTCCGCCCCATGTACCACATCCTAATGTAAATGCAGGCATCAGTCCGGTGCTGGCACCAGTACCGCCCATGCTTCCTCCTGTGTTTACAAGAATACGGGATGCTGGCTTTGCAGCAAACTTCATTACTATGTCTCTGTCTTCTGTATGAAGACTCATGGTATGTCCAATACCGTTCTGAAGCAGTGCAATACTCAGTTCGCAGGCTTCATGCCAGTCTTTAACTGTATAGAAAGCAAGTACGGAAGTCAGCTTTTCATAGGAAAGGGGATATCCTTCACCTACTCCTCCCTGTTCACCAATCAGCACTCTTGTGCCTGCCGGAATTGAAATGCCTGCTCCTTCTGCGATTACATCTGCAGATCTTCCAACAAACTTGGCATTCATGCTGTGACCATTTTTAAATAACAGCTTGCAGACCTTTGCAGTTTCTTCTGCTGTCATAAAATAGCCACCCTGCTTCTTGAATTCAGCCATTACGGCATCTCTGTTGCACTCTTCGCAGATGATGGACTGTTCGGATGCACAGATTGTTCCGTTATCAAATGTTTTGCTGGCCATAATGTTCTTTACAGCCTGCTGTACATTTGCTGTTCTTTCAATGTATGCAGGTGAATTTCCGGCTCCTACTCCAAGAGCTGGCTTTCCGGCACTGTATGCTGCCTTTACCATTCCAGGACCGCCTGTTGCTATGATGATTGCCACTTCCTTGGCATGCATCAGTTCATCTGTTGCTGCCATGGAAGGCATGGAAATGCATCCGATACAGTTTTCAGGAGCGCCGGCTTCCAAAGCTGCCTGATACATTAGTTCTGCAGCCTTTATTGTGCACTTTGCTGCGGAAGGATGCGGTGAAAATACAATGGCATTTCTTGCCTTTAAAGCAATCATGGCCTTATAGATTACGGTTGATGTGGGGTTTGTTGATGGAACAATACCCATAACCAGACCTACCGGATCTGCCACCTCAATAATCTTATTTACTACATCTTCCTGAATCACACCAACAGTTTTCATGTCTTTGATTGCGTTGTACAGAATAGTTGCTGCCATATGGTTCTTGTAAGTTTTATCTGCAACCTTACCAAACCCTGTTTCTTCTACAGCCATCTGGGCCAGGCATACTGCATTTTCCTCTGCAACCCGAACCATATTTCGCAGAATTTTATCAATCTGCTCTTCTGTATAAGTAACAAATTTGTCTGTTGCCACTTTACCAAGACGTGCAAGATTTCTCACTTCCTGTACTGAACGTAAATCATAATCAAAATTTTCCATCTTGTGATTCCTCCTTTCTTTTCTTCCTCAGTATATATTGTTTAGTCATCTGTAAGTTTAGTTCTTCCCGTAGTATTTCTTAAATTCTTCCATCAGGATATTCTTATCTGCCTTGGAGATTACTCTTCCTGCAATTCCGAATTCCTTAAACTCACGGGCCAGATTTCTCAGTTTTGTTACTTTCATTTTGTCTAAAACTTCCAGCATCTTTTCCATGCCGCTTTCTTTTACCATTTTATCCAGGTCTTCTTTGTGTATCTCAGTAAGATCAGTATCTTCATTTTCTGTCTGAGAAGCAGGAGTTACTGCAGCTTCAGCTTTTGGCTGTACTTCTTCCCTGTTTTCCATAACAGTTTCTACTTTTTCCTCCGGCCCGGATACTTCTTCAGCAGCTACTATTTTATCTTTTTTTTTTGAAGTTGGATAAATCACTGCTCTTCCAACTTCTTCATGTGGTCTTGGGATTACGTGTACTGATATCAGTTCACCGATTCTCATAGCTGCAGCTGCTCCCGCATCGGTTGCTGCTTTTACTGCTCCTACGTCTCCTTCTATGATGATTGTAACAAGACCGCCCTTTACAAAGACTCTGTCCACCAGCTGTACGTTTGCTGCCTTCAGCATGGCATCCGCACTTTCTATGGCTGCTACAAGTCCTTTTGTTTCTATAAATCCAAGTGCCTGCATCTGCATTTACATATCCTCCTTACTTCCGGTTCTGCCTTTTAGTACGTCGCATAAAATGCTTTCATCTTATTCGGTGAACCAAAGGCTACTTTCGCACCATTCGGGAAGAATACAGAATCTCCCGGCTGTGCTGTATATACCTTGCCGTTTACGGTTACTGTCAGTGTTCCTTCGATGATATGGTACAGCTCTTCACATGCACACTCCCAGTCGAACTGACAGTTTTCAATGGTTATGAACCCTGCATTCATGGAGCAGCCGTCCTCTTTATTGATAATCTCCTGATAAAATACTTTATCGGAAGGATTTCCTGTATCCAGTGCTTCATACTGTACGGTGTTTCCACGGACAATTTTCAGTCCGCAGGCATCATGCTCTGCTGTGTAAGGCTTCCCGCTGCATGCTGCTGTATCCAGCACTCCCTGCAGCAGACCTTTATCTGCTAAATCTTTGAGTACTGTGTAAATCATATTGATGTCAATCTCACCTTCACAGGCTTTTGCTGTTTCTGCAGCTGGTGCCGGAGCCGGTGCTTCACAGGCAGCTGGTGCTGCGCAGCATACTGGAGCCGGTGCCTCTGTAGAAAATTCAACTCCACAGGATCTTGCCGCATCCTTTGCTGACGGAGTTACCAGTGTGTCTTTATCAATATAGAGCACTTTCTGTCCCTGTTTTGCCAGGATTTCAACATCTTTTGCACAAATCAATTTTTTCATTTGTTTCACACTCTTTCATATATTTACAACAAAGATGGTATCAGTCTGTCTGATGGGGAAGGAATTACTTCCGCATTAACCAGCAGACCTTTCTCTTCTGTAATATTCTTTCCTGCTTCGACCCCTGTTTCCACAGCTGCTACATCTCCTGTGAAGGTAAAGAAGGCTTTTCCTCCCAGACCGTTTCCAAGACGCAGTTCCAGTGGTTCCAGTTCTGCAGACTTTAAGATTGCATCCGCAGCAATCACCATGGTTGACATGGAAAAGGATTCCATGATTCCAAGGGCCTGAACTCTCTCAGGCATGGTGGCACCTGTAATAGCTGGAAATACCTCCGGGTGAACGTTTGGTATCACAATGGAATCCACCCAGTATTCTCCTGCTACTCTTTCACCCATCTGTACAGAATTTTCTACTGCTGACACATCCCCATGAACGATTGCTATATATTTGCCAGGACAGGTTGTGCTGGCTGTAACAATCTCTACATCTGAAATCTTTACCATCTGGTCTGCTGCGTAAATACCACGTGCAATACTTGTAAACTCTACCATTCCTATTGCGTTCGCCATATTAATCCCTCCTTATTGCAATATAGTCATTTCCGCATTCTGTTACTGTTCCGGAAATACTTGCATGAATTGTAGCTCCCAGACTTTCTTCCGGAATTTTTCCGATCTTCTGGCCTGCCTGTACATGTTCTCCTGTAGAAACTACAGGGACGGCAGGGGCACCTACATGCTGTCTTGTGGCTATATGCACTATTTCCGGATTCATGGAAATATCTGTCATCGGCGCCGGTTTGTCAAAATCATGCAGTCCGATTCTTGCTATCAGCCTCTTGCTTGGTACCAGACGGTTTTCCCTTACACTTCGTGCTTCAAATACTTCTTTATCCGGCTTATATCTTAAGCCCTGTTCTGCTAACTTTTCTCTGAAGAAATTATTAGCGAATTTTGGATATAACCCTATTGGACAAGCGAACAATTCGCATAAGTTACACTGGCAGCATAACTGACCTACCTTCTGGGCTTCCAAATCATTTGGTGCATTTGAATTTGCCGCATACATTAAGGCCCTCATCATCTTATGCGGCTGTGTAGCATGTCCCAAAAGATATCTTGGACACATGTCCGTACACATTCTGCACTGTTCACAGGTTGCCCTGTTGATTCTCTTTGCCTGTTCTTTTGATGCGCTTTTTCTTCTGATCAGCGGATGGGTCTTCTTCAGGATTACAAAGCCTTTATTCTTCTTTGTTATATATCCCCCGATTTCCGTCATCACAGGCCCCATCATAGGACCTCCGTCTATTACCGCATAATCATCAAAATTCTCTATGCCACTTAGCTTTAAGACATCCAGTATCGGGGTTCCCACCGGTACCTTTACCGTCATACGGTTTGGTACATCTCCTGCTATGGTGACATATTTTTCTGTTACTGCTTTTCCTGTGGATGCATAGTAGATATTTAATGCTGTTTCTGAGTTTACTACCACACATCCTACCTGGATTGGTATACCGGCTTCCGGTACCACCCTTCCTGTTAATTCATATACTAATACCTGTTCATCCCCTGCTGGGTAGATGTCCGGAAGAACTCCTACTTCTACATATTCTTCCAGCCTTAATGCCTTAATCCTATCCTCAAGGATAGTAATTACTTCTTTATGCTTTCCTTTAATTCCTATTATGGCTTTTTTCGCACTGACCTGTCTGCCTGCTGCTTCAAAGCCTTTTATTATCTCATCGGGAAACATTGCCATCAACTGCTGGTCCACTCTTAAAAGTGGTTCACACTCAGCTCCGTTAAGAAGTATATATTCCGCTTTTGATGCTAACTTTGCATGAGTAGGAAATCCTGCCCCACCTGCACCAATTATGCCGGCTTCTTTTACCATATCAAGAAGACTCATTTTATAAACCTCCTATAAGTATTATCTAATTATTTTCCCAATTTCTTTTTATATTTTCCAGTGCCTCTTCTACTGCCGCTGTTTCTCCAAATATTGCCAGCAAAATCATATTCTGTGGGCAACTGCCCTTAATTTCTTCTACTGTAACCCCAACAGCTTTTTCAGCTATATCAGAGGCAACAATCATTTCAATCATTTTACCCTGTACAAGTCCCACCGCATCCAAGCAAGGAGGAAGCGTATTGGCTCCAGTACCTTTTCGTCGTAAAAGAATATTGATTGTTCCCTCCGATGGGGATTTTATAATACGAATATCCATTTTATATCATCCCGCAAAAGCAGTTTATTAAGCTGCTGCTTCTTCTGCAGCCTGCTGTGCCTCAATTTGCCTTGCCTTAGGTACAGAAATCTTTGTTGCGATATAAACTGACAGACAACCTGCGATTAATTTACCAGCTAAAACAGGTAAAATCAGAGTAGGCTGGAAGTTAGCTGTGAATGATAAGTGGTCACCTATTAAGAATGCACTGCATACTGCAAATGCCAGACATTTAACTTTATCTTCTGCTTTCATATCACCAATCAGTTTGTATAATGCAATAGCGTTAGCTGCACCGGCAAGTATACCTGCAACAGCATTCTTGGAAAGTCCAAACACTTTACCAACAGCTTCCAGTGGTCTGCCTAAGTATTTTGTAAGAAGATATACCATAGGGAAAGCACCACACAGCATTATACCAATATATCCTGCAATTTCCAGAGCTCTGTTACAGTCTGCCTGGTCCGCAATAATTGGCTGGAATCCCCATGCGCCAAATATTTTTGAAAAGATTCCTGTAAAGTATTCAATGATGCATAATGTAAGAACCAATGTAAGTGCACAGTCCATCACTTTTCCGAAAACAGCAAAACCTTTAATCATTTTATCTGGTATAATCATAAGACCAATAGCAATAGCTACACAAATAATGATAAGTGGAACTAAGTTTCTGAATATCAGTAGAAATGTTAATGACAGCTGATATGTTGAGTCGCCACTTGTTGCAACTGCATCTCTGACACATGGATTTGTAAGAGCGATAATTGCACTTGAAATTAAAACGCCTACTGGAATCATTAGAAAACCCGACATCATTCCAAGAGCTAAATAAGGTCTGTCTTTTTTCTTTAACATCTTTAAAGCAACTGGAATGTTATATACGATTGTTGCACCTGCCATATAGCCTGTTATTTCTGCCATAATCCAGGATTCTCTTGTCTGAGCCAGTGCGTCAGCCAGCTGATATCCACCCATATCTACAGCGATAAAAGTTGTGGCTGCCATTGCAGGGTCCGCACCAACGGCCTGGAATGCAGGGCCAAATACTGTTTTAATTAAAGCTGTTAAGTATGGTGCAGATGCCATTACACCTGCTACGGGAATAAAAATAGGACCTATTGCATAAATACCTTCAAGGAACTGATTACCCAGTTCACTTCCTTCTTTAAATATGTAAGCTAAACATCCACTCAGGGCGCAAGCCATAATAATATAAACAACTATGTTCCCAAATAATACCATTATTTACCTTCTCCTTTTCTTTAGAGTACAAATAATACTACAAACTTATTATATCTTGTCCATCAACTATACCTACAATGGTTGCATCTACAGGTATATTGGAACCGCCCACCGGCATACGTGCTGAACTTCCTCCAACATATATCACTTTTTCGTTAACACCTGCACCAATGTTATCAGCAGCAATAATTGGTGGGCCAATAGGTGAATTATCAATTATGTTTAGTGGTTGTACAATCATCAGTTTCAATCCTTCAAGTTTTTCATCTTTTCTCGTTGCCCAGATATTACCTATTACTATTCCTGCCTTCAAACCGCCTTAACCTCCTTTCGTCCTGTTTCATTTTATTATCTGTTGTAGTCATCAGCTAAATAACGGCAGATCATTATATGTAATACACTGGACAGGCGGTTAAACGCCTCAATAATATCCATTCTCTCATATTTCTTGCCATTATGAAAAGCTTCCGCAGCAGAAACCTCGACCTCTCTAATTGCCGCCCTTAATTGATTCAGCATCGCATAAACTTTACCCATTGAATAATTCGGTAAAATCATTTGCTTAATCTTATAATATTTCATAGGATTGTGAGAATGCTCTCTGATCTCTGCATGAGTAAGTCCAATAATCTGTTCATTGACCAGAGGTTTATTGAATACATCACATCCCATGATTTCATATAGAAGTTTTAAGATTTCATCCAAATCCCTGATAATTTTTTCCTGTCCGCTCATTTCTGCTAAAATGGTCTGATCTAATACAACTAACGCCTGAAGGCTGTCCACTTTTCCTCTTAGACAAATCCTCGGGTGATCTTTTGTTACTAAGAAATTATCATATAACTGCGTCATATGTTCAGGTTTCTCGTAGTAGTAAGCTCCTGTTTCATAATCAATGTATTTGGGTTTTTTAATCTTTTCTTCTGTATTATCTGTCATTCTTTCCTGGATACCTGTTGAAGTTCCTGAGTTTTCTTCAGTTTCCTTCTTTTTTTGTTCCATGCTGCCCTTAACAACATTTATTTTTCGTTCCTTTAGAAACCCTATTGCCGCCGGAGTAAGCATTATATCCTGATCCAGGTAATAAGTCTCTATGGTAGATGTACGTAATTCGTTTCTTAAATCGGACTCTGTTATGACTTTCAAATCATTACCTCCTTTATATGTACACCTCCGTTAACCAATGGGATTTTCAGCTACATATACTACTGCGCTGGCAAATGCATCACATGCAGCTTTACATGCAGACTGACTTCCTGTCAGAAGTGCTCCTCCAAAGTTTGTTTCTGAAGGTGGTGCATATAATACGCAAAGACTTACGTCTGCTGCTTTTAATGCTGCATCAACTGCATACATAGCTTCAATAGGAGGTGCGATCAGATATGCCAGAGCCTCTCCTTCAACTATGCCAGCTCCTTCTGAAAGATATGAACCAGTTCTTGAAATGCATTGTGCATAATAAATAATTGAGTTTTCGTCATTTGCAGAAATAAAATGTAATTCATTGTCAATCATTTCTACACAGGCATCCAGACCACTCTTTACTTCTGCCGGGTTTGGCCCTGCCAGAATCCCGATTATTTCACCTGCCAGTTTAGTATTGGCATTGTCAGCACCACCATAAAAGCTTCTGGCATAAACAACTTTTACATCAGCTTTTTTTGTTGCTTCGTCCAGTGCAGTGTACGTTACATCATCACAGTTTGTTGTAATCAACGCCAATGATTTCTGCTCCGGATCCAGTTTAAACTGCTCAGCCATACTAGGACTTACATTTGGAATAATTTTGGTTGCTAAAACGGAAGTTTTAATTATATCACCTTTCATTATTTTCCTCCTTAACAATTTTTATTTTTTCTTCATAAATACTTATGAGTTAAAAATTAACGTTTTAGTTATAACAGGAACCACATTGCCTTGTGCAACAGGCTCTCCTATATCAATATAATCTCCATTATTTGTGTGGATACTGTCCAGACAAATTACATCTTTACTCTTGTTGAGCAGTAAATTAATTGAATTTCCCAGTACTTTGGCTATATCCTTTTCGATAATAATGATTAAAGGATGGGGCCATCTATGATTTCTTTAGCTCCGGTTACAATAGCATTGGCCAGATTCTGAATATCTGCAAAAGACTCAAAGCTTCTTCCCTCTAAACCAATTGCTACAATATCCAGTTTCTGTTCTGTATAATAAACAGGCAATTTTTCTTTGATGGCATTTACAATGCTTTCGCCTGACATTTCTTCCGTGTCGCTGATTTTCAGCACTGGTATATTTTTAATTGGTAATTTTTCTTTGATGTAAGAAATGGTGCTTCCACTTACATCTGTAGTATGTGTACCGGCACCAACCACGGTAGCTCTTATGGTTTCTTCCGGTTTATATCGCTTTACAGAGTTTAATGCCGCATTATTCTTTATAGCTTCACCCAGGAGTACCCCGATATCACCATATTTAAAGAAGTCTGATTGATTTTCACTGTATACACAATCAGCTACACCCCCTGAATAAGTAACTGCACTAATCAATGGGTTTTCTTTCAATAGTTTCCCATCATTGGTATACATGGTTCCATGAATTCCACTCTGCTCTGTTAGATAAAGGGCCTGTGCCAACTGATCTGCCATAAGGGAACAGATTTTTCTAAGGACTGTTACATCTGCCCTGTCCCCTTCATTAATATGTATGCCATTACGTTCAGCCAGTTCTTTAATCTTCCTATATATATATATAATTTTTCCGTTATCAATTTTAATAAGACGACCACCAATATCCAGACATATGGTTCCTTTTAAAATACCCTTGTTAAATACTGCAATATTGCTGGTACCGCCGCCTATATCTACATTTGCAATAGCCAGTGCATATTCTTTGGATATTTTGTCTGTGCCTGCCCCTTTGGCAGAAAGGACAGATTCAAGGTCTGGACCTGCAGTAGCTACCACAAAATCTCCAGCCATTTCACTGAGAGCAGAAAGTACTTCATTTGCATTATCTTTTCTTGCCGTTTCTCCTGTAATTATAACTGCTCCCGTTTGTAAGTCTTCTGGCTTAAAGCCAGCCTTTCTGTATTCGTCTGCTACAATTTGCTTTACTTTGGAAGCATCGATCTCATGTTGAGATTTTAAAGGGGTAAAGTATATGTCGCTCCTGTATATAACTTCCTTATCTACAATACTGATTCTTGGTACCGAATAACTATTGGCCAGATTTTCAATGGTCAGGCGGCTAAATATTAATTGAGTCGTCGAAGTTCCTATATCTATGCCTGTACTCAAAATTTTTTCCTGCATGTTCTTCTCTCCTATATATCTTCCTCAAAGTACTTCATCAGTTCTTTAAATCCTGTTCCTTTCATACTGCTTGTTATAAATATTTCGCCTGCTCCTGCCAGTTTCAGATATTTTTCTGCGTATTCAAGCTGTTTGGGTGTCGCAATATCTGATTTGGTAATGATACCCACACAAGGCTTACAGTACATACTGGAAAAATTGGGGGGAAACATGGTCCCATCTTCTGTGGCATCCTGAACCAGCATAATAATATCTGCATCCGCTGCTGATACGGAAAGGGCTCCCCGCATATATCTTCGCTCCAGGTATTCTCCCGGTGTATCAATCAGATGATCATTTATCAAATGTACCGTCTGTGTCTTATAATATTTTATCTCTTCGTTATTAATGTATTGACATAGTGTTGTTTTGCCCGCCATTGAACGCCCGATTAAAATAACTCTTTTCTTGTCCAATTTATATTTCCTCTTAAGACCTTGTTATTTCAGTAGAAGAGAACCCCATAGAATCGCATAAAACAGATATAACCTGCCTTATGGAGGACTCAACTGCCGAAACATCCCCAGTTATAACTACTGATCCATTAAACCGGTCTACAAATCCTATTTTGACATCTGCCGCTTTACATGCTACATCTACAGCTATAATAGCGGCTTCGCTTGGGGTAATTGTAAAAATCCCAACAGCTTCTGATGTGGCATCAATCAATCCCACCTTTTGATATAAATCCTCCACCGGATGTGGAATCACATGAGCCAATGTCACCTGTTTTCCTGGGACAAACTCCTGAATAATTCGCTCTTTGTCATCAAATGATCCCATAATTCTTACCACTCTTTCATTGCAAAATAATGCGTACAAACAAAAAGTGCCCTGGATATTACTATCCAAGGCACTACACCATGCACTTACATAAAAATGCTACTCTGTCGTATGCATTTCCAATCTATTTAATTTATATGCCTATACTAGCATAATCAATATAAAATGTCAACTGCATTTTCTACTGTTTTATCTCCATATTATTCCTTCTTAAAGGGAATGATTAAAAATTTGTTTTTATATAAATGCAATATACTTTTTTATATGGGTATGATATAATCAGAGGGACTGGGATTTGCAAAATTTATTGTTGAAAAGTAGTTACTGTTTGAAAGAGAGGTTATTATGTGTGTTAAAAATTTATTTATAATAGGTGCGGGCTTTATGGGCATGGGTATTGCTCAGACTGCCATCACCAGAGGTGTCAATGTTACTGTCAATGACATTTCAGAAGCAAGCCTGGCCAAAGGACGTAAGACAGTGGAAACAATGCTTCAAAAAAGCGTCAAAAAAGGTAAGATGACTGAAAATGCTATGAAGGAAGCATTATCACATCTGTCTTTTACTACAGCTATTTCCGATTGCAGTAATGCTGATTTTATTATTGAGGCTGCTCCGGAAAATGAAAAACTTAAGATTTCTATCATGGAACAAGTGGATAAATATTCAAAAGCCGATGCTGTTGTGTCAAGTAACACATCCTCTATTTCAATTACAACATTGGCAAGCCATCTAAAGAACCCTTCACGCTTTGTTGGTATGCACTTTTTCAGCCCTGTTCCATTGATTAATCTACTAGAAGTAGTTAAAGGCCTTCAGACTAATCAGAAAACTATGGAGACAACAACTGCCTTCGGTGAACAGCTTGGAAAGGTTTGTATCGTTTCCAAAGATGAACCGGGCTTTATTGTAAACCGTATGCTGATTCCTATGTTAAATGAAGCATTTATACTGATTGAACGTGGAATTGGAACAATTGAGGAAATTGATCTGGGTATGCGCCTGGGATTAAATCACCCAATGGGTCCTCTTGAACTTGTTGACATGATTGGTATTGACGTTGAACTTGCAGTTATGGAAGTTCTTTACAGCGAAATCGGAGATCCTAAATATCGTCCGGCAGTTCTGCTTCGTAGAATGGTTGCGGCTGGTAACTTAGGCCGAAAAACTGGAAAAGGCTTCTATATTTATAATGAAGACGGTACTCGTACACCAAACACTGAATTAATCTAAGGATTAAATAATAAAACAGCCATAATTAACTGAAATCAATTTTCAATTAAATTTTTGCAAAAAAAGTAAAGGCATATAGTTTTCACACTCCTATATGCCTTTATTTTTATTTATATTGCATTATACTTTTTCAGCAATTCTTCAATAACCGTTCCTGATATTTTTTTAAGCACTTTCTTCTTTGCCAGATTTGCCATAAATGGCAGTTTCATATCTGTCATCTTCTTTCCGTCCATCATTTTTGATGTAGAATCCAGAAGCACACGAATATCATAGCAGGAATTAAATACCTCTGGTACCCCACGGTCTACATTCAGCAGGGTATAAACGGCTTCCATGGCTGTTCTCACAGAATATTCTGTAGTGAATACCGTGTCTCTTGCCGTATCAGAAAATTGTCCCACAAAAGCAAAATTCACACAGCCTTCCGGAACAACTTTCGGCCGGTCCCCTTTTGCCCTTGGCATAAAGAATGCTGTTACATATGGCATCATACAAGGAATGCTGCGAGCAGACTTGGTTGCCATTTCATGGATTTCAGACTCTGGTACACCCATATGGAAAAGCCATTCTTCAGTAATCTCAATACCCGTACAATCCCGCATTGGTTTTTTGATATAATTACCAGGCACATTTGTAAACAAACCATAAACCCATACAACAAGCTGATCCTTTGGCTGCTCTTTAAAATGTGGCTGACGATTTAAAGTATAGCTCATGAGCCAGTTTGAATCTTTTACTGTAATAATTCCCCTGTGACAACTCGTCCACAAAAAGGATCTCTCTTGCATATTTTCTGGATATATGGAGGTATTTTATCATCAAGGGTAGTAATGGTAGCTGATTCCCAATTGGTAGCTTCTGTATTAGTACAGAATTTATCCGGTTTTCCAAATGCCGCATCCTGTTTTGCTATGTTACGCCAGAGATCCCAGCATCCTCCATTGGTTATGACAAAATCTGGCGCATGATGGTCATCACCAAAAGCTGCATTCTCTATACAGCTTCCATTTGTCACAAAGACCAGATCATTTTCTGAAAGCTCAATCTCAGCATCCATCCCATTACTGGTGCATATAATTTTTTTGCTTCTTTTCTGCCGGGGTTAATATCAAAAACCACATTTGTTACTTTTGTATTATACTGAAAGTCAACGTTGTGGGCTTCCAGATACTTTATCATGGGCAGGATTAAAGATTCATACTGATTATATTTTGTAAATTTAAGTGCAGAGAAATCAGGCAGTCCGCCTATATGATGTATAAACCTCTGAATATAAAGTTTCATCTCTAAAGCACTGTGCCAGTCTTCAAAAGCAAACATGGTTCTCCAGTACAGCCAGAAATTTGATTCAAAGAACTCCTGGGAGAACATGTCCACTACTTTCTTATCATATAAGTCTTCATCCCGGGTGAAAAACAGTTTAAGAATTTCCATGGCAGACTTGTCGCTAAGCCCGAACTTACCGTCTGTATGAGCATCCTGTCCCCGGTTTACCGTTGCCCTCATCAATGAGTAATTAGGATCTTTTTTATTGAGCCAATAAAACTCATCCAGCACAGATGCTCCCTCTGTTTCTAAAGAAGGAATGGATCGGAATAAATCCCATAAGCATTCGAAATGGTTCTCCATTTCACGGCCTCCCCTGATAATAAATCCCTTATCATTATCCTTGATACCATCGCAGGCTCCTCCTGGAAGACCCAACTCCTCCAAAATATGAATTTTATCCCCTTTCATCTGTCCATCACGAATCAGGAAGCATGCTGCAGCTAAAGATGCTAACCCTGAACCAACAAG
Organism: Aminipila terrae; assembly: GCF_010120715.1. Classification (NCBI taxonomy): domain Bacteria; kingdom Bacillati; phylum Bacillota; class Clostridia; order Peptostreptococcales; family Anaerovoracaceae; genus Aminipila; species Aminipila terrae. Next base: position 204,062 of record NZ_CP047591.1, read on the forward strand.
ATAAGCTGACTTTAATTCTACACCTGCTGGTTTTTCCGGCCTTGCAAATGCCTCATAATTCCCATTACTATAATACATGTAACTACCTCCACCTTTTTAAATAGCGTATAATATAGATTCGTTTATCACATAATATAATATCATATATTACATTATTATTCCAATTTTTTTACAATATTATTCCAAAATATTTTATACCATATAAAAAGCAGGCCCGTCAATATTTAAATCAGACCTGCCTGCAATCATTCTGTTGTTTTTTGTTTTAATTTATTTAACATCTCTTCCACTGTTAAATGATAAACTGGATGCCTGAAATAAGGATTAATCTGGTTTAAGGGTTCCAGTACAAACCCTCTGTTTTGCATATCCATATGAGGTATCACCAGTTCCGGATCAGATAAAATTAAATGATCATAAAAAATAATATCTAAATCCAGGGTTCTTGGACCCCATCGAACAATTCTTTCTCTCTTTGCATTCTTTTCTATTTCATTTAATATATTGAGTAATTCTTTTGGCATGTATAGAGTCTTCAATTCCAGACAGCCATTTAAAAAGGTGTCCTGTTCAACTCCACCGTAAGGTTCTGTCTGAATAAATTCAGATACTTTGGTAATATGGCAGCCTGATGTATTTTCCAGGGCCTCTATACCTTGTCTTATATACTTTTCCTTGTCTCCCATATTAGAACCAAAAGCAATATATGCAGTATGCCAGCTGCGCTCTATCTGTACGGACACTGTCTGTAAAGGCAGGCCAACTGGTGCCCATGGCTTTTCAATTTCCACTTCTATTTTTTGTAATCCATTAAATTCACTAAGCAAGGCTTCTGCTAATTTTTCGGCAGCTGCCTCAATGAGCTTAAAGATATTTTCCTGCATGAACTTTGTTATAAATTGGCATACCAACGCATAATTTATTGATTTTTCAAGGTCATCATTAATGCCTGCCGGTCTTGTATCTGTATATAAAACTGCACTGATAAGAAATTTCTGTCCTAAAACATTTTCCTCTGGAAGAACACCATGTTTTGCAAAAACTTCCAGCTTTTTAATATTAATTCTATCCATATTAATTTCCCTGTCTTCCAAGAATTGCTTCAGTCATTCTTATAGTTCTGACATTTTCCTTTATATCATGAACTCTGACAAAAGCACACCCTTTCATTACAGCCATAACCGTTGTTACCAGAGTACCCTCAAGGCGCTCATCTGCCGGTAAGTCCAAAGCCGTTCCAATAACTGATTTTCTGGAAGTACCCAGGAGCACGGGATATCCCAGTTCACGAAACTGCTCCAGGCAGTGAATGACCTCCAGATTCTGTTCATAGGATTTCACAAAGCCCACTCCTGGATCCAGAATAATTTTTTCATCCTTTATTCCTGCTTTTTTAGCTATGGTAATGACTTCTTTTAAATCATTTTTTACATCTTCCATAAAGTCATGATAATGGGTATTATCACGATTGTGCATGAGACAGCAGGCTGCACTGGCATCTGCAATCACCTTTGCTATTTCATCATCATACTTTAATCCCCAGATATCATTTACAAGATCCGCTCCAGCTAAAAGGTTTTCTTTTGCTACGCTGCTTTTGTAAGTATCGATAGAAATGGGAATATCAAACCTCTTTTTTATAGCTTCAACTACCGGTACAGTACGTCTGATTTCTTCTTCTGCTTCCACTTTTGTATGCCCCGGACGGGTGGATTCACCGCCCACATCAATGATGTGAGCTCCCTCAGAAATCATCTGCTCTGCATGTTTTAAAGCAGCATCCACATTGTTCCATCTTCCCCCATCCGAAAAAGAATCCGGTGTTACATTTAAAATTCCCATTACATATGTCTTGTTTTGTATGTCAAACTCTTTGTTTCCTATAATCATTCTGTCACCTTTTCCTCTTTACAACCTTATTGGATAATGAACTTGTTTTTTTTATCAGGACTCCAGTTACACATCTCATAAGCCTTGCAGAAAAAACAATTTCGTGACTGTTTATCCGCCATATTTATAATAATATTTAATTGTTCCGAGGTTTCACCCGAACAAATATTTTGAAGATTTCTGTTTCTATGGTCGGCTATAGCTCTTACAATCATCACTGCCTTTTCTTCTGGGTAATCTAATTCGCAAAGTAAGGAAACCGCTATTTCACTACTGGCCTGTTCATGAGGAATCCCAGTCTTATACTCCCTGGCACGGCCAATATCATGCAGTAATGCGGTTAAGTAAATCATTTCTTTCTCCAGTCCCAGCTTTTCCTCTAAATTATATATATATGCCATTCTTGCTACATCCAGAAAATGTGCCATTCCATGACAGCAAAATACTCTCTGAGTCTCTGCCGTTTCAATCTCCTTTAAATATTCAATATATACAGGGTTCCCTATAAGTTTATCCACAAATTCCATTTATTTCACCATCTGGAAGAACCTATTCTGTAAGGTTTCATCCTGAGAAAATTCTCCCCGTGTGACGACTGTAACCGTTTTGCTTCCAGGCTTTTTAATCCCCCTCATGGTCATACACATGTGCTCAGCATCGATCATTACGATAACCCCTTTGGGTAAAAGGTTATCCATCAATGCATCTGCAATCTGAGCTGTCATCTGTTCCTGAAGTTGTAGCCGCCTTGCAAATACCTCTACTGTTCTTGCCAGTTTACTCAGACCAACAACCTCTCCATTGGGAATATATCCAATATGCACTTTACCATAAAATGGCAGCATATGATGTTCACACATGGAATAAAACACAATATCTTTTTCAATGACCATTTCATTATTTTTAACATGAAATCGTTTGCTTAGATGGGCTGAGGCATCTTCATACATTCCACTAAACAGTTCCTCATACATCCTTGAAACTCTCTCTGGTGTCTCCAGGAGCCCTTCTCTGTAAACGTCCTCACCAATTCCCTCTAAAAGCAGTTTTACACCTGCCGTAATTTTCTTTTTATCAATCACTTTAACCCAACTTCTTTCCTAAATACAATAGTAAATTTTTTTACAGAATTAATGGACTTAATTATACAAAATTCAACGATATATGTCAATTATAAGGGTTTCTGTTTGTTAGCTCTTAACCAGTCATATTATTAACTCAAAAAGATGGTGCACAAATGAACAGACCCCCATAAGTTAGCCCTAAATAATTTCTAACTTATGGGGGTCCATTCAAAATGCTTTATGAGCCATATATACAAAATGGAGCTTTTTCAATACAATTTTTTAATAATTTTTCGGAGTAATTATATGCTAACAAACACTATTGAATCAGCTCCATCTATTGTAAATTAGTTGTATTTTATTCATTTAAAAAGTTCTTTCATTTTATCTGAAAAACTTTTCTTATTTCCATGGTTGTCATTATCCAGAATCTCCCCAAGCTCTTTTATCTTCTTTTTCTGTTCTGCATTTAGCTTAGTTGGAACTTCCAGAATAACTTTTACATAAAGGTCTCCTGTTCTTGAGGATCTAAGGCTTTTAATGCCTTTACCCCTTAACCTGAATACTGTGCCAGGCTGGGTTCCTGCCGGAATAGAATAAGATACCTTTTCAGTTAAAGTAGGAACTATGATATCATCCCCTAAGGCTGCCTGTGCATAGGAAACTGGCATTTCCAGCCATAAATCCTGACCGTCTCTCTTAAACAGGGCATGGGATTTAACTCTTATGACAACATATAAATCTCCATTTGGTCCGCCATTTGTCCCAGGTTCCCCCTGACCCTTATGGATATAACAGATTCGTTATCAACACCTGCCGGAATATCTACTGAAATAGTAACAGTCTTTCTGACTTTTCCGCTGCCGCTGCAATCAGGACAAGGTTTTTCAACAACCTGACCACTGCCACCGCAATTCTGGCAAGGCGAAACACTCTGGAACTGTCCAAAAGGAGTTCTCTGAGTTGTTCTCACTTCACCCGTACCATTACATGTTGGACAAGTCTTTTTTGAAGTGCCCTCTGCTGCACCTGTTCCATGACATTTTTCACATTGAACGTACTTGGAAAGCTTTATCTGTTTTTTTGCACCAAAAGCAGCTTCCTCGAAAGAAATAACAACTTCCTGTTGCAAATCACGACCCTTCATAGGTCCATTACGTCTCCTTGAGCTTCCGCCGCCAAAGCCGCCTCCAAACATACCTCCAAACATGTCAAATATATCTTCAAAGCCGCCAAAACCTGCGCCGCCACCGCCAAAACCTGCATTTGGATCTACGCCGGCATGACCGAATCTATCATATTTACTCTTCTTGTCAGGGTCGGAAAGAACGCTGTATGCTTCGTTTATCTCTTTAAATTTTTCTTCAGCTTCCTTATTCCCAGGGTTTTTGTCAGGATGATACTTCATGGCCATCTTACGAAAAGCACTTTTTATCTCACTTTCATCTGCACCCTTCTGGATTCCAAGGACTTCATAATAATCTCTCTTATCTGCCATTTTTTCTCTCCACTCTGCATTAATTAATATCAACTGATAAGCACTCCCTGCCTGAAGGAGTGCTTATTTTACATTTAATTGAAAATTTCCTGCAGCTGTAACTGCTGAAATTTTTGTATGAGGTCTGCTGTCACATCATAGACGTGTGCAGAACTTCAAACCGTATCAATATTACCCCATGCAGGTTCATATGTCAACTATTTGTCATCATCTACTACTTCATAGTCAGCATCTACAACGTTATCACGTTTTGGAGAATCTGATTCTGGAGCAGCTCCGCCCATGCCGCCTGCCATGTTAGGATCAAAACCTGCTGCACCGCCCTGCTGAGCTGCCTGTGCCTGCTGATACATCTTAGCGGAAATAGTGTGGAACTGTTCTGTCAGTTTATCTGTCTTATCCTTCATTTCTTCTAAATTATTTCCTTCCAGAGCCTTTGAAAGTTCGTCTTTAGCAGCCAGGATACTAGCTTTTTCATCTTCAGATAAGTTTGCTTCTAAATCCTTCAGATTCTTTTCTGTTTCATATACTAAAGTTTCTGCTCTGTTTCTGATTTCAATTTCTTCTTTTTTCTTCTTATCTTCTTCTGCGAACTGTTCAGCTTCCTTAACCTTAGCCTGAATTTCTTCATCTGAAAGTTTGCTTGAAGAAGTGATTGTGATTCTCTGTTCCTTACCTGTTCCCATATCCTTAGCACTAACATTTACAATACCATTGGCATCGATATCAAATGTTACTTCAATCTGAGGAATTCCGCGAGGTGCAGGTGGAATACCTGAAAGCTGGAAACGTCCAAGAGTTGTGTTTCCTGCGGCCATTTCTCTTTCACCCTGCATAACATGAATATCTACAGCTGTCTGGTTATCAGCAGCAGTGGAGAAAACCTGGCTCTTCTTTGTTGGAATAGTAGTATTTCTTTCAATCAGCTTTGTAGCAACTCCTCCTAATGTTTCAATAGAAAGTGAAAGTGGAGTTACATCAAGCAACAATACATCGTTTACTTCACCTGTTAATACACCAGCCTGAATAGCTGCACCAACAGCCACGCATTCATCTGGGTTGATACCCTTAAATGGTTCTTTACCAGTTACTCTCTTAACAGCATCCTGAACTGCAGGAATTCTTGTTGAACCACCAACCAGGATTACCTTGGCAATATCAGCATTTGTTACGCCAGCATCCTTCATAGCTTTCTGCATTGGTTCAATTGTTCTGTTTACAAGATCTGAAGTTAACTGATCAAACTTGGCTCTTGTAATGTCCATATCCATATGCAGCGGGCCGTCAGCACTTACAGTAATAAATGGAAGGTTGATGTTAGCTGTCTGTGAACTTGACAGTTCCTTCTTAGCTTTTTCTGCTGCTTCCTTTAATCTCTGGTGAGCCATCTTGTCTGTTCTTAAATCAATGCCATGTTCCTTTGCAAAGGTATCTGCCATGTAATCGATAAGTACCTTATCAAAGTTATCTCCACCCAGCTTAGTATCACCATTTGTAGCAAGTACTTCAAATACGCCATCACCCAGTTCAAGAATAGATACATCAAATGTACCGCCACCCAGGTCATATACTAAAATCTTGTGGTGACCATTATCTTTATCAAGGCCATAAGAAAGAGATGCTGCTGTAGGTTCATTGATAATTCTCTTTACATCAAGACCTGCAATCTTACCTGCATCTTTTGTAGCCTGTTTCTGAGCATCTGTAAAGTAAGCTGGTACTGTAATAACAGCTTCTGTTACCTTACCTCCAAGATAACTTTCTGCATCTGCCTTTAACTTACTTAAAATCATAGCTGAAATATCCTGTGGAGTGTATTGTTTTCCATCAATTTCAACTTTATAATCAGAACCCATGTGAGTTTTAATGGATGAAATAGTTCTGTCTGGGTTAGTGATTGCCTGTCTTTTTGCAGTTTCACCAACTAATCTTTCACCATTTTTTGTAAAACCAACTACTGATGGAGTAGTTCTGTTTCCTTCTGCATTAGCAATTACTACAGGTTCGCCACCTTCAAGAACAGCTACGCAGGAATTTGTAGTACCTAAGTCTATACCTATTACTTTTCCCATAATATATTACCTCCCTAATTTGCGACCTTAACCATACTAGGTCTTATTACTTTACCATTTAGCTTATATCCTTTTTGTAGGACTTCAGTTACACAGCCACTTTCATATTGGCTGCTTTCCTCTGTCATTACTGCGTTGTGGAAATTTGGATCAAATTCAATTCCCAATGCTTCTATTTCTTCTAATCCGCTTTTTTCCAGTACCCCTTGAAAATTTTAAATATATTGTTCATACCCTGAACAAAACCTTCGTCACCCTCGCCGTGTGCAAGAGCTCTCTCAAAGTTATCTATAACATCAAGCAATTCTGAAACGATTTTCTCGTTTGCATATGCATAAATGTCGCATTTCTCTTTTTCGGTTCTTCTTTTATAGTTCTGAAAATCTGCCATAAGTCTGAGATACTTTTTGTTTAGTTCCTCGTCTCCTGCTGCAGCCTCTTCTGTTTGTTTACCATCTGCCTCATCTGTCAGTGTTTCTTCAGTTTCCCCTTCAACACATTTTTCTTCAGCATTCTCATTTTCTGTTATAGCTTCCGTATCATCAGTTACCTGAGTGTCCACATCTTCAATGGCATCCTTATTTTCAGTAGCTGTCTGATCTTTATTCATCGTCCTCGTTACCTCCTGTCAGTTTAAAAGTGTTATTCAAATTTTCTGTTACATACTCGATAACGGAAGTTACCTCGTCGTATTTCATCCTTGTTGGTCCAATTACACCTATCTTTCCAACAAGCTTACCATCTATATGATAAGTTGCTGTAATCAGGCTGCAATCCTGCATCATATCATCAGCATTTTCATTTCCTATGGTTATGATTACACCATTTTCCCTGTTTATAAGTTTCCTGGTGAAATCCTCTTTTTTATCCAGCAACTCTAAAAACATTTTCGCCTTATCTATATCATTGTACTCTGGTATAGAAAATATATTGGTAAGCCCATCCATGTACAAATTTACATTTAACATCTTTTCAAGAGTTCTCATGAAATTTGGCATAATATTTTCTGCCAGAGTTTCCATGGCCTCTAAATCTGTTTCAAAACACTTTATGATATCAACAGTTAATGCTTCACTTATGGTTTTACCTCTAAAGTTATAAGTCATGGATTTTGATAATAACTCAAGATTTTCCTTTGTATATGGGGCTTTAAGCTTAAGTGCCGTATTAGAAACTTTACCACTTTCTGCTACAATCATAAGTACTACAGTACTGCTGTCAACAGGAAGAATATTGATAAATCTAAGCATATCTTCATCTGTTTTCGGTGTCATGGCAAAAGATGTCAGATTTGTTATCTCAGATAACAAACTGGCAGCATGCTCTATCGTTTTTTCAAATTCAGATATATCACTATGAAGTTTGTCTGATATGACCTGTTTTTCCTCAATAGTAAGCTCCTTCTTTCTCATAAGTTCATTTACATACAGTCTGTATGCTTTATCAGAAGGAACCCTGCCTGCGGAAGTATGAGGATGTGTTAAAAATCCCATATCTTCCAAATCCGACATTTCATTGCGAATAGTAGCTGGGCTAACGCCTAACTCATACTTTTTGGAAAGAGTTCTGGATCCAACCGGTTCACCTGTTCTGATGAAATCACCGATAATAGCTTGTAATATTCTCAATTTCCTTTCGTTTAAATCCATCTTTCTCACCCTTCCTTGTTAGCACTCGCTTAGCATGAGTGCTAATCACATTTTTAATTTAACACTCTTAGATATTAATGTCAACACTTCTTGTAAAAAAATATATAATTTTTCATTTTAACCACTGAAATTAACCTGTATTATATAAAAACCGGCAATGCCAAATAAAATATTTGGACAATGCCGGCTTCTAACAGTAAATATTCTTTTTATTTACTAATTTTATTTATTTTTTTTGCCTAAGTAAGCCTCCTGTATGGTTGAATCCGCCAAAAGATCCTTTGCACTTCCTGAAGCGGTAATCACTCCCTGCTCCAATACATAGGCCTTGTCTGCAACAGAAAGAGCTTTAAAGGCATTTTGTTCTACAAGCAGCAGTGTTTTACCCATTCGTTTAATCTCTACTATAATCTCAAATATAGTATTAATTAAAAGAGGCGCTAATCCTAAGGACGGTTCATCCAGCATAATCAGATTGGGATTAGACATAAGTCCTCTTCCCATAGCAAGCATCTGCTGCTCACCTCCAGATAAAGTACCTGAAATCTGTTTTTCTCTTTCTTTTAATCTCGGAAAAAGATTATACACTTTTTCAAAATCCTCATTAATGCCTTTGGTATCATTTCTAAGATACGCACCCATTTTTAAGTTTTCATGTACCGTAAGATTTGCAAATATGATACGTCCTTCTGGTACTTGACAAACCCCTGCATTCACAACTTTGTGGGCTTGTTTCGGAAGAGGATGGTCTTCATAGATAATATCACCCTGATATTTAACCATACCGCTTATGGCATTTAATAATGAGGATTTACCCGCACCATTGGAGCCAATGATGGTAACAATTTCTCCATTTGGTACATCAATGGACACTCCTCTGAGAGCATGAATACCACCATAATGTACATTAAGATTGTCAACCTTCAACATTGATGTCTTCCTCCTTCCCCAGATACGCTTCAATTACCCGCTTGTCGTCCTGTATCTCATCAGGAGTACCTTCCGCCAATGCTTTACCAAAATTTAAAACAAAAATCTTATCACATAGTCCCATTATTAAATCCATATGATGTTCTATAATAAGAACAGTCAGTTTAAAGTCATCTCTTATCTGCCTTATTAATTCCATCAGCTGAATGGTTTCTTCCGGATTCATACCAGCTGCCGGCTCATCTAAAAGTAAAAGTTTTGGATCTAAGGCTAATGCTCTTGCTATTTCCAGCTTTCTCTGCATACCATAAGGCAGATTTGCTGCTACCATGTCTCTTACTTCCCACAACCCCATAAGTTTAAGCAGCTCTGAAGTTTTTTGGTTCAGCATTTCTTCCTGTTTACAGAAGGATCCTGCCCAGGGCAATGTCATCTTTGTAAAAGGTAGTTTTCTGGGAACAATGGATTGAAGAAGTCCGTAACTTCCTGAACGATGACATGCAGTCAATACATTTTCAAAAACACTGAGTTTCTTAAAAAGCCTGATATTTTGAAAAGTCCTTGTAATGCCTTTCTCAGCTATCTGATAGGGCTTCAAGGGTTTCCAGTTAAAACGCCTTTTTACACTATTTACAAAACCTTTTCCATAGGGATCTGCCCCTGCAATCTGGTCCTCATAAAATAAAATTTCTCCCTCACTCAGAGTATACACTGCAGTAATCAGGTTAAAAATCGTAGTTTTTCCGGCTCCATTGGGGCCTATCAACCCAAAGATTTCACCTTCTTTTATGGTAAAACTAACATCGCCTACTGCTGTCAGGCCTCCAAACCGCTTTGTTACATTTTTCATAGTCAAAACGTCTGTCATCCCTGTGCACCTCCTTTTTCTGCTGCATTAACCGTATCTTTTGCCTTTTTGCTGCCACCTCTCCTGAAGAAACGAATAATGCCTTTGATGCTGAATTCCATACCGCCAAGCATACCCTGTGGTCTTGTAATCATGATGATAATAACCGCAGCTCCATATACTACCAGTCTCCATTGAGCAAATTCTCTGAGAAGTTCCGGCAGGAATGTCAGTACAAATGCACCTACTACACTTCCTGTAATACTTCCCAGGCCTCCGAAGATTACCATGATGGTCATCTCGGTGGATTTGGTTAACTGGAACATAAGAGGTTGTATAAATCCCAGATAATGTGCCCACAAAGCTCCTCCTATTCCTGCATAAAGGGCAGAAATTGCCAGGGCAGTCATCTTATAACTGAATACGTTAATTCCTATTGCCTGTGAGGCCAGTTCCTCTTCTCTTACAGCAATCATATTTCTTCCATGTCTTGACTTAATTAAAAATGCCATAGCTGATATAGCTATAATGTTTATAACGATTACATTCGTCAAATTAGTATCTAAAGGTATTCCTGGCAGACCTCTTGCCCCGCCTACGTATTGCAAATTATCAAATATTAAACGGACTGCTTCACCAAATCCAAGGGTTGCGATACAGAAGTAATCCCCCTTTAAATTCAGGGTGAAATATCCGATAAAAAGCGAAGCTAACATTGCAGCAATACCACCAATCAGTACGGCCACATAAAATGGAATACCATAATTCATGGTACAAATAGCGGAAACATACGCACCTATAGCCATAAAGCCCGCATGCCCGAATGAAAATAGCCCTGTGAAGCCTGTAAGCAGTGACAAGCCTAAAACTACCATCAAATTGATACCGACCAGAATCAGGATACCTTCGATGTAAAACCAACTAAACATAGAAAGTACCTCCTTTATGCCTTATCTTCAGTAATCTTACCCATAATACCACTAGGTCGGATTACCAATACTACAATAAGTAATGTAAATGCAATTAAATCCCTGTATTGCGAAGCTATGTACGCAGAACTCAATGTTTCAATTAATCCCAGGAGCAGACTTCCCACTACAGCACCGGGCAGACTTCCCAATCCTCCGAATACTGCAGCAATAAATGATTTGTTGGTGATGACACCTATTTGCGGATACACGGTATATTTCATACCGAACAGCATACCTGCCACACCTGCCAGCATGCCTCCCAGTAAGAAAATAACAAAGATTATCCTGTTTACATTTACGCCCATTAAATTGCTTCCTCTTGAGCTGTAGGAGCAGGCTCTGATGGCCAGACCCACCTTTGTTTTTTCTATAATAAAGACCAGAATCGCCAGACTGATTGCCGCAATTACAAACATCAGAACGTCAATTCTGCTGACTGAAATATTGCCAAAGGTAAACGGTACTGGATTAAAAATTTGTGGGTATGTTTTAAAAGTTGGTCCTATAGTAGCTATAACTAAATTTTCCAGGAATATTGAGGCGCCCATAGCCGAAATTATAAAATATAATGACGGTGCATTTCTTTTTCTAAGTGGACTGTATGCAACCTTCTCTAAAACTACAGCTATCAGACCTGCTCCGAAAGCAGCTATAACTAAAGCCCCTAAAAATGAGTTAGGTAATAAGTGCAATGCATATAAACCAATATATGCTCCTAACATAATAACCCCGCCATGAGCAAAATTTGAAAAGTTTAAAATACTATATACCAATGAATACCCTACTGCCATTAGTGCATAAATGCTTCCAATAGATAAACCATTGATTAATTGTTGTAAAAATACACTCAACTGCAAACCCTCCTAACAGTTTTATTAAAATAAGGCAGTCTTTGGTAAACTGCCTTATTTTTTTGAAGCCCTGCCCGCATCTATTTATGTAGCCTGCAGGTCTTATACAGAAATTCCATCAGCTTTAGCTGCCTGAAATTTTCCTATTAGATACTACCTTGCAAAAATATTAGTTTGCACCATACTTCTGCATAAATTTATACTCATACTCACCTGTCTGAGGATTCAGCACAATTTTCTGAATAGCAGCTTCTTTTCCTTCAGGGTTATGAGTTTTTTCACCAAGCTTTATAGTTCCTGTAACACCCTTAACCTGAACCTTTGTAAGCGCATCCGTTATTGCCTGGGAATCTGCACTTCCTGCTTTTTCAATGGCTGCCAGTAATACTTTATAAGCGTCATGTACCATGTAGCAGTTTATTTCAGGAGTGGTACCATATTTTGCTTTGTAAGCTTCTGTAAGAGGTTTTACTTCAGGATCGTTATAGTCAAAATGGTTTACAAGATAGCTTCCTTCTAATGACTTTCCAGCCATTTCAAATAATGTGTCTGATGGCCAGCCGTCTCCGCCCATCAATGTTGCTGTTATACCAAGGTCTCTTGCCTGATTTGCGCTTAAAGCAACTTCTTTGTAGTAATAAGGCATAAGAATAACATCAGGATTTGCTTTCTTAATCTTCGTTAACTGAGGTCTGAAATCTGTATCCCCTGCTTTGAAAGCTTCTTTAGCAACGATAGTACCGCCCTTTTTCTCAAAAGTCTCAATAAAGTACTGCATAAAGCCCTGAGAATAATCGCTTGCTACGTCATACAAGATAGCAGCCTTCTTATATTTTAAAATATCTGCTGCATATCCTGCGGCCACAGAACCCTGATATGGATCTGTAAAGCATACACGGAAATTATACTTATTTACAGAACCGTCATCCTTAACTGTGATTTTAGGATTTGTAGCAACTGTTGCAATATCAGAAACTTTTGCTGATTCCAGTACACCAGTGATTGCCAGTGCCTGTGCAGAAGCATTTGGTCCTAAGATAGCACAAACTTTGTCCTGTGATACCAGCCTCTTTACTGCATTTACTGCCTCATTAGCATCTCCTTTTGTATCAAGAGCTACTAATTCCAACTGGCGGCCTAATACTCCGCCTGATGCGTTTGTTTCATCGATTAGCATCTGTACAGTCTGACTTTCACACTTTCCCCAAGGGGCCTGATCTCCTGTCAGCGAACCAATCCAACCGATTTTAATAGGATCCTTACTTGCATCACCACTACTTCCTTTGTCACCTCCGCAACCGGTAGTTGCAAGCAGAAGCACCATAATAATGCTTACAAATAGAGCCAATTTTCTCTTCATTGTTTTTTCCTCCTAAACACATAATCTGATAAAATGCAATTGACCGAATAAAAGCTTATTTAATAAACCATTTTCGTTCCTCATTTTGTGAAGATTATATGATTTTGCTTCATATCGCTTCATTACGCCTCAAAAAAAATCAAAAAAGTATTTCAAATGTTTAGAATTAACTGAATTTTTTGTCTTATGTTCAACTTTGTCTTATTTTTGGTGTTTAAAAGTGCAAACTTGTTAAAAAATATATTTATCAAATAAAAGATGTCAGACCGTAAAATTGATTACGGACATAAAAAAACCCGACAATTTCTTGTCGGGTTCAGGTTATTTTTGCAATCCTGCAATTTATTACTTTACCGTTTCCGGAGCCTCATCATATAGCATCTTTTTCTTAAGTTTAACCCATCCCTGATATAATAAATCAAGAACCTTATCATAAATTTTAGCAATAGGAGGACTGGAAAAAACAATGACGCACAGGGATGCTGATCCAAATACCCACAGATAATAGGTAATCCAGTCAGGGCTTGGAAATCCTTTTTGCTCTACCACATATCTTATAAATAAATGGAAAATGTATATCGGCATAGTGGTTATACCAACGTAAGTTAAATAATTCTTCTTATCTGGCATCAAATTTAATAATAAAATAGTCCATAATACGGCAAGTATAAGTACCACAGCTCTCATCAGTATATCCATATACCATGTGATGCCAACATCGGCAGCTGTAGTCTTTAACAAATAAAAATTTACAGGAACTTTAACATAATAAGCAAGTACATAAGATACACCCAGCAGTAATGCCAGTAAAGGAATGCACTGCCACTTTTTTAAACGCTGTATTGTTTTCAATCTTTCACTTGTACAATAATATCCCATTAAAAAAAATGGAAAATAGGATATAGCCCTGCCTAACGCAAAGTAATCTGTATCTACAGGCAGAAGCCCCGTAATTAAATATATTCCTACACTTATAGCAAGTAAGTGTTTTATCTTTACTAAATCTTTTAAATAAAATCGGTAAAAAAATACTGCAAATAAAAACCACAAGGCAAAGGGTGGTTTTAAAAAGTCTAAATTTGCACCACCAAAATAGAAATACCTGAATATGTAGAATACCAGTGTAAATAATAAATAAGGCAGCATAAACGTTTTAAACGCCGTTTCTCTTGCCCTATCCACTTTTTTTGAGAAAAAACCTGATAAAAACATAAATAATTGCATAACAAATACATTAATTGTTATATAAACTATACCGCCCAGAGAGGCATGTGAGAATCCACCGCCAACCATGGTAAAGTGTGAAATCGGTATACACCAGATTGCCAGACCTCTTAGGTTATCAAATATGAAGCTCCTCTGCTTTAAGGCTGCTGCAGGGGCTTTAATTGATATACTTTCTTCCATAAAAAATACCTTCCTTATACTGTTTCTAAAATTATATTTCTAGATTATACCATAAATTTTACTTTTTATGGTAATTTTTTATTTTATTATTACACCCAGTATTTTAGCCAGTTCTGCTGCCTGAAGCATTTCTACAACGGCTCCATTTAGTTCCTTTGCTTCTGTTGATAATATAATCCCTTCAATCTGGCAGGTTCTCAGGTCTATTCCCTTCAGCGGAGTTTTGTAAAAATTTGCTCTCATCAGATTAATATTGTCAAAAGTCAGTTTCTTTACTTTACAATTATCAAAATAAGCTTCTGCCATATCACCCATTTCCAAATGGCAATCATTTAAAAGAGAAGAGGTGAATACAGCATATCGAAACAAACATTCCTTCATCCATATATTTTTAAAGGCACTGTCTGAAAAATCAGTTCCTACACCTTTTACATTCTGAAATTTACAGTTACTAAAAGTACTATTACTAAAATCACAGTTTGAGAAATCGCAATTTTTAAAATAGCAGTTTTTAAAATAAGACTTCTCAAACAAAACTCTGTTAAATACACAGTTGTCAAAAATAAGATCAAACCCTTCAACACGAGAGCAGTCACTATTTTCAGCAATCAAAGCAGTAATATATTTTTGTTCTATTTCACCGCCTTCAGTCTTTAATTCTTCAATTAAAGACTGAAAATCCTGTATGTCATCAATAACCAAGAGACTGCCTATATTTTTTTCTATCTCTAATTCCACCATTTTCATGCTTCTCCCCTTGCTTTAACACTCTGCCCAGACCAAAGCGCACTTTACAGCTTTTTCCCAGCCTTTAATCATTTCCTGTCTTTTTTCAGGCAATAAATCCGGGATAAATGTTTTGTCTATCTGCCAGTTTTCGATTACATCTTCCTTACTTTTCCAGTAGCCTGTGGCAAGTCCCGCCAGGTAAGCTGCCCCTAAAGATGTGGTCTCAATGCATTGAGGCCTCTGTACAATAGTATCTAACAGATCTGCCTGAATCTGCATCAGTAAATTATTAGCACTGGCACCTCCATCAACTTTTAATGATGCCAGTTTTATTCCCGAATCTTCTTCCATGGACTTAAGCATATCGACAGTCTGATACGCCAGAGACTCTAATGTAGCACGGACCAAATGATTTTTATTGGAACCACGGGTCAACCCGAATATACTTCCTCTTGCGTAAGGATTCCAGTAGGGAGCTCCCATTCCAACAAAAGCCGGCACTACATAAACACCATTGGAATCTTCCACCGCCGAAGCCATAAGCTCTGATTCTGGAGAAGAATGAACAATTTCCAATTCATCTCTAAGCCATTGGATTGCAGCTCCTGCTACAAATATGGACCCCTCCAGGGCATAGTTTACTTTTCCATTAAGCCCCCAGGCTATGGTAGTAAGCAGTCCATTTTGAGATTGAACTGGTTTTTCTCCAGTATTCATAAGTAAAAAACAACCTGTTCCATAGGTATTTTTTACTTCACCTTCTTTAAAACAAGTCTGCCCAAATAACGCTGCCTGCTGGTCTCCGGCTGCGCCAGCTATTTTTACAGGACCTCCAAAAATAACCGGGTCCGTTTCCCCGTAAATGTAGCTGGATGGCACTGGAGCCGGCAACATGGTTTCAGGTATATCCAGTTCCCTCAGAATTTCTTTATCCCACTGTAAGGTATGAATATTAAAAAGCATTGTTCTGGAAGCATTAGAATAATCTGTCACATGGATTTTCCCCATGGACAGTTTCCAAATCAGCCAGGTTTCTATGGTTCCAAACAGTAAATCACCCTTTTCAGCTTTTTCTCTGACTCCTTCTACATGATCAAGAATCCATCTTATCTTTGTTCCAGAAAAATACGCATCGATTAATAAACCTGTTTTGGCTTTAAAACTTTCTGATTTACCTTCTTTTTTCAGTTGATCACAAAATTCAGCTGTACGTCTGCACTGCCAGACAATGGCATTGTAAACAGGAAGCCCCGTCTTTTTATTCCATACAACGGTTGTTTCTCTTTGATTAGTTATCCCAATAGCTTCTATATTTTCATAGGTTGCATCAATCTTGTATAATGCTTCCTGGGCTACTCCGATTTGTGTGGACCAAATCTCCATAGGATCATGTTCCACCCACCCTGCCTTAGGATAAATCTGTTTAAATTCTTTCTGAGCCAGGCTTACGATTTCACCCTTTTTATTATATAAAATACATCTGGAACTGGTTGTTCCCTGATCGAGAGCCATTATATACTTCTTCATATCCTTACCTCATACAAAAATTTTTTATTTTTTAACCCACCGGTTTTTATCACATTTAAAATCTAATATATTATAACATAATATTTAATTTTTTTATTCTTTATAAAAAATTATAAAAGTTTATAAAAAAGTGTAAATTTTCCGAACATTGTGTTATAATAATAAAAAATTGTACTAATTATCTATTTTTTTTATGTTCTAACCATATCTTGCTTATAATTTTTATAGTTATAAAATACCTTACCTGCCATAAAAACTATTCCAATTTATTTTAAATTATTTAAAAGGCAGTATTAAGGTAAAAGAAAGGGGAGAAAATATGTTAGCCACTATTGAGCACATTAATACTGTGGTAAATAACTTCGTCTGGGGTGTTCCTGCAATGATTTGTATAATCGGTGTAGGCTTTTATTTAAGCTACAAAACCCGCTTTATACAACTACGTAAATTAAAATACGCAATTAAAACTATTATTGGAAAAGCCCTTCATCAATCTGAAGCTGCCGAAGGTGCCACAACGCCCTTCCAGGCATTATGTACTGCTTTAGCCGCTACACTGGGAACAGGCAGTATAGCCGGGGTAGCTGGAGCTATTGCAATTGGTGGTCCTGGTGCAGTTTTTTGGATGTGGTTCTCAGCACTTCTGGGTATGTGCACTAAATTCTCAGAAGTAACACTGGCGGTCCACTTCCGTGAGAGAAATATGCATGGAGACTGGGTTGGTGGCCCTATGTATTACATAAAAAACGGCTTATCTAAAAACTGGCAGTGGCTGGCAGTAGCTTTTTGTTCTTTTGCTGTTCTTGCAGTATTTGGAACTGGTAACGCTACTCAGGTAAATACCATTACTGTAGCCTTAGATTCTGTTCTCATAAATTTCAACATTGTGTCCGATGGCAATTTGGCAACCATTAATTTATTTATCGGGATTGCTATCACTATTCTAGTTGCCCTGGTTCTTTTAGGCGGAATTAAACGTATCGGGCGGGTCACTGAAAAACTTGTTCCTTTTATGGCATTGCTTTATATCGTCCTTGCATTGGGCGTTGTCTTAGTGAATATTAAAGAACTACCTGCCGTATTTGCAATGATAGTTAAAAGTGCATTCTCCCCTTCTGCTGCTACTGGTGGTGTTGTGGGAAGTATGTTTATGAGTTTAAAAAAAGGAGTCTCCAGAGGGATTTTTTCTAATGAAGCAGGCTTAGGAACCGGGCCAATAGCTCATGCATCTGCTGATACCAATCATCCAGTTAAGCAGGGGCTATTTGGTATATTTGAAGTTTTTATAGCCACCATCATTATCTGTACTCTGACTGCATTTGTTATTTTATGTAGCGGTGTTCCATTTACTTATGGCGTAGCTGCCGGGGCAGATTTAACCATTAAAGGTTTCACTTCAACTTATGGTGGCTGGGTTTCTATCCTTACTGCAGTTGCTTTATGCTGTTTTGCTTTTTCTACAGTTCTCGGTTGGGGGCTCTACGGTTCCAGATGTATTGAATTTTTATTTGGTACCACAATCATAAAACCATTTATGATTGTCTACTCCTTAGTAGCAATCATCGGTGCAACCGCTGATTTAGGCATTATATGGGGTATTGCAGATACCTTTAACGGACTGATGGCAATTCCAAATTTAATAGCTTTGTTCTTGCTTAGCGGCACAGTAGTAAAGCTTGTAAAAGAATACTTTAGTCCTACATATGATAAGGATTGATCTATAAAATTTTTTAATTTGAAAAGTATACAGTATTTAATATACCGTATTCTTTCATCCAAAGACTCAGGCATATATAAATACCTGAGTCTTTTTTCATTATCTCTTAAAGCTTAAATTAATTAATTCTATTTTATCCTTTTGGTTAGTCTTATGGAAAGTATGAGAAACAAACTCTTCATGTCCGTCTGGATTTGTCACTCCGATTTTTCCACAGTCATAAGCAGTTCTTTTTATGTATGGTTTTCCATTTTTGTCCATAAAGTGTTCTTCTATTATAACATAGTCTGTTTTTCATCCAACTTCAGTTCCTGATTTTTCTTCGTTAAATCTACATCTGTTACTTTTACAAGTTTATTGTTTTTGTCCATTTGTCTCACAACTGCACTTTCAAGATAATCAGTTTGTTCTACTGAAACCGAAAATTTGCTTGTAGTCTTGGCAACTTTGCTCCCTATGCCAGTGCCAGTGATATTCGTTCCGTAGCTTTCTGAAACAGCCATAGTCTCTTTTCCTCCGGTACTGTTTGCATCCATTATTATAATGCTGGGGGCTGGAATCACGGCATACACACTGCCATCAGCTCTTTTATATACACTATTTATTTTGATTTGACCCTCTTTCTTTGAATTTACACCAATTGTACCCTCCAAGGAATAGACTTTTTCACCAGCTTCCTCCTCATTTTCAAAGATATTTAACGCTGAGCCTATATGGGTATCATATATTTCATCGGAAAAATTGCCCTCAATATCAGAATAAGTTTCTCCTTTTTCAACAAAATGTTTCTCTGTATAACCCATGTAATATCCGTCTATGTCATCAAAGGTATAACAGCCATTCTTTTGTTTCTTTCCTTCAACATGGAAGCCATTATCATATGCTTTCAATTCTTCATTGGTAAGCTTTTTCGTACTTCCGTCGGCTCTTACAAGCTTTTTCTCCTGATAGTATAAAGTATCCCCTTCCTGCATTTCATAATTCTTTAAATCCTCTTTGAAAGCGACAAAAACCCCAATTAATTCATCACCATTTTTTAAATGTTGCAATTCTGGGTTTGCCAGACTGCATCCAGTTAAAAAAAACGACATTACAGCCATTATAAGAATAATTAATCCGTAAGCCTTATATCTTCTACTCATCCTCTTCTTCCCCCAGTTCTCCATCAAATTTCAATATATCTCCCACATCACACTTCAGGTAATAACAGATTTTATTTATGGTATGAAAACGTACCCCTTTTGCCTTGCCGCTCCTTAAAACAGAAAGATTGGCTTCTGTTATGGAGACTAATTTGCAAAGTTCTTTGGAGGTCATATTTCTTTTTTTCAGTATTTCATCTAAATGAACTTCAATAGCCATTTTTTCCTCCAACTCCATTTATTATTTATATAATCATCTGATTGTCATCATAAATCAATGTACTTTCTTTTAGATATTCTGCTATTAATAGCCCTGCAAAGGCCAGTATTAAAGGTAAAAACGGTATATCCACCAAAATGTCTGCATGCAATATGTCACCCCAGAATATAAGCTGAATTACATTCTGGATAATGTTACACGTAACAGAAACAATAACCGTTTTTCTGCTTCTTTCAGCCAAAAGACCTGCTATTTTTACGGCCTCCTGTCCATACTTATTTTCTTTTAGGCAATGAATCAGCATCACTCCAGATTGCATGATTCCTACAAAGCACAGAGCCGGGAGCAGTTTTAAAATGGCTTTAATGAAAATAATTGTTATACCCAGATCAGAAGGAAGATTTCCAGATTTCTGCATTAGATTCAGTGGCACAGTAAAACAAAACATGACCACGTATACCATAGTACAGATAATTATAATTCGTTCAGATTGTTTCCAAATGTTTTTATTCTCTATACCTCCTGCAACCTTCAATACCGCGAATCCTATAATCAGAGAATACGCAACAGCTGCCAGGATACTCTTGAGTACGGGCAACACATCTATCAAATCAGGCCCCTGTATTTGGGTCATCAGTTTGGACAGGGTACCAGGGTTGATAAAGCAGTAAACCATGAATAACAAATACACAGATAAAGCTATAAGAATTACATCTGTCAGCTGTATCGGACTGTCTTCACCTTTTTGCTCCTGATGAAAACTTATATTCCATCTTTTCAGGAATTTCTTTCGTAAAGCAAAAGCAGCGGGACTCAGGCAGATGACCGTATATAAAATCCAGGCGGCTATATTCCCTGCTTCTGAACTGAATGAAAGCCACCGGAGTAAATATGCTACTGCCTCAACAGGCATATAGGCTGCATAGTAAATCACTGAAATTTTTTCCAGGAAGTACATCACTATAGCTAAAATTGCAGAAATAAAAGCCAAAAAGCACACGATAATATTAAATCTTTTAATCTCCATTCCCAAACCCTCTCTATATTATAATTATTGTTTTTCGATAATTTTATCTTTATATTATGGGAGAAATTATTGTTTGTCAATAATTTTTTTGTGGTTTAATGTACAATTTTAAATTTTAGTCCGGTATATAAAAAATGCCAGGTGCTACAACCACCTGGCATTTCCTAAATTTCATTTTTCAATTGTTTGATTTTCCAGTTACATTTCCACACAATCCGTAGAAAAGTCAAAGTAATTAACCCAAGTAATGCCACAAAAGTCCAGATAAAAGAAGCTCCGTTCTGAACGGCACAAGTCAGTTCAATAAGAAAACAAATGGCTTCTATAATCAAAGCTACTGTAAAAAAATTTCTAATGCGTGTGTACTGTGCTATTTTAGACTCTCCATCCGTATACATCTGAAAGGCTCCTTCAGATGCCTTTTTTCTGATGAAAATCCACCTGTACCATTGAGAAACCACTTCTACCCCGCTGTCTTCCATAAAACAGGAAAAATCACTTTTATCCCCATGCCAATTATCTAATAAATCAATCTGATAATTATACTCTCCTGGCTTACAAGGTTCAAAGCTGTAAATCCCCAGAAAAAAATTGTTAAATGCAAAGCCCCTTTTAGCCATTTCGTTCAGCCAATTTTCTTCTTCATCTTTATCCAAATACAATTTAAACTTTTTCATATTGGTCTCCCTTATTATTCCATTTGTTTCGAATTGCTAACCAGTTCTTCCAGCCGCTTTACTTCTTCCTTAAATACCTGCCTGCCTGTATCTGAGATAAGATACTCTTTTTTCTTCCTTGATTCTTTATCTTCGCTGTAAAGAGTAATCCAGCCTTTTGACACCATGGAATTAATAGCTCCATATAAAGTGCCCGGGCCCAGGCTTAACCTTCCTTTTGTCATCTCTAAGACATCCTGTATGATACCATATCCGTAGTTGGGCTTTCTAACCGCCAGCAGTATATAAAAAAGGGCCTCTGTTAAGGGCGAATTTTTATCCAATGTATCGTCCTCCAATCTATCGCCTTACGATATATAACAATATATCAGCATACGATATATTTGTCAATAACATATTCATTAAACAAACTCTGCAAGTATAGAATTGGAAATATCCACACCCTTTAGGGTAAACCTCATTCTGTTATTTTCCAAAACCAGCATTCCTTTTTTTACATATTCCTCTATTACTTTTTCCTGTTCGGGATATACTTCAAAGATTTTTTTATGGAACTTATGCTCAAATTCTATCAGACTTATACCTTCTGCTCTCCTCATTCCTGTTATAATGAATTCCACCATGTCGTCCCTCACTGTATTAATATGCTTCCATTCCACCCATTCTTTTTTCTCTTCTGTATCATCAGCCATAAAATCTACAGGGTTTGAGACTAAGACTTCGATATATTTGTTTAAATCACGGGTATTACTAAACCGTTCCCCGTTCATATAAGAATGTGTACCAATACCTATACCAAGATAGTTTTCCATAGACCAATATTTAAGGTTATGCCTGCATTCAAACCCTCGTTTTGCACAATTGGAAATTTCATAGTGATGATACCCGGCTTCTTTTAAAAATGTTGCTGCAAAATGATACATCTCCCTGTCAGTCTTATCCGATACCATTTCCAGTTCACCTTTTTCAAACATTTCAAAGTAACGTGTCCCCTCTTCCAGCTGAAGACTGTAAAAGGAAATATGCTCTGGTTTTAAATCAACAGCTTCCTGTAGGGTCTTTTCCCAGATATCTCTGGTATGAGCCGGAATAGCAAACATTAAGTCCATATTTATATTATCAAATCCAGCTTTTCTCGCTAAATGGTATGTCTCTTTTGCATCATCAGACTGATGCACCCTTCCCAGCCGTTTCAGAGCCAGGTCATCCAATGTCTGAACGCCAAGACTGATACGGTTGATTCCTGCATCCTTATAAATTTCAAACTTCTGCCCATGGACAGTTTTTGGGTTACATTCAATGGTTATTTCTGCGTTCTTGTCCACTTTATATTTTTGTTTTATTAACAAAAGCACCTCTTTTATTAATACCGGATCAATCAGTGAAGGTGTGCCGCCCCCAAAGAATATGGAATCAACTATAAACTTACCGCCATATAGGCTACTATAATAATCCAGTTCTTTTTTCAACCCATCTGTATATTGTCTGTGAATACCATCCCCCGTGTTTTCAAAAGACAGAAAATCACAATACAAACATTTTTTTATACAAAAAGGTATATGTATATATATTCCAAGCTTTTTCATCATACCTCCAAAAAATTTGACTTAATAAAATATCATTAGCTTTATTATAACAAAAGAATAAGGAAAACCACTAGCTATAATTTCCTGGTTATTATTCACCTAATGTTCCGGAGCAAAGAATACCTTCAGATGATTTGGTTAGGATAAGAACAAGGAGGTGATAACATGAATGACAATATTGATTTAGGTAATCTCACATCAAAGCAAATCGGGAACCTGATGACAAAACCCATGATTGACAGAGGTAAAGAGCTGGCCAGCACCATGACTTCTGATCAGGAAGTTGATTATGGAGATTTACCATCCAGAGCACTATCTGCTCTTGGTAAACAGGTTGTTAACAACCAGACCACCCAAATATAAAATAATGAACAAAAGAGCAAATCCTTAGAAAAGCTCTAAAGTTTTGCTCTTTTTAAAATTACTTCTTATTTATTATCATCATACTTAAGAACAGCTGTAAAGGCTCCTGAGTACCTTATAAATGACCTTTTTTCTTCAGTTTTCTTGCATCATTCACTGCTTTCTGCTTGTCTCTTTTTAATTTGCGGCAATTATCACACACATTATTGCTTTCTCCTGAGGTCAATACTTTGCCACACTGTTTACATTTTTTAATCATACTATTTACCTTTCAGGTTATTTATCATTATCGTACTTAAGCACATTAACAATATCCTTTTCAACTGCTTTATTTATTTTATTATTTTTCCTATACTATTTCAACAAAATTTAATATAATTTCTATAGAATTTTATTGAAACTAATAAGGTGAATTATGAATAATTTAGTTGCTATCTACTGTCGTTTAAGCAAAGAAGATATTGATAAAAGAATCATTTAGAGAAAGCATTAATAATCAAGGTGCAATGCTCTTAGACTATGCCTATAAGCATCATTTCCAAACCTGTAAAATTTATACAGATGGAGACTACTCTGGTGCAGATATAAGTAAGATACGCCCTCAATATAGCCAATTACTGCATGATGCAATACAAATATATTAAATTTAAATTATTTACACTACCTAGGGTAGAGATTTTTCATTTCTCTACCCTATTTTTTTACGATTCTTGTTTAAGGTATATATTCGCTATTTTATTTATTATCATCGTACTTCAGAACAGCAGTGAAAGCTTCCTGAGGAACTTCAACAGTACCAAACTGTCTCATTCTCTTTTTACCTTCTTTCTGCTTTTCAAGAAGTTTTTTCTTACGGGAGATATCGCCCCCGTAGCACTTGGCAATTACGTCTTTTCGATAAGCCCTAACCGTTTCTCTGGCGATTACCTTCTGCCCGATTGCTGCCTGTATAGGAACCTCAAACTGATGCATTGGTATGATTTCTTTCAGCTTTTCGCAAACAAACTTCCCTCTTGCATAAGCCTTTGATTCATGAACAATCATTGAAAAGGCGTCCACTAAATCTTTATTTAAAAGAACATCCATTTTTACTACCTGAGAACGTTCATATCTAATAAACTCATAGTCCAGAGAACCATATCCCCTGGTCTTTGATTTCAATGCATCAAAGAAATCATAAATAACTTCGTTTAATGGCATTTCATAGTGAAGCTGAACCCTTGTTTCTGTAATATATTCCATATGAATCATTTTGCCTCGTCGATCCTGGCAAAGTTCCATGATGGCTCCCACATACTCCTTCGGAATCATAACATCTGCTTTAACAATGGGCTCTTCAATATGCTCAATTTCCGTTGGTTTAGGCAGGTTGGAAGGATTCTGAATCATCAGGATATCCCCATTATTCATGACTACCTTATATATTACACTAGGTGAAGTTGTGATTACTGCAAGGTCAAACTCCCTTTCCAGCCTTTCCACTATGATTTCCATGTGAAGAAGCCCTAGAAAGCCGCATCGGAATCCAAAGCCTAATGCCTGGGAGGTCTCTGCTTCAAAATTAAACGCAGCATCGTTTACCTGAAGTTTTTCCAGTGCATCTTTAACATTTTCATACTTTTCCCCTTCTGCAGGATAAATACCGCAGTAAACCATGGACTGGACTTTCTTATATCCTGGAAGGGCTTCTGCAGTAGGATTCCCATCAAGAGTTATGGTATCACCTACTCTGGCATCAGCCACCTGCTTAATGCTGGCACAGATATATCCAACTTCACCAGCTCTTAATTCTTTACATGGCACAGGACCCGGAGAGCATACGCCAACTTCAGTGACTTCGTACTTTTTCTTGGTATTCATCATACGAATGGTATCACCTTTTTTAACTCGTCCATCAAAGACTCTTGTATAAATAACAACACCTTTATAGTTGTCATAATAGGAATCAAAAATCAATGCCTTCAGTTTTCCTTCTATGCTGCCGGAAGGGGCTGGAAC
This sequence comes from Aminipila terrae, assembly GCF_010120715.1. Classification (NCBI taxonomy): domain Bacteria; kingdom Bacillati; phylum Bacillota; class Clostridia; order Peptostreptococcales; family Anaerovoracaceae; genus Aminipila; species Aminipila terrae. Next base: position 229,587 of record NZ_CP047591.1, read on the forward strand.
CTGGGCTACTATGGCTTCAAGCAGGTCTTCAATACCAATGCCTTCTTTGGCAGAAACCAAAGGAGCATTTTCCGCATCTATACCAATGATATCCTCAATCTCCAGTTTTACTTCATCGGGTCTGGCACTGGCTAAATCAATCTTATTCAAGGTGGGAATAATCTCCAGATTTTCATCAAGAGCCAGATAAACATTTGCCAGAGTCTGTGCTTCTACTCCCTGAGTAGCATCTACTATAAGCACTGCTCCTTCACAGGCAGCAAGACTTCTGGAAACTTCATAGGTAAAGTCCACATGTCCTGGGGTATCAATCAAATTGAAGATATATTCTTCTCCGTTTTTTGCTTTATACACAAGTCTGGTGGTTTGAAGCTTAATGGTTATTCCTCTTTCACGCTCTAAGTCCATATTGTCCAAAAATTGTTCTTTCATGTCTCTATGCGCTACCAACCCTGTTTTTTCAATAATTCTGTCAGCTAATGTTGATTTACCGTGATCTATATGTGCAATAATGCTAAAATTTCTTATATGTTTCTGGTATGAGTCCATACTTCCTCCTCAATCATAATAAGTATCTCTATATCCCTACTATTATAATTGATATTACCGTGAATTTCAATTGTTAATCCATTTTAACAGATGTTCATTATTCACCTTCATAGTAAACTCATAGCCCAGTGCAAAACTGTCACCGGGCTCATATACGTTCACCTGATTTAAAGTCATATCCACAGCAGGCGCATAACCTGCCATATGACCACTTCTTACATCTACAGTAATAACTCCAACAATCCCACCAATAAAAAGAAGGAATATCAAAAATCCTCTGAAAAATGTTCTCATCTTTTGTAACCCCTGACTCATAGGGCTTATTTCTGCGTAACAAAATCAGCTTTTGATTCATCAGTTGCTGTGATCTTTAATCACTGCAGCAAGCACATCAGCAAAACATTTTGCTGAAGCCTTAGATTCCCTGATGTTATTTTCATTGTTTCCAATTTCAAGCAACAGATCATAATCTGAAACATACTGATTAAATTTATATGCCTTTTCAATGATTCTACCACCGTATCCTGGGTACATTTCTTCCGCCTTTTTGTTTACGGTATTGGCAAATATTTTTAGTTTATCAGCATTTGGATTGCCATTTCCAACTACCAGATTGTACTTTGCTACTGTTTCTCCGTTAACAATGGCTGTTTTCCCTGCTCCACCTGAATATCCCGCAGCATCCCTATGTAAATCTATTACCACCGCCACATTTTGATACTTCCCAAGCAGGTTTTTTATAGTCTCCAAAGACCTGCTGTAAGACTGGTTATAAGAAGGATTGTCGTGAATAGTTTTGTCATGAACCACCTGAATTCCCTGTTTCTGAAGTTCTGCCGTCAGAACATTACCAACTTCTCTCACGGTTCCTTCTTCCTGAAGTACATGGAAGTTGCCGTCCGAGGCCGGCTGATAGGATTCAGTTGCATGCGTGTGATAAATAATGACAACTGGCTTACTGTTATCAATATTTATGGTTTGTGGCGATGGATTTGCAGGGTCCTGTGTATCAACTACTGCTGGAGTTTCAGTAGCTGGTACTTCCTGTGCAGCCGCATCATCTGCGGCTCCAGTTTCCTGCCCTGGTATGTTTTCTGCTTCAGACTCTTCCTGTTCTCCATCAGGAGTTTGCTGTCTTTCTGTCCCCCTGCTGCCTACCATTAATGCCCCTGATAAGCACATCTTACCCACGTCTGCCTCTGTTAACTGAAAATCTCTGTCGTTGCCTTTTTCCATGCCCCGAACAGTCACCACAGTGGTTATCACAAATACTGCCATCCCTAATGTGAGCAATCGTTTTCCCTTCATTTTTATCCCCCATTCAGGCGTATTTCTTTAGCTCTAATTAAGCTCGCCCTTATGAATATATGCCGGGATGAAGCGTAATATTAATTCCATTTGCAATAATGTCCGAAAAATCCTTTATGACCTGATCAATATCTGTTGATGTCACAATCATGTCCTGTCCATTTTGTTCTATATAATTTTCCACCTCTACTGGATTCTTTATATAGCCCTCCAGTGCATCCATTATCAATGTACTGGAATCTATAACGGTAGGTACCCCTACTGATATAACACGATGTCCCAGAGTTTGCTGGTTTAACATGGTTCGATGGTTTCCCATGCCTGCTCCCGGGGAAATGCCAGTATCATTTATCTGTATGGTTGTACTTATACGAGCAATGTTTCTGGCAGCCAGAGAATCCACAACTAAAATAATCTCCGGATTTACAATTTCTGCAGCTCTCTTTATGAGATCAGCTGTTTCCATCCCGGTAGACCCCATTACTCCTGGTATGAATCCACTTACACAGGCCTGTTCTTCGTCACCGTCGGTTTCATAAATAATAAACCAGTGCCTGGTTACTCTTACCTTAGAGACCGTATAAGGGCCCAGAGAATCTGGTGTCACCTTGTCATTTCCAAGTCCGATTACCAGAACCTTTAAATAATAATGAAATTTTATCAGATTTTTAAGTTCTTCCGCTAAGGCCTTGGAAGCACGTACTTTTAACTCTTCTTCACCATCTATAAGTCCATCTATTTCTAAAGTAATATAGTTTCCCATGGGTTTTTGCAATACAGCTTCACCTTTCGGATCTGTTATTTTAATTCTTGTTGATTTTATATCATCATCATACTGGATCTTTTCCATTTCAACTCCATCAATGTCACCAGTCTTGCCTCTTTCCTCATCATACATTTCCACATTTTCTATTGCTAAATCTGTTCTATACTTCAAATTTGTCACCACTTTCTCTAAATCTCAAAGTTTTTCTATTCATATTGATTTTTCCCTTGCAATTTAGATTTTATTCATATATACTGTGTGTTGCGAAATATTTGCATTTTCTTATGTATATTGCATAAGAGTGTAACAAATTAAGTATAAAGTGGGGTGAATTAAAATGGCAAATATTAAATCCGCAAAGAAAAGAATCCTGGTAATCAACAAGAAATCAGCAAGAAACAGACGTATCAAATCACATCTAAAGGCAATCTTGAAGAACTTCGAAGCTGCAATCGCTGCTGGCGATATGGCTACAGCAAAAGAAAAGTTGGCTTTAGCAGAAAAGAAGCTTATGCAGGCTGCTGCAAAGAATACTATTCATAAAAATGCTGCGTCCAGAAAGGTTTCCAGATTAACTAAGAGATTCAATAAGGCTCAGTAAGTCTCACCCGTCCCCACCATGGGTAAGTTAAACCCATAGATTGAGAATTTAAACAATCGAAAACCGCTGGATGTGTCTCCCAGCGGTTTTACTTTTTTTGAAATGATTAAAATATAATTATAATTCCTTTTTCCAGTAATTCATTTTCTAGTTAGTCCTGAATACTCACATTATTTCTAAATTCGCTTGGAGTCATATGCCTTAACTGAACAAAATTCCTTCTGAAAGTTTTTACAGTATTATAACCCACTCCGATAGCAATATCTGTTATTTCCATTTCTGTTTCAATGAGAAATTCACAGGCTTTATTTATTCTTGTTAAGTTTAAAAAATCATAAAAGTTTTTTTCAACCTGCAAAAGAAGGGATTTATTTAATTCCGTCAGGGATATATGGAACTTATCAGCAACAGCTTGTGCTGTTAAATCTTCAGAAAAATTTCTCAATATATATTCAACAATTTTATAATCCTGCTTTGTTTCTTTTATTTTACCTACATGCAGGGCTTTTCCATATGTTTTCCTGTAATTCCCAATCTTATCATCCATTCGGGCAGAAAATACTTTAGATATGTGTGCAGCATCTACATACCCTATAATAGAAGCCAGTTCCTCCAGTGTAAAATCTGTGTATAGTAAATAATTTATAGTTTTGGTTACTCTCATTTCATTAATTAGTTCATTGAAAGATAACCCTGTTTTCTCCAAAATATATTTACTGATAGAAGACTTACTCATATAAAACTGTTTTGACAGTTTATCCAGAGTCATTTTATCACTCAGATGCATGTATATGTATCTTAAAATTAACGCTCTGGGGTCTCCGGGCTCTGCCAGTACTTTTGGCACCATTCTGTTAGCATCGGTTTCTCTGCAGAATATTGTGATCAGCTGCGCTATTAACGTACAAACATATATTTCGTGATAGCTGCCATGCTCCACTTCTTCCATTACTGATTCAATTCCTTCTTCTTCTTTAATTTTAGAAAATATTGTCTCGATTTCTCTCTTTGCATTATCATTTAAAGTAATTACCGGGGTAACTTCAAGTTTCTTTAATATTGGCATTTCATCTGTATTTTCAACAACTATTGAATGCAGCATGGTTGCCACTACCTCATAATTGTACTTTATTATTTCATACTGCAAAGGTTCTTCTACTTCAATTACTTCCGTGCAATCCCAAGGAAGAATTGATAGTAAACAGTTTTTGCTGACTTCATATAGTTCTGTGTCCACCATAAATTTAGCTTTCCCTTTTCTGACATAAAGAAAGCGGGGACTTTGATGATATAAAGCGTGGGTTTTTTCATCAATTAACTCATAGTCAAATGAACATATCCTTTTTATATCAAGATTCGAACAATATTGTGATTGAAATTCGGCAATTTGCTGCATCGTTATCTTCCTTTCTAAAGAGCATAAAAAATACCCCGCCCTGAGGATTGGTCAGAACGGGATACTTTATTATAAATATATTTTTAATAAATTTTATGCAAAAGTAAGAACTGTTCCGGTCTTTCCTTCCAGTGCTTCTAAAGACTTGTCAAGAGACGTAATAATCGCTTTTTTAGATGGATTTGCTCTAACAAACTTCATAGCTGCCTGAACCTTAGGAAGCATACTTCCAGGTGCAAACTGTCCTTCATCAACATATTTTGAAGCTTCTTCCAGGGTCATATGACCTAAATCCTCCTGATTTGGCTTATTATAGTTAATTGCAACCTTTTCCACTTCAGTAAGAATCATTAAGCAGTCTGCTTCAACCTGCTCTGCCAGTAGCTCTGCTGCAAAGTCTTTATCAATTACAGCTGCTACTCCTTCCAGAACTCCTGTACTCTTTTCAACAACAGGAACTCCACCGCCGCCACATGTTATAACTATAGTAGAATCCCATAGCTTCCTAACAGCATCAATTTCTACTATTTTTTTAGGAATAGGAGAAGCTACTACTCTTCTGTACCCTCTTCCAGCATCTTCTTTCATTACATAGCCTTTTTCCTGCTCCAGCTGTTTTGCTTCTTCCTGGCTGTAGAACTGTCCTATAGGCTTTGTTGGGTTCTGGAACCCAGGATCTGCTTCATCCACAATCATCTGTGTTGCCAGAGTTACAACTGGTATATTTTTATTTCTTAAATTCAGAGCATATTTTAAGCACTGCTGAATGTGATACCCAATGTAACCCTGTGACATAGCACCGCATACATCAAATGGCATTACAGGTGTAACTTCTTTTGCAGTTTCATAGGCTTGCAGAATTCTGCCTACCTGTGGCCCATTTCCATGAACAACAGCAATCTCATATCCTCTGCAGCTAATTTCAGCAATATGCTCGCTTGTTTTCTTTACTACCTCTAGCTGAGCTTCAGCAGTTGCAGGGCCCTTTCCGGACTGCAGTGCATTACCGCCTAAGGCTATAACTATTCTTCCTAAACTCTTCTCCATCACTTTTCTCCTTAGTGCATATTAGTTCTGTCTGCCAATAGTTGCAACCATTACTGCCTTAATTGTGTGCATACGGTTTTCAGCTTCATCAAATACTTTTGAATATTTGCTTCTGAATACTTCGTCTGTTACTTCTCTGATATCATAGCCTTCTTCCTTCTGAGTCTTTGCCATCTTTGTTTCAAAGTCATGGAATGAAGGTAAGCAGTGCAAGAAGATTACGTCTTCATTTCCTGTTGCATCTACCATTTCTTTTGTTACTTTATATGGAGTCAGCATCTTAACTTTTTCTGGAATCTGTGCTTCTTCTCCCATGGATGCCCAAACATCAGTGTAAAGTACATCTGCTCCTTTTAAGCATTCTGGTGTGCTGCAAAGCTCAATCTTTGCACCTGTTGCTGCAGCTACTTCATTTACTTTTGCTAAAATATCTTTATCAATTTCATCTAAAAGAACCTGTGGTCCATAAGCTACATAGTGCATACCCATCTTTGCACATCCGTACATCCATGCATAGCTCATATTGTTTCTTACGTCGCCGCAGAAAACTACTTTAACCTTATTTAAAGGCTTTGCAATATGTTCTTCGATAGTTAAAAGGTCTGCTAAAATCTGAGTAGGATGATCTATGTCAGTCAATCCATTCCATACCGGAATACCTGCATACTTAGCTAAATCTTCAACTAACTTCTGATCATATCCTCTGTATTCAATACCATCATAAAATCTGCCAAATACTTTTGCAGAGTCTTCAACGGACTCTTTCTTACCGAACTGTGAGCTGTTTGAATCTAGGAATGTAACGTGACCACCTTCATCTAAACAAGCAACTTCAAATGCACATCTTGTTCTTGTAGAAGTTTTTTCAAAAAGAAGTACTACATTCTTTCCTTTTAAAGCGTCCCCCTGAATTCCTGCACGTTTTTTAGACTTTAAGTCGTGTGCAAGATCTAGCATATATCTGATTTCTTCTGGGGTAAAATCCATTAGTGTTAAAAAACTTCTTCCTTTAAGATTAACTGCCATATCCTTTTTCTCCTTTTTCTTTTTGTAATATATTTTTTTAAAATAGGTTTACTATTCTCTGACAAGTGGCATACTCATGCAACGAGGGCCGCCTCTTCCTCTTGATAATTCAGCACTTGGAACTTCCAGTACTGTAACATCATAGTCTCTAAGCAATTTATTAGTCACAGTATTTCTCTGGTATGTGACAATTTTACCTGGAGCAATACATAATGTGTTGGAACCATCATTCCACTGCTCTCTTTGAGCAGCAATAAGGTCTTCGCCTCCACACTTTATCAGTGTAATTTTTTCAATTCCCAGATATTTTTCAAGAATTGCCTCTAATTTATCTTCAACTTTCTTTACAGCAAGTTCATCATTGCTGTTTCCTCGTTTGATTTCATATACAACCAGAGGACCTAAAATGCCTGGATGTACTGTAAATTTATCAACATCAATCTGTGTAAAAACAGTATCAAGGTGCATAAATGCTCTGGAAACAGGAATATCAAAAGCAAGAACTGTATCTATTGTAGCATTTGTGTTGGCAAAAATGTTTTTTGCTAGTACTTCAACTGCAGCGGGTTCTGTTCTCTGTGAAACACCAACCGCTAAAACTTTATCATTCAGGTTTAAGATGTCTCCGCCTTCTACGTGGAATTGTTCATAACGGTTGTAGAACATATCTACCTTATCTTTATAATCAGGATGATACTTGAAAATATATTCTCCATAAATTGTTTCTCTGTTTCTTGTCTGAGAATACATTTTGTTAACACTTACACCATTTCCTATGCAGGCAAACGGGTCTCTTGTAAAATAAAGATTTGGCATTGGGTCAACAATCAGTTTATCTGGAGTGCTCATCAGGTCAACTAATGAATCGCTTGGCTTCCAGTTCAGCTCTCTTAGCACAATTCCTTCCATTGATTTCAGGACCATTTCTTTTTTGTTGTCATTATGCTGAAGCATAAACTGATAAATTTTTTCCGTTTGCTTTTTAGAGCTGACACCAGCTTCTTTAATCCACTGATACAAGAACTGATCTCTGATTTCATCGTTTAGATTCAGTACATCCGCCATTAAATCTTCTAAATACACTACTTCAACGCCATTGTCCCTCAATGTCTGTGCAAAAGCGTCATGTTCAGCCTGTGCAACTTCAAGGAAAGGAATATCATCAAATAATAACCTATCCAAAGTATCTGGTGTTAAGTTTTCCAACTCTTTACCAGGGCGATGTAGCAATACCTTCTTTAATGGTCTGATTTCACTTTTTACATTAATTACCATTAAGCAGCCTCCTAAATTAATAATTTTAGATCACTTTTTAATAGAAGTTAAGCATTAATAAGTTTAGCATTATTAAAAAGTTACGAAGTATAATACCATCATGCGCATGCATTTTCTATCACAAACACATCATACATAAAATTAGCCAGATATGTGTGAATATAAAACTCAAATATTTTGTATTTTATCTTCCTATTTTACTTAGTACTAATTTATAATTATATTTACTTCTATAATTTCTAATTTTGATAAAACCGCCACTTATACTTATATTAATTTTATTTGATGATTAAATAATCAACCGCAATGTATCGAAATATACATAATGTTTTTAATATTTTGTCCCTTTGATATTTTTTTCTTAATTTTCTTAATCTTATACTCAAATTATACAAACAATGTAAACCCATTGCAATCACTTACTTATATACTTATGTCCAAAAAAAAATATCCATATTTTCACTTTTTACAACTTAGCCTGTAAAGTTAATGGTAACTTATGTTATAATAAATCTATTGAATTTTGTTATAACATCCCAGACTATGATAAATTTTAACAAACATGAGGTGATTGAGTTGATACAAGTCAAGGAATTATTAAAAATGCCTTTATTTCAAAGCTTTAAATTAATAGCTGGTGAAAATGGATTAGACCAGCAATTTAACAATGTTGTAATCCTTGAATACGAAAGTGTTAATAATTCTTACCATGTATTTAATCCTGGAGATTTTATCTTAACCTCTTTATTTTTTGCCGTAAATGATCCTGATTCCATTGTCACTGCTTTACGTAATGTCATCAACCGGCGTATTGCCGGCATTGCCATAAAAACAGTTTTCTTTGATGATATTCCCCTGGAAATAAAAAAATATGCATATGAAAAAAAAGTTCCCATTTTTACTTTTAATGGAGTATACATGGAAGACTTAATTTTATGTGTTAATAACTTTCTAAAATTAAAGCAGCATTTTCTAATCAATGAAAATAATATCAAAAAACTAGTTAGTGCTGCCAGTTCACCAGAAATAATTCAAAATATTATTAAACAGATTAATCCATTATTTTTCCCAAATGTCACTGTTGCATTTATTACTCCTAAAGATGAAAAGTCTAATATCCAATTTACATCACACTTTTATGAACTCTTTTATAAAAACTACAATGAAACCATGTCGACCCACTATTCCTACATAAAATATCAGTCAGGCATGCTTATTATACAAACTTCTCCTTCCTCTGCTCCTATTGAAGTATCGGTCTTTCATAGACTTTTAGACTCAATTCGGTTAAATCCGGAGCTGTTTTATATAGGTATCAGCGAGCAAAGGAACTGCTACAGCGATTTCCATATTGCTATTAAAACGGCAATATGGGCAAATCAGGTTGGCCAGATGAATCACTCAGATGTGACATATTATAGAGACATAGGTGTATATAAATGGCTGGCACCTTTATTTAATGAATCTGCTATTGAAAACGATTATAAGGAATTAATTAATAAAATAAGTGAATATGATAAAAATTTTAAATCAAATCTATGGGACACATTAATTGTCTTTATAAAAAACAATGGGGAGTATTCTAAAACTGCTAAAGATCTTTTTCAGCATCCCAATACCATCCGGTATCGGATAAAGAAAATCCGGGAAGTAACAGGTCTTGAAACCGAAGACTATTATGCGCAGCTGTATATCTGCGTTAAACTCTATCTTCTTTCCGGTGAATCATCATATAATATTTAAAGTACATAAAAAAACTAAGGAAATGCAGTGTTTAGCATTTCCTTAGTTTTTTCTTTGCTGTTATATAAGAACCTTATTACATGGCAATCTGCCCTGTAATAAGTAAGTATATAGAAAATATGGCTCCTAAAACGATGAGTCCTGCAACAATAAGTTCTTTTTTATTGAAAATCTTCTCACAGCCATTTTCCCTTCTGGCCTTAGCATAAAAATACATTCCAAGAATATATACTGTGAAACACAATAAGAAATATTCCAGGCCAGATGCATATATTGCCCAGGCAAAGAAAATACAGCCTAAAATCCCAATAATCATTTGTACATTTTCATGTCTCTGAAAGGAGAATTTCACCTGATACATGGTTACCAGAATCCATGTTACAAAAATTGCTGCAGTACAGAGTGAGTAAGCAAAGTTATATGCCTTTTCTGTAAAAAGCAGAGTAAACACAAACAGCTGTGTCAATACAGTCATGAAGATTAAAGAAAAAGTTGGTGAATTGGCACTGTTCACTTCTCCAAACTTTTTAGGCAGAAGCTTCTGTTTTGCCATAAGAAGAGTTGTTTCTGCAGGAAGCATGGTCCATGACAGCCAGCATCCAAATATTGAAATGATTAATCCAATATTAATCATTGCTGCCCCCCAAGGCCCGACAATTTCCTTTAAAATATATCCCATAGATGGCTGTCCAAAGTGAACAATTGTTTCTCTGTCCATTAATCCATATGGAAGCAGTGATACTAATATATAAATTATCAATAATCCTATTAAGCCCAGAACTGTAGATTTTGCTGCCACAGATTTTGTCTTGGCACGGTCTGCCATCATTGCAGCACCTTCGATACCTACAAATACCCACATTAACACCATCATACTGTTTTGAATCTGACTGAAGACCCCTTTAATCTCAAAATTACCTGATACGGTCCCCCAGAAATTAGCTGTAAATACATCGGCTTTAAAAGATATAATAGCAATTACTGCGAAGATAAATAAAGGCACTAGTTTACATACTGTTACAACAACATTAATAATTGCTGCACTCTCAATTCCTTTATTAACAAGGAAACACATAAACCATAAAATCACACTGGCAATTAAAATAGATAATAGGTTCTGTCCTCCTTTGAGTGCAGGAACAAAATAACCAACAGCACTCATCATCATTGTAGCAAAAGCTACATTGCCCAGCCATGCAGAAAGCCAGTAGCCCCATCCACTGATAAATCCTCCAAAAGGTCCAAATCCTGCCTCTGCATAACTAAATACACCACTTAGCTCAGGTCTCTTTGCAATGAGGTTCGTAAATGAAAGACATAACATAAGAACTCCAATACCTACAATTAACCATGCAATTATTGCAGCTCCGGGGCTGGAACTCTCTGCCATATCTGATGAAATACCGAAAATTCCACTTCCTATAGAGGAACTAATAACCATAGCAACCAGTGCTACTACCCCCAGTTTTTTTGAATTATCTGACATAATATAATACCATCCTTCCTTAGTCCGATTTCATCTCATTTGTTTGATTATTACTCTGACTATTATAGTGAATCTGTATTTTATCTGACTTCCTAATTAAAACAATTTTTTTGTATTTTATTGTTGCATTTTTTCCCAAAAATATTTTAAAAATCACATAAAAAAAGGCCCTGATAATAAATGAGGCCTTTTTTTGACGATAAATTTTTAATTGATTTATACAAGATTTCTTACTATTCTAAGTACATCGCTAAATACTCCATAACCCGTCTGAAGCAAATCTGGATCATGCTCTATAATAGTAAGCTTTCCCATAAGATCTGTAGTAATCTGCACCACGGAAGAAGTCCCCTCAATAACAGACATGAGATCTCCCTGCTCTACTAAAGTTGGTTTTACAGAAGCAGCCACTTTTCCCTCTTTCATAGTACCCTTACAAAGAAGTTTTATAATCTTTCCCTGCTGATCAGCCTCTTTTATGTCCTCTATTGTAATCTTTTCTATTCCAGTTCTGTCCACATCCTTTGGTGTTATATCTGCTTCCATAAGTACATTTAGAAGTGCCGTGATTTTGGCGGCGGCATCCCAACCCTCTATATCCATGGAAGGATCTGCTTCTACAAATCCTATTTTTTTGCCTTCTGCAATCACGTCATCATAGTTTTTGCCTTTTGCCAGTTCTTCCAATACGTAATTTGTAGTTGTATTTAATATTCCACTAACTTCTGTCACTTTACAGAATTTGAGAGTTTCATCCTTTAAATTGAATATAGGAGTTCCATCCATAACCGTAGTCTCATAGTAAAACTGCACATTCATTTTTTCTGCAAGGTTTTTCAGTTCTTTATAGTGCCAGGCGATAGGCCCCTTATTAGCAGTTACTGCATGTTTCCCTCTTTCCATAGCCTTTCTCAGATGATCCGTTGCCGGCTGACCTGTAAAAATGTTCAGTGGTGTCATCTCAACAATCACATCATATTCTCCGCTTTCTACAAGTTCCATTGATGTCATCTGGCTATAATCATTTCCGTTTCTGTCAAAGGATCCCTGCTTTTCAAGATCTGACCATGCTTTTTTTAAATCAATACCTTCCGGATTATATAAACTTCCTCTGGAACCGGTAGTTATTCCTGTCACCAGAATATCACTCTCCATGTTTTCTCTGATTTCCTGCTTTTTATCCTCCAGAATCTTTGCAAAAGTTCTTCCTGCATTTCCAAATCCTAAAAGTGCCAGTTTTAATGTTCTCATAATCTTTTACATTTCCTCCTCTGTTTGTTCTTCCAGATGTTCTTCTGAATCTGATTTAACTTTTTCCATTTTGGTTACTTTAAAGAAGTTTATTATAACCATTGCAATAATGGCAAATCCCATAAACCCTTCTATAGGGAACATAATTGAAATAACATTTGTAAATCCTATAAGTCCGCACAGGAATCCCAGCCATGCAATCACAATAATTTTCAATCTCCGATGCTTCTGAGATTTCATTTTCGTAGTAAAACCATAATAATTACTGGTTGCGGATGCGTAAATTGCAAACAGCAGTACACAGGTATATACCAAATTTACACTTTTTGAGATTTTAGCCGAATATCCCAGCATAGGCATATCCATCGCCTGGGAAAATCCCATATCCGTAAACATAGCTGTCCCCAGTACAAAAGCCAGCAACCCAAGAAATACTGCTCCCACAGCTGTACCAATAAAAGCATGTTTATCACTTTTGGCATTTATAGAAGCGGTTGCTACAATGGGAACCAATGCTAAAACATTATAGGATATGTACTGCATAGCTGATAAAAACCAGTTTGGAGTTAAAGGGCTGATTGAAATTTCAGCCTGTTTCTCAGACTTTGGCAAATCCATAAAAATAACCATTAAGCATACTGAAACTACAACTATTACAAGTACCGGCATAATAAATCTGAAAACCCTTGATACTCTTTCAAAGCCTCCTATCACAGTGAGGATTACAAGGCATATGATCACTACTCCCCCGAGAATCCTGCTTTGACCAAACTGCTGGTAAAATAACGCTCCCCCTGCAGAAGACATGGTAATCAAAACGGTAAACAACATCAATGCCATGAAATATCCAACAAATTCTACTAACTTGGGGTTATTTCCAGGTACAATAACCCTTCCCATATCATTAGTATCCAGCGTTCTTGCTATCTTACTGGTCATAACCCCAATAATCATAAACATAATGCCGATAACGAATATTCCTATATATCCTTTGTCTTTAAACACACAGAAAAACTGCCAGATTTCCCTGCCTGATGCAAAGCCTGCCCCCATGATTGTGCCTACATACATGATTGCAACCTCTAAGATGCCCAGCTTATGATTTTCTTTCATTTTTTGACTCCTTTATTTCGCCGTAAGTAAAATATGCAAGACCAATCCAAATTATTATAAATGCCAGGAACTGTACATGATCAAAAGGTTCTTTGAATAAAAAGATCCCTATGACTAATGCAATTGATGGAGATATATATTCTGTTATGCCCAGCGACACCATGGAAATCCTGTTTGCAGCCATTGCAAAAAGAGCAAGTGGAGTTGCTGTCAAAACCCCTACTAATACTAATAATCCAATCTGGTATGGTTCCGCCACACTTAAAGCTCCTTTGCCACTTATTTCATAATATAAAATCATGGCTATGGCAAAAGGGGTCAGAAATACTGTTTCATAAAACAGAGTTATTAGTGCTTCCATTTGAACTTTCTTCTTTATTGCCGCATAGGTAGCAAAAGTCAAAGCTAAACTTAAGGCAATAACCGGAATTTGTCTGAAATGTATCAGGATAACCAAAACACCTGCCATGGCCAATGCCAAAGCCGCCATTTTATATTTATTGAGTTTTTCTTTAAACAGTACCACTCCAAATATGCAGACCATTAAAGGTTCGATATAATATCCGATACAAGTCTGTATGACATAATTGGCATTTACTGCCCATATGTATATGCTCCAGTTAGCAGTAATTAGTATCCCTGCCAGAATAAACGTGGGCAGCATTGTTTTCTGCTTCATGGGTGCAAAAAGTTTCTCTTTTCCATATAGTTTATATGCTGCAATAAAAGTAGTTATCCCTACTAGAAATATTCTGTAATAAATGATTACCATCGAATCAATGGGTCGCAAGGCCTGCCAGTAAATAGGAAGAACCCCCAGAGTACGGAACAGCCCAGGGCGCAACCCATACCAATTTTATATTTCTTCTTTTCTATATCTTGTTCCATAAATAGTACATTTCCTTTTCTCTTCATGCATACAATATCCACATTGGGTATATTCTATCATTAATAACCACATTTTACAATTCTACATTTTATGATATAATATGCAGAAAAATTATTCACTTATTCTGGGCATAACACATGATTTAAGCTGGAAAGGAGTTCTTCATATGCCTTTGTTATTTGCATTTATACTATTTGTTGCATCCATGGTTTTTTGCCTGGGGGCAGGTTATTCTATATTATTTGCCATGATAGTGGGACTTGTTGCATTTACCATTGCAGGGCATTTAAATAGCTTTTCCTACAAAGAATTGACGGGAATGGCCATTCTCGGAGTAAGGGAGTCCTTCATTGTTCTTAAAATAATGATACTGATTGGATTCTTAACCGCTGTCTGGCGGTCTTCAGGGACCATTACTTTTTTTGTATACTATGGTACAAGTATTATCACACCGGCATTATTTATATTGATTTCCTTTTTACTCTGCTGCTTCTTATCGTACATATTAGGGACTTCTTTTGGTGTTGCTGGGACTCTGGGTGTCATTCTCATGGTTCTTGCCCGCAGCGGAAATGTAAATGAATCTATGGTTGCAGGGGCAGTCATCTCAGGGATTTATTTCGGAGACAGAAACTCTCCGGTCTCTTCTAGCGCTATTCTTGTAGCTTCCATTACACAGACAAATATATATGAAAACGTAAAATTAATGTTCAGAACGTCGGGTATTCCTCTTATTCTGGTAACTGCCATATATGCTGTTTTGTCCATTTTGAATCCATTAAAAACTATAGATACAAATGTGCTTCATGCACTTCATACGGATTTTAATTTAAGTCTCTGGACTGTTATACCAGCTGTATTCATGCTGATATTACCTTTATTTAGAATGAATATTGTATGGGTATTCATAACGAGTATTTTAAGTGGTTTCTTGATTACTATAACCGTTCAGGGTATCACTGTTACAGATACCTTAAAATACTGCATACTGGGTTACCAGAGTGAAAACTTTAACCTTGGATTTATACTGAACGGTGGTGGTGTCATTTCCATGCTTACAGTCTGTGGGGTTGTACTGCTTTCATCTGCCTATTCCGGCATATTTAAAGGGACAGATATGCTTGCTGTAATACAGGAGAAACTGGATGTTTTAATCGTAAAAATTGGCAGATTCGGCAGCATGTTAATTACTTCTACCCTGGTCACCTGTGTTTTCTGTAATCAGACCATAGCTTCTATGATGAGTCGTGACTTACTTGCAAAGCCTTATGAAAATTCCGGTGGAACAAATTTGGAACTGGCTGTGGACATTGAAAATTCTTCAATTGTTCTTTGCGGTTTAATTCCCTGGGCAATCTCCTGTTCTGTTCCTCTTCAAATGTTAGGAGCGGGTTACAGTGCACTTTTATTTGCCTGCTTATTGTATATCATTCCACTTTGTTACATATTCACGAAAAAGTTTCATTTTAATAGATGAACCTTAGTTTTTAGTATCTCTTTATAAAAAGGAGCACAGTGTTTATACCGTAACAAAAAAAACAGGGTACATCCAACCCTGTTTTCTGTTGATTCATAAATAATTCTACAGATAATTTAATATAACGTTTTAGAATAATCCGCCAAATAAGCCGCCGCCCCTGCAACCATTATTATTGTTATTGCAGAAAAGTAAGTAAAGAACAATTAAAATAAGAATGATATGGCCTGAACCACCACCACAATCATTATTACAGCAACATTCGTCAAAGCATTTATCTTCACATCTTTCCTTACAGTTGCAGTCTCTGAAACAATCCTTTTCGCAGAAATTACCGTCGCCCATAACGCACCTCCATATGTATGATAATATTATTAACCATAATATGCAGCTACTTTAATATGTGTGAATATGTGCGCTAAAAGTCGTATTCATCCTCTGTAAGACCGCTCATGTATTCTGAATCAGGATTTTCCTCCAAATCTTCTTCCAGATAGCCATCCTCTTCTTCCTCTTCAGAAATTACATCGCTGAACGAAACCGTATATTCATCCAGCTGATAATCCAGCCCCTCATCAAAGCCGTAGGAATATTCTTCCTCATTTAACTTTTCCATTCTTGAGAGTACCAATGCTTCAAAAAAAGTTACTTCTTTGGTGGTTCCATCTTTTTTTCTGGTGCATTCAATATTACTGTCAATAACGTACCAGTTTCTGAACCGCTCCAGCTCTTCTACAAACCTGACCATTTCCCTTGCTTCATTTTCTTCATCTTTTTGTTTTAATATTCCTCTTAAGGACATACTTAAACTTTTCAAAAATGTAAAGGCCTCTGTTCCATCATCAGGTAAACTATCAGAAATCTCATCAAAATAGTTTTCAATTAGTTCAGCCAGCACTTTTTTGTCTACTTGTGATATCAATTCAAAAAGAGCATCATATGAAATGTGCCCATCGCACTCCATTAAATCCGCAAAGTGCTCAAAATACTGAAATTCATCCGGACTTTCAATATCCAGTAATTCTAATAATTCATCATAATTCATGCTCATTATCCCTCACTTTAATATTTAAATAAATACATTTAAACCAATAATTGTGGTATAATATTTTTTGTATCACTAATATATCCAATAATAAAATGGATTATGTAATACATATTATATTAAACAATTATAAATGATATGTAAATAGAAACTATATTATATCATACAAGCAGTATCAATGTATGATAAATGTTGGTTGATGCATTCTGCTAATCGAACCAGCATTATTTTATGTTATATCACATATGGAGGTTCAAAATGAGCGATAAAAATACCAAAACCCGAGATCAGATTGACAACAAATATAAATGGAATATTGAAAGCATGTATCCAAATGAAGCAGACTGGAACAAAGATTATAATGCAGTCATGCAGATGTCCGATGAATATAGCAAATATTCCGGTAAGCTTGGGGAAAGTGCTGGTGTGCTGCTTGAAGCATTTCAGGAGAAAGATAAAATCTGGCAGGTAGCTGAAAAAGTATATGTGTATGCACGGATGAGACGTGATGAAGATAACAGAGTTACAAAATATCAGGCTTTCGCAGATAAATGCAATGCATTACTGGCTAAAGCTTCTGCTTCCATGTCCTTTTTCACACCAGAACTTTTAGAGATACCAGAAGACAAACTTTTGGGATTTATAAAAGAGGAACCTGGATTAAAGATTTATGAGTATCTGATTCTGGATATTTTAAGAGAAAAGGCCCATATCTTGTCAAAGGCTGAAGAAAATATCCTGGCTCAGATGAGTGAGGTTACTTCTGCTACCAACGATATTTTTACTATGTTAAACAATGCAGATATTAAATTTGGCACCATAACAGATGAAGATGGGGATGAGGTAGAAGTCACCCACGGTAAATATATTAATTTTCTGGAATCCTACAACAGAGAAGTCCGAAAAGATGCTTATGATCATATGTATGAAGCCTATAAAAAACAGATTAATACTATTGCAACCACTTATAATTATAATACAAAAACAGATGTTGTCAGTGCAAGAATCCGTAAATATGATTCCTCTCTGGCAGCAGCCCTGACCAGTGACAATATTGAAAAAGAAGTTTATCATAATCTCATCAATGTGGTAAATAAAAATCTTTATACTTTACACCGATATATGCAGCTTCGTAAAAAGATATTAGGTGTTGACGAACTTAAAATGTACGATGTATATGTACCTCTTATCGAAATACCTGACAAAACCATTTCATATGAAGAGGCCCTTGATATTATGCGCCAGGGACTTGCACCTTTAGGTGAAGATTATCTTAGCCGCATGAATAAAGGTATTTCTGAAGGCTGGATTGATGTCTATGAAAATGAAGGAAAAACCAGTGGTGCTTACAGTTTTGGCAGTTATGACAGTATGCCTTTTATACTGCTTAATTACACTGAAAAGCTTAAAGATGTATTCACTATTGTTCATGAAATGGGGCACTCCATGCATTCTGATTATACCAGAGAAGCACAGCCCTTTATTTACGGGGGGCACTCCATCTTTACGGCAGAGGTTGCCTCAACAGTAAATGAATCTCTGTTAATGCAGCATTTACTGAAAAAAGAAACAGATATCAATATGAGAAAATATCTTCTGAACTTATATATAGAAGAGTTCAGAACCACCCTGTTCCGTCAGACTATGTTTGCTGAATTCGAGCTTCTTACCCATGAAGCTGTTGAACGTGGTGAAGTCCTTACCCCTGAATGGCTGTGTAATGAATACGAAAAACTAAATAAAAAGTATTTTGGTGAAGCTATAGGGGATGATGAATATATCCGCTATGAGTGGGCTCGTATTCCTCATTTCTACAACTCATTTTATGTATATAAATATGCAACTGGATATTCTGCTGCAACTGCCATTTCAAATAAAATCTTAAATGATGGTAAAACTGCAGTGCACAATTATATTGAATTTTTAAAAACCGGTGAGTCCAACTATCCAATAGAACTTTTAAAAATTGCAGGTGTGGACATGAGCAGTCCAGAGCCAATTGAACTGGCCATGAAAGCTTTTGAAAAACTGGTGGATGAATTTGAAAGATTGGTATAAAAATGAAAAACCGAATTATTACAATACACACAAATGACACCCCTGTATCATTAAAAACCAAAAGGCTTTTGGCTAAAAAGCTAGAAGGAAGTGGTTTTATAGTTTCTGAGTCCCTTGAGGGGGACTCAGAACTTATTGTATGTATTGGTGGTGATGGTACATTTCTGGAAGGAATACATAAGTTTGATTTTCCCAAGATTCCTTTTATTGGCATTAATACGGGACATTTAGGGTTCTTTCAGGAGATTAATCCGAACCAGCTGGCAGATTTTATTTTTCACTACAAAACCGGTAAATATCGTCTTCAGGCACTTTCAACTGTGAAAGCAACAGTAATAAATGATAATGATGAATGTTTTGAGCATATTGGACTAAATGAAATAGTTATCCGTGGAGAATTATCCCATCCTGTTCATTTAAATATTTCTATCGGTGGCAGTTTTATTGAACGTTTTAGTGGAGACGGCATCCTTGTAGCTACACCCGCAGGCAGTACCGCATATAATTATTCTTTAGGAGGTTCTATTGTAGACCCCAGACTGAAACTAATGCAGGTAACTCCTATTGCTCCTATGGATACCACAGCCTATCGTTCCTTTACCTCAAGTATACTGCTTCCTTGCGATTTGTCTCTTGGAGTAATACCCGAGTATGTAACAAAACATGGTATTAAAATTACTACAGACCATCTGGAATATAACTATAATGATATCAGACACATTAATGTAGAATTCTCTGACAAAGTAGTGAATCTTTTACGTTTTGAGAATTATGATTTCTGGACTAAAGTAAAAAGTAAATTTTTGTAGAGGTAATATGAGTAGCACAAACAAATTTCAATACATTGTTAAAAATGAAGATGCTGGAACTCCTTATAAAGAGTTAGTGCGGAATAACTTCACTTTTTCCAGCCGTCTAATGACAAAGTTAAAGCAGAAAAACCTGGTTTTTATAAACGGCAAGCCTATCAAAATGTATCTGCCTGCCAATGTGGGAGATATTATCACCGTTGAACTTCCAGAGGAAAAAAGTGATTTTATCCCGGAGCCCATTGATATATACCCTGTTTTTGAAGATAGTGATTTACTCATTATCAATAAACAACCGGGATATGTGGTGCATCCTACTAAGGGGCATCCTCTTCATACAATGGCCAATGGAATCATGAAATATATGATTGACACAAATCAGAATTTTAAAATCCGTTTTATCAACCGGTTAGATATGAACACTTCAGGACTGCTGGTAATTGCTAAAAATTCTCACAGTCAGGATGAGTTTACTAAACAAATGAAGGAAAATAGAGTATCTAAACGCTATGTAGCCATCGTTAAAGGTATCATAGAGCAAGATAGCGGTACGATTAATGCACCTTTGGGCCGCCCTGATCCAGAGAGAGTAGAACGGGGAGTCATGGAAGGTGGATATCCTTCCGTTACACATTTTAAAGTTTTGGAAAGATATTCAAAAGGATACACTCTCGTAGAGCTTCTCCTGGAAACAGGCAGAACTCATCAAATCAGAGTTCATATGTCACATATAGGCTACCCGGTTCTTGGAGACCATTTATACGGCGGGGAAAATCCATGGCTTATTGAAAGGCAGGCTCTTCATGCAAGATTTTTATCCTTCTGGCATCCTGTAACAGGATTATTTATGGAAGTTGAAGCTCCACTTCCAGAGGATATGCAAAAGACCATTGAAAAACTCCGATAACATTTAAGCCACTTTAAGAAGTGGCTTTTTTTATTGAATAAGCTTCCTAAAATTATAACCATTCAGCATATTTCTTTTAACCTAAACTGTGCGATCTGCTCTTTTAAAATTTCAGCTCTTTCAAAGAGTTCTCTGCTGGCGTTGGCAGATTGCTCTGCAGTTACAGAATTGGTCTGCACCACGGAAGTAATTTGCTTTATGGCTGAGGACAGCTGTTTTACCGAATCTGACTGCTGTATACTTGCCATAGAGATGCCATCTATCATTTCCTCTGTCTTTTTAGATTTTTTCACTACTGTTTCCATTGATTCAGCAGTTTTTTCTGCTATATAGGTCCCTTTCTTTACTGCATTTATAGAACTATTAATCAAAATAGTAGTGCTTTTTGCTGCTTCTGCAGACTGCCTGGCAAGCCTGCGGACTTCCTCCGCCACTACAGAAAACCCTTTACCTGCCGTACCAGCCCGTGCAGCCTCTACTGCAGCATTCAATGAAAGCACATTAGTCTGAAATGCAATATCATCAATGGTCTTAATGATTTTTATCACCTCTTTAGATTTATCATATATTTCTGCTATAGAATCCAGCATATCTTTCATGTTTTTATCTGATTCAATCAACCCTGCACCAACTTCTTCTGTAAGTAAGTTAGCAGCCTGTGCATTTTGTGAAGTTAATTCAATTTGGATTTCCATTTGTTCAATTGCTGCTGAAAGCTCCTCTGTGGCTGCCGCCTGCTCTATTGCTCCCTTGGAAAAAGACTGGGAGTCACTAAAGAAATGGTTGGAGCTGGTTGTTACCTGCTCTGATGCCAGATTAATCCCAGTAAGAGTGCCATTAATATTGTAACTCAGATTCTTTAAAGATAAGAAAATCTCTTCGTAATCTCCAATGCACTTTTTTTCAAAATCAACATCCATGCTAAAATTTCCCTGTGCCATCTCACTTAAGAGACATTTTAAATGTGAAATTATATATTTTAAAACTTCTGACATATGGTCAAAAGCTTTTATCACCTGTCCTAGCTCGTCCTTTGAATCTTTTGATAAGCTGTAGTCTAAAATTCCCTGTGATATATTATCTGATGCCTGCATTATTTGTTTTATTGGCTTGACGATTCTGCTTGTTAAAAGCATAACGGACCATATGGATAAAATCATACATAGTACCGTTACAGATATCATGATAGTAATGGCATACTTTTTAACAGAAATTATTTTATTGAAAGCATTTGCTGCTGATTTATCTGACATATTTCCGATCTCTTCTAAAACAGCATTCAGCTGCTCTGAGGCCTGAACATATTCAGAATTAAATAAGACAAAAGCTTCATTTTTATTTCCTTTAAGAGAATGTGCCATCACCAGCATTTCCTGCTCTAGAACTTTATTGATACAGATATTGAGTTTTTTCATCAGTTTCTGGTCTTCAAAATTATTCTTTAGTTCATTGGTATCTTTCATAACCAGCTCTACCGATTTCTCCACCATTTCTGCCTGTTTTTTCTGCTCTTTTTCATTAGTATTATATATGCACATTAATATTTCTTTATTTAGTCTCTCAACGCTTTCTCTAATTTCCATTTGTTTCATACTGTTTTTATGTTCTGTATAATAAAAGGTATGAATGCCCTTTTCAATTGAATTAACTGAAATGACTGATATAAATAAAATAATAAAAAAGAATGCCATAACAACTGCAAATGATATCATCAGTTTGTGTTTGATTTTTAAATTCTTATACATATAAAACCTCAATTTTAAAACTTCTAAAAAAACAACTGCTTTAACATATAATCCATCAGTTAATCCAGTTTAAAGTAACCACCCTTTATTTATTACAGTATGATATGGAAGGGTTAAATTTATTGTGGGTTAAATGTAAAAATCAGGTTAAATGTAAAAAAAAACCTCCACACAAAAGTATGAAGGTTTTAAGTTCTATTGTTTTATTCTCTTTATTTATTCTTAAATTTGAAAGTCGTATTAATTGATACTATAATTACTGCTTGTTGTTATTTGTATTGTGTCTGTAGCAGAATTATAGGACAAACCGAAATTCAAAAGCAATGCTAAATCTCTAAGCATAACAAAGTTGTTTCCATCTATGTTATATGCGGTCATCGTTGTAGCCTGATTATCCAGTGTAACCGGCTGTATGGATATCATAATATCTTTCGACGGCTTTAATGGCTTGTTTTCCTGCCCATTTGCCGTATAATATCCACCTGACAGAAGTGATATGGCATTTGTAGCTTCATTATATCCTATAGAGAACTGTTTATTTGTTCCGGAAAGGATACTGGCTATATCTCGTAATTTTACAAAATTACTTCCACTGATGTTATAAGCATTCAGTTGTTTTGCCGTTCCATTTAAATTTAAGTTCTGAACACTAACCAGAGATTCCAGTTTTTTAGCATGTTTATAAATGCTCACACTATAGTTTTTAATGTCATAAGAATCACTTGTAAGATATACAGTAATGGCAAAATTATTTGGCCCTTCATTTAGAGTATAATTCTGGCTCCATGTAGAATTATTCAGTTCTGTGTTGTTCAGAAATATTTTAGCATTAGTCCCAGCTGTCATGAAAAAACTGGCGGTCTGAATGTGATTTCCAACATTTGCTGTATAGTTTTTCTTTCCTGCATTAAAAACAGGGCTTAAGGAAATGGTGTTCCCGCTACTGTCTTTTACACTTAATGATGAAATAACTGCTTCAGCTTTCTGAGTATCTGTATCTTTACTGTCATAATTAACAGTAAGAGTATATTTCTGGGAATCCTCACAGTTCTCAGCGATTACTGTTATCTTAAACTCATTTTTACCCTTTGATACTTTAAAATCCAGATAATCATCATCCATGATTATTCCATTGATGATTACATGAGCTTTTGAATCTCTGGCTTCTGCATAAATTCTGACTGAATCATAATCATTTTGCTTGATTGAAACTTTATAATCTTTTTCTTTCTTGTCAAAGTCTTTGTCCAATGATACTTTACTGTAAGAATCCTTGTCACTTTTTTCTCTCATGGATAAAGAATCCAGATAAGCTTCGTCGTTGTCATTTTTATCGCCACAAAAGAAAGTAACGGTATAAGTATCCAGTTTATTGTCGTCCCTGTCCCGGACAACAATTTTTACCACATCTTTATTTGAGATATTCTTTTTATAATAGTAATAATCATCATCGTCATTTACTTCTTTGCCATCACAGTACACTTTATATTTGCTGTTATCCGGTTTTACATATAGATAGGCAGAATCTGTATCCTCAGGCAAAAATACATAATAATCTGCAACCTTCGGATCAAATTCCGGAAATAAATCATATACTTTGCTCGAGCTTGTACTCTTGCTTTTACTTACGGACAGCTTGTTCAACGATTTATCAGCTGAACTGGATGCAAAGGCTATGTTGCTACTGGTTATTAAAAGCGATATAACAAGTAAAATAGCAAAAAATTTTTTCATAATATCCTCCCTATAATTTAATGCTATAACAGAGTTTTATAATCTGTTACCCCTCTTCTTCTATTATGCACTATTTGCATAGTTTTTCCAATGGTTTATTAAAAATTTCTTTGACATAATTCCATTTTTAGATACTTTTTTCGAAACAGATCAGGTTTTCCCATATAACATTTTCAAAGTGAAATGGCAGCGTTCCTACATATGTATACCCAGCTTACCATACAATCTGGCTGCAGGTGTATTTTTCTCATAAGTATCCAGTCTTATGACTTTGCATCCTATTTCATTGCCATGCTTTTCTGCAAAAGCTACAAATTCATTGCCCCTTCCCTGTCCTGCATTGAGAGGCCTTATACACAAGGTATGAATAACTAAAACTTCATTTTCATTTACATGATCTATGTTCCATGAGATGTTTTTATATTCTTTGGGTTGTATGTGATTAAGAACTACACATCCGTATAAAGTTTTATCCTCCTCTTCTCCCACAAATAAAGTTCCTGCCTCTAAAGCATTTTGTGCAGTTTTTATAGTGGGATAAAGACCTTTCTGCCAATTGGTATATGAAATTGTTTTTTCTTCCTTTTCCAGAATTTCATTATAAATTTGTTCTATTATAACTACATCTTCTGGTACAGCTTTTCTTATCATTGTCGTCCCCCTTACATATTTTTTGCAGTATAAATCAATATGTCTTTAGTATTTTTAAGCTGGTTGTCCATTACCTGTTCTAAAAGTCCTTCAAGAACTTCTCCGATTTTTTTCCCATCGTGAATACCAGCTTCCATTAAATCTTCTCCATTTACTGCCAGCTGCTTTAAACTAAAGCACTGTTTTTCACTTAAAACCCGCTTCATATTACTCTCTATGGCCTTCAGTTTTTTCAGCTTGTGTTCTCTTAGATAATCGGACTGACCCATAACATCAGCATATTTCACCTGTAACAATCTTTTAAACTGAACTTCACCTATTTTGTTCAGCCATTTTTTTATAAACCTGTCATTGTCATTTATATCTGCATCATGATACTTTATCAACTGACACACATCACTGATGACCTGGTTACTAAATTTAAGATTCCTTAAAATTCTGTCCGCTTCTTTAGCTCCAAATTCTCCATGACTGTAAAAATGTCCAATCCCGTCACTGTCGCAGGTGTAGCACTCTGGTTTCCCCACATCATGTAAAAGGACGGCTAGTCTTATAGTCAGATCATTCTCTGAATTTTTTAATGCAGCAACGGTGTGATTCCATACATCATACTGATGATGAGGGTTATTTTGCTGACAATCAATCATCGGCAGGATTTCAGGCAAAATAGTCCCTAATACGTCACTGTATGCTTTCAAAATTTGTGATACTCCTTTGCCACAAAGAAGCTTCCCTAATTCAGTATTAATTCTTTCTTTTGCAATTTTATTCAAAAGCTCCCGGTTTTTGTGTATGCTTTCAGCCGTTTCCTGTTCCAGATTAAATTCAAGGACTGATGCAAATCTAAGGGCTCTGATGATTCTAAGTGCATCCTCTTTAAACCTTTCCTCTGCACTGCCCACACATTGGATAACACGGTTTTCCAAGTCTTTACATCCTTGAAAGTAATCAGCCAGCCCTTTATTAGAATTGTACGCCATAGCGTTAATGGTAAAGTCTCTTCTGGCTAAGTCTTCCTTCAGGGAGCTTACAAATGTCACATTTTCCGGTCTTCTGTTATCTAAATATTCTCCATCAACTCTATAAGTGGTAATCTCATAGGATTGCCCATTGAGTCTGACAGTGATGGTTCCATGTTTTAACCCTGTCTCAATGATATGATACCCTTCAAAGCATTCAATAACCTGCTCCGGTCTTGCAGATGTACATAAATCCCAATCACTAGGTTTACTCCCCAGCAGACTATCACGGACACATCCGCCTACGGCATATGCTTCAAACCCTTTTTCTTCTAACCTGTTTATTATTTTTTCTACATCAACTGGTACATTAATAACCACATTTCCTCCTAAATCCGACTCCATTCATATTTTTCTGTTGCTGAAATAAATAAAACTGTCAATAGCATCTAAAATGTCTTTAAAATTTTCTCTTGGTGCCACATCAATATATTTTTTCAAGATTTCATTTTCTTTATCATCTTTATATCTGCCATAGAAAATATCAAAGAGGTTATGACCTCTCCCATAAATCCGTATGAGATCCATATTATCTTTAATATCCTGCTTGCTGTTTATAACAACCCCTGTTTTTTCATATAAATTTTTAAAACTGGTCATTCGATACAGATATTCCTGATATTTTTCAAATAAAATATCATAAAATTCTTCTTCACTGGCTACCACGCCAATCTGAGCCATCACAGCAGGATCAAGAAAATAATTTTCAAAGGAGTAATAGTTCAACACTAGTACATTTCTTGGGAGAACCTTTGGCAGATTTCCTATATCCTCTGCTTCTCTTAATTTATAATAATTGCAAAGTTGTTCCTGAAGTTCTTTCTTATCTTTTCCGTCCCCATCACGTATCATTACAAACTGATCTTTTAAATATAACTGGTTGATGTATTTAAGGTTTGCATACGTCTTGATGTTGGTGCAGCTGTTGGTGGTAATAATGGAAATTCTATGAAGTCTTCCTGCATCGTCATAAATTTCTGAGTAATACTTATTTAATAGCAGTGGAAGCCGATTTCTATCCTGCTTACCTTCTACTATGAACACAAAACTTACGTTCATCAGATCATTTGCACTATATCCCAGATCATCTAAAATCCTGCTTATATCGTTTTGTTCTTTTAAAACAGTGTATCCATCTTTATCCAGTTTAACCTGTTTTATCTGACGTGTATTAAAATTAAAAACCATATTGGGTGAATGAGTTGAAAAAATAACCTGGTTTTTCAAAGACAGCCGGTATAAAATTTCGCTGGCTATCTTTTGTAATTGTGGGTGAAGAAACATCTCCGGATCCTCTATCAATATAATGCACGGCATTTTTTCCTCAATTTCCAGATAAGCTTCAAGCAGCGAAAAAATATAAATACTTTTCATGCCATCACTCATATTCTTGGTCCACTCAATCTCGTCATTTTGTTTCTGGTACATCATGACATTCATCTTAAATAATGCACCTACATCAAAATTAAACTGATATATTAATGAATAAGGCAGTCCGCTGTTCTTATTAAAATAATAATTCAGCCTCTCAATAAAATTGTCCATATCAAGATTAACCAGTTTATATTCCAAAAGTTTTTCTGTTTCAAATATGCTCAACTGGTTGGGCTGTTTTTTTTCAATGACCCCAATACATTGAAAGCACTCATTACAATTTTTTGTACCATCAAAAATACACTTATTTGCCCTTAGTTCACTAAGGGCTGTTTCATGACTCCGGGTCATTAAAATATCTGCCTGTATTTCTTCCAGATTTCTAGTATGATCTATATAGTAAAGTTTAGGCAATATCTGTATGATATACTTATTATCTTTCTTAAAACCATCATAATACCTGAAGCTTCCCTGTTTATTAGCAATAAAAGTAAAAGATACCATTCCATCTTTGAAAGAAGGAAGCTTATTGGTAAAATCCGCAATCCAGAGTTCCCATCTTTTGTATTTACTCACCTTCCCCTGTTTATGAAGTAAACGTAAATCTTCCTCATCAATAGAAAGCTTAACATCAATTTCAATATTGTTTTCCTGCTCATTAAAATTACGTATGCAGATTTTATACATCTGACACACGGCCAGGATAGCATCAATAATGACAGTTTTACCAGTACTGTTTTTCCCAATGAGAATGCTGGCATTTTCCAGTTTTTCAATATTCAGTTCTCTGACTGATTTAAAATTCCGAATAGCAATAGCCTCAAATTTCATAATTTAAGCCCCTTCAATCTTTTATCAATTTAATTTTGTATTATTTATGTTTGTATTTAGCTATAAGTTCCAAAAATTTCTGCCCATAACGCACAAACTTGACTTCTCCTACTCCTGAAACTTCCAACATCTGTTCTTTTGTTTCGGGTAAAGTTCTTGCCATATATTTTAATGTTTTATCCGCAAATATTATATAGGGTGGCAGCCCAATTTCCTTAGAAATTTCAAGCCTTAGTTCTCTGAGAAGTTCAAATAATTCAAAATCATATTCTGCCTCTCCTGACTTTAATTTTTTCCTGATTTCTGTCTTGGCTATATTGGTATGATCAGATTCTTTTGCAATTTTCATTATAACAGGCTTTATAAAATCCTGTTCACTATTCAATTTAACAACAGGATATTCACCGTCTGATAAATATAATACTTTTTCAAGCACCAGGTAGTTCATAACTTGCCTTATACGTGCAATAGAAATCTTCCCCAGTAAACCATAATAACTATTTTCATTCAGCCTGTACCTTCTTATCATGTCAACATTACTTCCATGCAAAGTCTGAGCCATAGTATTCATTCCATACGCTCTTTCACATTCTTGTATACACCCAGCTATAGCCTCTGCAATTTCCGTTACATCCTCTTCTTGAAATTCAGTATGACAATTGGAACAATTACCACAATAATTGCCACTGCCCTCGCCAAAGTAATTTAATATATATTCACGAAGACATTCATTTGTAGCACAATAAAACGTCATTTTCTTCAGCCTCTGCCGGTCTTGCTGCTTTACCATCTCTATAGTTTCCTGATCAAGTTCACTATTATCTCGGTTATTCTCAATAAAAAACTGATTGGTTATAACATCTTGCCCTCCATAAAGCAAAATACACTCTGCAGGCTCACCGTCTCTTCCTGCACGTCCAGCTTCCTGATAATAACTTTCAATATTTTTAGGCATATTGTAGTGAATAACATATCTGACATTTGATTTATCTATTCCCATACCAAAAGCGTTGGTAGCTACCATAATAGGTTTTCGATCAAAAATAAAATCCTCTTGATTCTGCTTCCGCTCTTCATCAGATAATCCAGCATGATATCTTGTTACTGGCAATCCAACAGATTGCAGCTTATAGCACACCTCTTCAACATTTTTTCTGGTGGCACAGTAAATAACCCCACTCTTTTCACAATTATCTTCTACATATTTTTCAACAAATCCAAATTTATTTTTTGGCTTTTTTACTGCGAAATATAAATTGCTCCTATCGAATCCAGTAACTAAAAGTGTAAAATCTTTTACCTTTAAAATACGTATTATATCTTCTCTGACCGTCTTGGTAGCCGTGGCTGTAAATGCACTTATCACAGGTTTCTCTGGCAATTTCTCAATAAAATTAAGAATTTTTAAATAACTAGGTCTAAAGTCCTGTCCCCATTGGGATATACAATGTGCTTCATCAATACATAGCATAGACACTTTAATCTGTAACGCAAAATCTAAAAATTCTTCTGATTCAAGCCTTTCAGGGGCAACATACACGATTTTGTAAGTTCCTTCTTTAGCTAACTGTAAGGCCTTTCTAAATTGCCCCTGAGTTAGTGAGCTATTCAAATATGCCGCCCTTATTCCCGCTTGATTCAACGCCCCTACCTGATCTTTCATAAGGGAAATAAGCGGAGATATGACCAAGGTAATACCCTCTAACATTACTCCTGGAACTTGATAGCATATAGATTTTCCTGCCCCTGTGGGCATCACCCCAATGGTGTCCCTGCCCTGTAAAATGCTATCAATCAATTCTTCCTGTCCCTCTCTAAAACTACTATATCCAAAATATTTTTTTAATGCCTCATGCTTTGTCATAATCATCCTAAAACCTTATTCCCATTTTAAAAGACTCAATTTAAAAAATTATTAATTTCTATTTTGCATATTATACCATAAGTTTAACCCCTATGCCCTGTTTTACCTAGGGAAATTTTCATTGCTATTTTTCTTTAAATATATTATACTCTTATTAGAACATTTGTTCTATTTTGATAAAAATACGATAAATAGGTGACAAAATGATTTTTATAAATGGATTTGATATCTCTAACAATAAGATACCTAATACAAATGCTTACCCATATAATGTATTTGAACATAAGGACTGCGGACACCTGAATTTTGATTCCATTACCATTTTATATGGAAATAATGCTTCGGGTAAATCCACGCTGCTAAATACCATAGCAAATAAATTAAAGCTTCCAGGTGCTGAGAGTATAAGAGGTGATTTATTATACTTTAATCAGTTTATAGATGAATGTGATTTTACTTTTGGGGATAATGAGCTTGGACAGAGTTTTCAAGTACTTCCATCCCACAGCAGATATATAAAAAGTGAAGACATCATGTATGAGGTTAAGAAAATACAGCAGGATGCTATTCTGAAACAGGGTCATCTGTATCAAAAGGCTTTAGATGGTATGACTCTAAATGAACGTGAACAATACGGAAACTCATGGGATTGTGAAAAACGTCTGGATGAGATTCGTTTTGCTTTGGAAAAATACTCAAATGGAGAAGCTACCTTACAGGTTTTAGAAGATAGTATTTATTCTGATTCCCTTTATTTATTAGATGAGCCTGAAATGTCTCTTTCTCCGCAGAACCAGGTACTTCTGGCAGAAAAAATAAATGAGTGGGCAAGATACCTGTCATGCCAGTTTATCATTGCCACTCATTCACCATTCCTTCTTTGCACCTTAGACGCAAAGATTTATAACTTAGATACAAAAGATTTTCAGGTCTGCCATTGGAGCAGCCTTGAAAATGTTAAATTCTTTTATAACTTTTTTAAACAGAATGAATCTGAATTTATTTAGTTAATACATTTAAATAAATTTATTTTTCTGCATAGGTCAGGCTTTGCAGACTGTATCCATAAATGGAATCCGGATTTTTTACAACCTCAACTTCAGCGGTGCCGTAAACTGGATTTCCTTCTTTCTCAGGATCACTCAATTCAATGACTATGGATGCAGACATTTTTGAATCAGAAGCGCTGGCTGCCTTGCTTAAAGTGATATTTTTCACATTAAAATAAGTTAACGGAACATCTAAGCGAGGAACTTTATAATCACTTGTATTACTATCAAAGGTTGTTGCAAAATCTTTTGGTAAATCAGGAACCGGCAACTTAAAGTCAGCAAAACATGAAATAAAATACTTTGCCACCATGTCAAGGTTCATTGTAACATTGTCCTGTGTTTTATTTGTATCATCTCCACCATAAGCTGCAATTAAACCTTGTATTATGTACCACTGGAACTCACTGTTCTCATTCCCAGATAACGTCACCGTCCCCATATCTTTTGTCACAGATCTGGCTGCTGACATAAGCATAGGCTCCATCTTTTTAACTGCTTTTGCAGCATTGCCATCAAAATAGCTGTTTACACTTCCGTCCAATTTCATATCTTTTGAAATGGCTAAATCATAAACAGACAGCTTCTCACCTTTTTCTGGTTGTTCTGTTTGCGTACCTGCCTGTTCCTGGGATTTTGACGCATCTGCCTTGTTAGTTTCTGCCTTATTACCACAAGCAGTTATTGAGCATACTAACGTAAATACTAGTGC
Organism: Aminipila terrae; assembly: GCF_010120715.1. Lineage (NCBI taxonomy): Bacteria > Bacillati > Bacillota > Clostridia > Peptostreptococcales > Anaerovoracaceae > Aminipila > Aminipila terrae. The sequence continues at coordinate 261,312 of NZ_CP047591.1, forward strand.
AAATAATAAAATCTTTTTCTTCATTTAATACCCCTTCTTTCGTTTATTATTTTGATTTTATATAAACAGTGCTGCTTGCATCACTCCAGGATAAATCATACCCAAATGCTTCCAGAACTGCCCTTGCCGGCAAATAAGTTCTTCCATCCTTCATAACCGCTTCCGTATCCAAGTTCACACGGTTCCCCCAACAGTTATAAAACTATCTCCAATAGTTACCCTTACAACAACATTTCTTCCTGCCGGATACTCATTATTGGCAGGAAAGCTCTTAGTAGCGGTCACTGTCCTGGAAGCGTTATCCCAGGTAATTCCAGCTCCTATGCTTTCAAGCAGTTTTCTCATAGGAACCATCGTTCTATGGTTATTATCTAAAAATGGTACTCCTGTGCCTGCCTTCTTATTAAACTCTAAAACTTGATTATTTAAAACAACTGTAACATAATTCTGCATTTCTGCTCTTGTTAACTCTTTTGCATTTTCTACCGTCTTATAAACCTCCGAAACTGCACTATATTTTCCAAGTTCAGTATCGCGCCAGTCAACATCCTCGTTTACATCAAAAAACATTACTCCTCCAGCCTTTTTCATGGCGATGGATGTTTTTTCCCTCAAGGTATTCAAGCCATTATAATATGAAACATTGGGAGTTGTAGCTGCATAGTCTTTATACGCATTTGTTACATCCTGTTCTACCAGGTTCCGATACTGAAGCCAGCTGGGCCTTGCGTAAAGAGGCATTCCAAGCACAATCCGATCTGGGGATACGCCCCTGTTAAGCCAATAGTTAATGGATGTGGTACCAAACCATAAGGGACTGTGATCCTGATTATTCATATCATATCCCATTACATTTATAAATTCAAAAGAATTCAGGCACTTATCGGTCATAAGCTTTGATACTTCAGGGCCTGCAGTTGTAGACCATGCACCATTTACCGCAGCAGTAAGATTTTTCCCTTTGCTCTGCAATGCTTTTGATAAATCCACTACTAATTTTTCATAATCGGCAATTGTAGCAGCATTGGGGTGTTCCCAGTCAATTTCCACTCCATCCAGATTGTTGGATATTGTAAAATCAACAACACTACTTACAAGTTTGCTTCTTAGATTATTATCTGCAGCCACTTTTTCGAAAGTCCCTGCCAGAGGAACGCCTCCATCTGACCATCCTCCCAGGGCAATATATACTTTACATTTATCTGAATGGGCTTTATTCACTACTGCTGCCAACTGTTCAGGCTTATTTAGGGGCTTTACTGTTCCATCTGCACTGGGGATGAGAAAAGCATACATTATATGGGTCATTTTATCGGTCTGCAGTTTTTCCACAGGTTCATTAAATAAATCACCTGAATAATACCCTATGATTTTAAAGCTGTCAGATACATTTTTTTCACCAGCAAATCCTGTCGTTGGTATTCCTAAAACAAGAACTGCCATTAAAACGAATAAAACCATTTTATCTTTTATTGTCGCACACATTTTTCTTTTCCTCTCTAATATTTAATTATTAATTTAGAATGTTTCCATTTTAAACAGACTGATATATAACAAAAACTGGTTCACCTGTTTTATCAAAATAGAATTGACTTTCATCTCCATAGTCTTTGTAGTCTTCCGGCCAGAAAAATTTAAAGTATTTTATAATGTTTTCTTTGGAATATCCCATTTTAAATAATGCGGCTTCTTCTGACAGCCTTGCTCCGCAAGTAGTATCATAATAATACGATTTAACCTCACTAGAAGACCCGGAACCTGCAGCAGATGAATATTTTGTAAAAATATTTAAAACCGCAACGCCGTTTAAATTGCTAACACTATAATTAATTTCAACCCAAGGATATGAATAATTGTTTACATCTGGTTCATATTTTCCTTTCTGGGAATATTCTATTATTTTTTGAAAATCAAGTTGAATAAGGGCATTTAAGTTATCACTTCCATTCACTGAGGATTTGACTTTTGGAAGTTCCACATCATATTTCATCACAGAAGGTTCATCTATATGATCATTGATCAGAGGCTCCACTTCCAGGGGATACTGAATTTCCTTCTTTTCGAATGGTTTATAATCAAAACCTGTGCCCATTTCAATTGCTGTCACTTTACCTTCCTTCATGTAAAAGGCTATGTAATTCTGGGTTGTATCTTTTCCTGTAAATCCAAAGCAGGTCCAGTTATCATTATCTTTTAATAGTTTTTGTTCCTCCGCAAAACTGTTGAACCACTCTCCACCAAAATTTTTGCTGGAAAAGACCAGATTATCTATACCATAAGCCTTAAAAAGTTCCTCCGCCGTATTTCCTACGCCAATTCCCCTATTGGTTTTTACCTGAGGGTCTGTTGTAGCCATTCTTAATACTGGTTCATAATGCTTTTCAAAATAGGTATAGGTTTCTGCACAGATTTCTTTGGATTTCCAGATTTTTCTACAGCTTGTAGCTCCCCGCATTAAATCCCCCGGGTCTCTTTTAGTTATTTTGGCATCAGTCAATGGCAGCTTTCCTTTATCATTTTGCCCAATACTTATCTTTGTACCATTAATAAGGAAGGTATATTCCTCTTCAACTTTTACCGGACTTATCTGCCCGTAACGATATTTAGTAAATCCACGGAAATCTAATTTTCCTTTTTTATCTCTCGGAAGTTCTTTTTCCCGGAGCCATAAAAATTCATAGAGTTCTTTACCCTCATGAAAAGCAGAAATAAAAATATCTCCAATACCAGAATTCTTTACAATCCAGCCCTCATTGTCACTGGTGATTTTAATCTGATCCCTCTTTTCTATTTTTTTTGTTTGTTCAGGATGTCTGGGTTTCAATCTGATCTGAACACTATAATAATCAAAAGTACCACCTTTACCATAAGGTACCTGTGCTGCCAGTTTGATATTACTGATTTCATATTTTTCTATATCAAGTCCCATTTCTTTATATGAGGACAGCAGTTTATCTTTTACCAGCTTTTCCGCTTGCTGTTTTATCACTTTTGGGCTTTCCGTACTTTCCGTTTCCTTCTTTTCTCCACAAGCTCCCAGCAGGGCAATTATTGTTATCAGTAAAAACAACCCCAGCAATCTCTTTGTCATTTAGAACCCCCCTGAATTTTGAAATATGTTTTCGTTCTACATTATTTTCTTATTCTATAATGATAGATCAGGTTTAGCAATAGATTTTCCAAAATGTAACACAAACGTAGAAAAAGCAGGCTTACGCCTGCTTAGGATTATAGTATACTATTCATTATGTTTGATAGCAATGGTAATTCGAAAGGAACGAAGAACGTTAATATCACACCAGTAATTAGTGCTACCAGCCCCAGCTCCGGCCCTACAAATTTAGTTACAGGCACCAGCATGGTATCCATATTTCCAGCTGCACCACCTGCAATAGGACTTCCTTTGCTGAGTTTTATTAAAACCGGCAGGAATATTACAGTGAAGAATTCCCGCATTACATTTACCATAAAGCCATAGGTTCCTGTTTCTATGCCGTATACCTGTGTCATATATGCCCCAGTTATGCTATAATAACTCATTCCCCCTGCTGAAAGCATAGATACATGTAAAGGCAGACCAAGGATAATCCCAGCTAAGGCTCCTCCAGTTAAACTTCCTATAAAGATAGCCAACGATATGTAAATAATTTTAAAACCCAGTATTTTAACGTACCTGAACACTTTTCTATTCGTTCCAAGGCTTATGCCTACTCCCGTATATAAAAGAATTAATGAGCCATACAGACTGTAGTTCAGATATACAGAAAAGCTCTCCTGTAAAAGTGTATAACCTATCACTACACCAGCTATAATGCTTACTGGCATAATCCAGACTAATGGTGAAGTCTTCTTTTCTTCTTCCTGGCTAATATCCACTTCCTTGCTCACATCCATTTTTTCCAGATACAGTTTTTCCTGCAGTGCCGAAAGAGGCAGCAGGGTTTTTTCTACTAAAATAACCAATAAAACACTAAATATAATTGCACTTAGGGATATGACCACACAATTTAATCCGATCACGGGTAAATTCAGCATAACTGAATCATTAATACCTATGTTCATTCCTATTGTCAGCATTAACACAATTAAAGCAATATTAATAACCCAGTCTACAACTTGTAAAATCTTTCCCGGCAGTTGTCTGATACTTACCAGTAAACCAACACCTAAACAAATAAACGGCATAAAAGTCATAAAAATTCTCCTTTAAAATTTACTACTACGATTAAATATAACTCTGGATTTCCCGAATGAGACTTTTCATGGACTGGATTCTGATGCCATGTCCACACCCACACAAATCTGTCTGGAAGTCATCAATAGCCTTATTCAAAAGAATCAGCTTGTTTTTCAAGGCAATCTCCTCTTCATCTCCTTCTATCTCTCCATAAAAGACCTGCATAAATGAGTGATTTTCCATAGCCTTTTGAAAAAGGTCATCACATTTACATTTTATATCCATGATATCATCCACGTTCTTTTCCTCCCCTGAATTTTCTTTTTCTATGAGCCTCATATGTCTTTGCAATATATTGCATATTCTTTAATATTAGTATATTATCAATATATAAATAAGTAAAACGAATCTTTTTAATGTATGTAATAAGCATTTCTAATATGAGGTAAACAAAATGGGTTATACAAAATATAAAGCTTTTCTCAAAGTGGTTGAGTTAAACAGCTTTACAAAAGCCGGAAAATGTCTGGGATATACTCAGTCTGCCATTAGTCAGATGTTAAACAGTTTAGAGGAAGAACTTCATACGACCCTCTTATTTCGAAATAAATCCGGAATAAAAATAACAAATGAGGGAATTGAACTTTTACCTTTTATTAAAGAAGTATGTAATAGCTATGATACTTTAAATGAAAGGGCTATATCTATTAACAATATTGATAAAGGCATTATAAAGATTGGCCTGGTACATTCAGTTGCCCATACCTGGCTTTCAGATATAATGGTGGAATTCAGGGAAAAGTATCCTAATGTTACTTATGAGTTCACTTTGGGAAACAGCAAAGAAATTCAGGATATGGTAAAAAACCAGTCCATAGATTTTGGATTTATGTATTCCCCTGTTATTTCTGAGTTGATTGGTGTCAAACTGACAGATGAAGAACTCTGCCTAATCGCCTCCCCCAATAACATTTTAAATAGAAAGATTACTTTTGAAGAATTGCCAGAATTAAATTTTGTCTGTTCAAAAGAAAATGAGGAATTCACCCTTTTAGAGGAATTGGCACTTAAGAAAGGCATCCGGTTAAATAAAGTATTAGAATCACCTGATTTTTTGTCATCCGTTGCCATGGCGGAAAAAGATTTAGGTCTGACCGTTATAAATAAAACCCTGGCAAAAAAATTGAAATACAATGTAAAAGTTATTGAATTAGCATTCGATACAAAAAAAGAAATCATTGTAGTGCTAAATGACTTAAACAGAATTTCCAGGACAGGTAAATGTTTTCTGGATTCATTAGTAGAAAAATACTGCTAATGAGTAAGAAAAACTATAACGATAAATATATTCTAGGTGCATAAGAATACCGCCAGTTGATAAATAACTGGCGGTAGAAAAATTTTTAAGTATTCTGGTTCCAAAACTAATAAAAGGACAAGGTCTACAGCTTTCTGATGGAAACCTGCCATTTCCCTAATTTCAGGCTATATTGTTCCATGTCCGAACCTTTTGATTTTCCGGCTGATTTAATTTTAACCATCCTGTCCCGGACAATTGAATTGTTTCTATACACAGAAAGTATCAGACCCATCAGGCCCATATTGATAATGAAGCTTATATTTCCCGGAGAAATAAATGGTAATGGATGTGAATGCCAACCGCATATACCCAAGTTCGCAAACAAAAAAATTACACACTGAGATACTATAGTCATAATCACTCCTAAAGCCACAATATATCCTAACTGGCTACTCTGCGTATTTACTATCTTATATAATCTGATTAAAAGAAACACCACCAAAGCAATCACCATTACTGCAGCAACCCATCCAAACTTGTGAATCATATAGGTCAAACAATAGTCATTGTGCCAAGAGGGCAGAACTTCCTCTATAACCCTTCCATTTGCAGCGTTCAAACTTTCTTGAGTTATAAAAGGCGGCAAATCACCCTGCCCCAATAACTTTGAATTTGAAAGAAAACCTCTTATCATTTTCAGCATATAGCCTTGAGCATATTCAGCTCCATCTGTGATAAACATATATTTAAATCGTCTGAAGCAAAAAATCAAAGGTGCTGCTATTAAAAGTCCCACAGGTACCCAGACTAAAGTTAAGCCATATTTCTTTTGTATCTGAAACCAATCTTTTTTAATGCCCGCCGTAAGTATAACCGCACCACTTATGGAAAACATCCATACTGCCACGAGCGATGGTCCCCACTCAAATACGATACAGCTAATCACTCCTACTGCACCACTGTAAACCAATCCTAAATATCCAGTTCCACGCTGGCTGTACACAAATCCTGCATAAAGTGGTATCAACAGCATGGCAAAATAAAAGACATGTATATAAACATAATTCAATCGAGGTGCAAAATTGAACATTAATACGCATACCATGAGCACAGTGCTGTATGATATCTTGGGATATTTTCCTATTATACTGTAATCCGCGAAATACATCCCAATCATAGCAGCTATACCAAATGGTATGCCTTTTAAATAGTGATAAAAATATCCCCTTGCCTCCCAGCCTCCTTCCGTAACATTTAAGGAAATAAAATACTGTAATGCTACACTTATTAATATACACACCCCGACTATTGCCAATATCCCCCAGTCAGGCTTTGGTCTGTGAGTCCAATCGAGCTGCTGTCCTACTACGACCGCATCGCCCATTTCTGATATGGCATTTTTCTCTGCCTCTTCTTCTTTTTGACCTTTTTTAATATATACTTCTTTCTGGTCTTCTATGTGATTTATCAATTCCTCCGAAATACTATTGTGCGCCTTTTTCCAGCGAATCTGTTCACAAACTTTAATTATAAATTCATCAGTCTTACTGTTGGTGGTATCATTTGTCCCTTTATATTTCTGCATAGTTGTCACCACCAGTACTTTTTTTCTTTTTTAATATTGACCAAAAACATAAACTTTTGGATTTTGTCGCTTGTTTATCACTTACTATAGATTTGTTTCGATATGCCGATAAAAACAGTCCCATTAAGTACATATTGGCAATAAAACTCTTTTCTTCATATGTAATGAATGGCAATGGTCCAGCTACAGCTGCCATGATGCCAAGATTACTTAATATATAAAAAGCCGATTGGATAAAAAGTTCTATAGTAACAGAAAGACACACAATAAATCCTAATTCACTTGTTTGTCTTAAGGTAATAACAAGCATTCTTATAAGTAGCAATACTAGAATCGCAATTAAAATAGCCGCACAAACATAGCCAAATTTATAGGCAATATAAACTAATGAGTAATCAGACCCCCAGCAGGGTAATATTTTTTCAATGGTCGCCGGACTTAATGAATTAGGAAAGGCTGGCATTCCTTCCCCCCATAGTCTTAGATTTTGTATATACTGCTTAAGCACCATTAAAACGTAAAAATCTCCGCTTTCTTGTTGGTGAATCAAGCTACCAAGTGGAAAAATGATACCTCTTCCCCTCAGGCTAATATGTGCCTGTATCGCTAAAAGAGTATACATTAATACGGATAAGGCTGGAACATATACTAATAAGAATGCTTTCCACTTCTTGACTAAAAACCAGCCTTTACTGATGGCCGTTGACAGGATAATAAGCCCGGATATGGCAAATAGAAAACATGCCATATATCCTCCCCCATAAGCAAAAACTCCAAGAGTTAAAACAGCTATAAGTCCTGATTTTATAATTCCGTCATACCGGCTATTCCTGTAATTGTACACAATAGCCGCATACATGGGGCACAAAATCATAGCCGTGCAAAGGATATGTCCATAGGTTCCAAACCTGGCTGTAGAATTAATTATAATACCCGCAGAAGCAGCTAAAATACTAAAATAGAAAAATATTGGACTTCTTATGATTAAAGAAAAGTCTGCAAAATATACAAATAAAAAAGCCGCCAGCCCAAATGGAACAGACACTAAATAATCTTTAAAGGCAGAATCATAGTTTTCACCATTCATCCCCGAATAATAGCTAACAATAAATTGCACAACAGCCCCTAGTATAAGACAAATACAAAGGATTACCATCGTTCCCCATTCAGGCTTTGGTCTGTGAGTCCGATCAAGCTGCTGTCCTACTTTAACCGCATCGCCCATCTCTAATACAGCATTTCTTTCTGCCTCTTGTTCCTTCTGCCCTTTTTTGATGAAAGCCTCTTTCTGATCTTCTATGTGATTCAGCAGTTCCTCAGAGATTACTTTGTGTGCTCTGCCCCAGCGAATCTGCTCGCATACCTTTTTCACATATTCACCGGCTTTGCCAAAGGTTTGTTCTTCATTACACTGTGGCATAAGAAACACCTCCCAGCACGTCTTTTACTGCTTTGGCATAAACAGTCCATTCCTCTTTCTTTTCTGAAAAAAGTTTTTTACCCTTTTCTGTAATCTTATAATACTTTCTTGTACGCCCCTCTTCCGATAATCCTTCATAAGCAGTAATCATCCCCTGCTGCTCCAATGAATGTAAAATCGGATACAAGGTCCCGGCCTTTAATGTAAATACATTTTTAGACTTATTTTCCAGTTCTTCTATCATCTGATACCCATACATATCCTGATTTTCCAAAAGTTTAAGAATTAGCATGGTAGTGCTTCCGCTGGTCAGGCTTTTATCTACTTTCATTTATTAAAGTCCCCCTTTGAATATATCTCGACCATCTATATATCGGTCATCTACATATTATTATATATAGATGACCGATATATGTCAATCCTAATATTATTTAATTACTACAACTGTAAAAGCATTTTAAATTTGGTATTTTTGTCATCGCATGCCCATACTAGGAAATTTTTCGTCTGCTGTAAATTTATAAACATATGGCTTATTGAATCAGCATTTTTATGCAATTGAAGGTCAATGGCTATTTTTGTCTGTTTCTTATGATACTCAGCTATACCTTCTGCCCATTCTTTTTCCATCTTCACTACATCATAACTTTTTCCACTTTGCTGACATTCTATCACATCACGCCAAAATGGATAAAATACTACAAGTTCTAAAAACTCTTTCAGATTTTTTGCCACTTGCCCATAATATCCTTCTGTTGAAATATAGCCAACAGGGATTTCATCACCTACACCGGAATAATCTCCCATGCTTCCAATACACCCACCCTTTTCGTCCAGAGCACATATCACGAAGCATTGGTTGCAGTCAAACCACCAATCCTCAACAGATGGTAAAAAACAAAAATCTATTTTGCTGATTTCTTTAATAATATTCATATAGATTTTTTCTTTATCAGCTTCTGGTTTATTATACGAAGAATTAAAAATTACCGTCATATCTTCTGCCACGTTATGGTGACTTTTATCAAGTTCAATGCGAATTCCCACAACTCCAGTAAGATTCTTTTTCATTAGATTTATTTTACTTGTAATGTCTTTCTCAAATTTCAGTATTTCATCTGAACTTTCATAATCCTGCTTGGCAGATAATTCATTATATTCAGATGTCAGTCTTTGACAAAGTACAGACTTAATATGCTTTGTTCTTTTTGTATTGGCAAAAACATTAAGCAATAAATTATAATAAGTTTTTATCTTGTCCTCCATATTTTGCATAAAATCTCCCAATAAAAATTTCCTCATACATTAAATCAAAGCTGGTATGTCTATGAAATCTTCTTTTCCATTAATTCGTACTTTAAAACTATAAACTGGTTGATAGAATCCCTTGCTGTCTGGTCTATATTCTAATTTCACAGCTTGAACTGTAAGAGAAGACAGTTCATCTTCCAGATACAGTTTAAATTTCCCCTGTTTAATTTCATCAAAAGCTTCTGATTCGCTCATCATATCTACATCCTTATATTTTTCCAAAGTTGCCAGGTAATTACTTAAATTTCTTATAACACCATCTTCATAAATAGTACCCCTAAGGTCTCCTAAAAGATATTTGTTCTGATATTTTATCATATCTGCTTTAAAACAAAATTGTCCGTCCTGTTCCTCACTGACAAAGTTTAGTCCTTCTGGCACAACCACATTCATTTTCTTCAATGCGGAAAGTACAGCCTCTTCCTGAGCCATCCCACTGGCCGTTTTAAAGTCTCCAAAGGAATAATCTGTGTAATCGTATAGTCCTCCAGCATAGTCCATCCATAGGGTGTGCTCCTTATCATGATATAACGTGGAATAGATTGCGTTATCATTATACTGAACGATGCCCAGCTTCTTCACAGGTATCCCCATAGTCTTAAAAATCTGTTCTGCGTATTCAGCTCCTGTTTTCTTGTCATACACCTTTGTTTTATATATAACACCTTTTTTACTTTCTTTTGACAGGGTTATATCTGAATGGATTTGTGCGTTTTCGCACCTGATTTCCTGGCTATAAGCTTCAGCAAGGTTTCCCAGCTCATTGGTATGATATTTTATAAAAATCCCTGCATACACGCAGGCAACCAGTAATAACGGCAATAAATAACATATGACTTTCCTTGGCCATGCTCCTTCTTTATGTAATACTGTCAATACAACCATGGTCAGCCCATATCCTATCATGGCACCAGCGAAATTGTTCATTAAGTCATCTGCCTCGAAAACTCCAAGATTAAAGACTAGTTGTACTGTTTCAATAACCAGCGTAAATAATGCACTTGCAGAAGCTGTCCATATCATACTTTTAAACTTTTTATGAATTAAAGGCAACAGCATACCAAAAGGAACAAACATGACAATATTTAAAATTAAAAGTTGCCATCCTCTCAGAGTAAAACTGTTCCACGCTTCACGATATGAGCTGAACAGGTCCAGATTTACAGAGCAATATCCCATTGACTCTCTGCTAAACAAAGTAGCATACAAAACCATTAGAATATAGCACATAAACAGGCCTATTTTTATAGTCTGCTTAAAGTTTATTCTTTTCTGTCCCTTCATTACTTTTTTATATATGACAAAATAAATGATTGAAAATATAACGGCTAAACCAGCCACACCCAGTACTGCAAAAATTAAAAATTGTCTAAACATCCATAAAATCTGTGAAATTAACATTTTGTTTCCCCTAATCTCTCGTAATTAAAATTCAATATCCCCAAAAAAAGTAACGGATAATTTGTAATGAAAAAAACCCACCGGAATCATCACCAGACCTGCCAGCAGACATCCAAAGAAACCATATGGCAGGGCAGCTATTAAAACTATAAAATAAGTAATAATTGCAATACAACATGGTATTGCTATGTTCTTAAAAAAGCTCTTAAGGATTTGAAAATAAATACTTATAAAAAAAACACAACAAGAAGGTGTAAATATAAATATATAATTTTCAATCTGATTATATAAAAAACGATCATTATATGGATCTATATAACTTTTAATCATAAAAAAAATAGTAGCTATTGACCATATTACCAGCCAAACTTTTAAACCAAATGACATAATCTCCCCAATCTTTTACTCCCCTTGATACGCGTTACTTTATTTTACAGCTGCATGCATTTTCTGTAGTGATATTATAGAAGTATAGTGTATTTCCCTCTACAGTCACATTGCTTCCGCAGTCAGAAGTTTTAAAAATAACCTTACCAGATTTGTCAAATACTATAATTCTGTACTTGGCATTGGTTGTCTCTCTAAATGTGCACGCTAAATATTCTTTGTTATCTCCGGTTATCCTAATTGATACCAGTTCAGCATTTGGATTAAGTGAAACATTATTTCCTAACGTATATAACTGCTTATTTTCTTTTGCAAAATAAACCCTTCCACCCAGCACTTTAAAAATAATTTCAGATTCGAATTCAGGTAATCCCTCCGCCTTTCCAAGAAAAACTTCTTTTCCATCTTGAAGTGACATTTTATAAATATTGCCCTTACTCAAATAATAAAGATTGTCTCCTTCAATTTGAGCCGTATCAACAGCCTCTTTAGAATTACTTACTTTAGTGACTTCATTCGTATCAATATTTACCTTGTACACTTGCTTTGTATCTAATTTATAACTTCCATCACTGGCTTTTTGTAATACTTTAGATGCTCTTAAATACAATTGATTTCCTATAAGTGAAACATCCGGTACTCCACCAAAACATCCTGCCAGATCAGGTATGCCCCCAAAGCTTTTAACCAATAAAGTGTCATACCAATAGTCGCAGCCTCCAATTGACACTGACTCTGTTTGACCTTTTTTTTGCATACTTAACCCCCCTGGTCCTGGCATCGGCCCAACCCAAACCATAAAAAGTTTATCTCCAATTGCTGTCGTCTGATGATAATCCGATTGAATTTCCCTTGTAGTTCCATCAGAATTTAATTCAAGTCTATAATCGGCCCCCATAGTAGCTCCGCCTGAATGATAATATAACATAGCCTTACCATTTTCTTCGTAGAAGCAATGCCTATCATAATCTTCTTCAGAATATAAATCTTTTTGCAGCTGATACAATTTCTTTACCTTAGCGGTGTTGGAAAGGGGTGCCTGCATGATTCCACCTGTACTATTGTCATAATATAAATACCCACTTTTTACCATTACACAGGTACTCTTTCTGCCTGCATAAATGCTATATTGATTTTCATTTGCTCTATCCTTTGGAAGGGAAATCTGTTGAAGCTTTTTATTTTTTGATTTTATAACCAGACCATTTTTTCCATCAAAACTATAGTCCCATCCAAACTGTTCCACACTATACTTCCAGGTCATAGGAAAATATGTGATATCACGGAAGGAGAGAAGCGGATACTGTTCCTTACTGTTATCTACTGCTTTTCCATTGACCTTAATGGGAAAAGTACAGATTGTTGCAGCATAGCTCTTGCCGTTCCTAGAAGAAGAAATATATGGATTATATGCTGCCGTCACCCCCGTGGCATCCACCAATAATCCTTCTTTATTACCCTTCCAAATGGATTCAATCCCAAGATACCTGCAATCACTATAGGTCATAGGGAAATAAGTAATGTTATTGTAAACAATTAATGGATACTTGCTGTAGTCATTATTAACTACCTCACCGTTCATAGTAACCTTAAAATTAGGCAATGTGATGTTTACGTTACTGCTCTGCCCACCATATACTGGCATAGCCATGCTCATAACCATGGCTAAAGTTAATATGGCCCCCAATACTTTTCTTTTCATATTACTCCTTCTTTCACTATCACTTTTTTATAGTTCATAGTACCTTACTAATTTCACTGAGAATATCAGCAATTGCTCTATCCCCGTAATATGTAATGGACAAGACCTGTTTTCCTTTACATACGGAAACCTTCTTCTGCCAACTGTCATCACTGATGTAGACGGCATCAAAATCATCATATTCTATGCATTTGATATCTTCACTTTTTATAAAAATGCTGTCCATACATAACTCTCTGGCTAAGGGCTTTGCAAGAGTTCCAATTGTCACTTTATAATAATGGATATTCATAAAATGATATTGAACTCCCTGTGTTGCCATATACTGCTTTGGTGCCAGTAAGGTATGTCTTATGGTAGCATAATTTTCTTCACCCGCAGTTTTTTGTAAGGGTAGGATTTCTTTATTGAAGTTATAATCTTTTTCTATATTCTGCATCATCACAACAGGCATCACTTTTCTAACTTCGTTAATAGGGTAATGTGTATTTTCAGTATAAAAATATTTTAAAATAGAAATGCCCAGTAGGACACAAAACGTAATTGTTAAAATAGAATTTAGATGTGATTTTTTACTTATCTGGTATGATACATAAGATTCCCCCGTTAAATAATACTTTTTATTTTTTATTAAGCTTCTGCACTCTGTTAAATAGTTTATTATCTTAACCATATAAATACTGAGCAGCGAAAGAGAAAATATGCTTGAGATTTCCATAAGTCCCTGTAAAAACACATCCCGTACTAACAAAAGGTTCAATCCAAAAAGAAGCATTGCAGCCAATTTCCCCACATACTTTCTAACCAGCTGCCAGTTAAACCACTTCCTTGCAAATTCAGTCATTTCAGCATCTAACCGAGGTTGTGTATACGCATATTTCCTATTGGTATAAAACAGATAATACTCTTTGTAGCTTTCCACAAAAATAAAGCCTTGGTGCTCTATGTTTCTAATCTGCCTTTCAGCATTTTTTTCGGATATTACAACAAATTTATAGGTTCTGTTCTGTGAATGATCTTCTACAAAGCAAGCATAATCCAAAGCAAAATACTTTATAATCATACCCTTTGACGCCTGGTCATTCAGCCACAGTTCGTTCTCCCTAAACATGGGAAGGCTGCTCTGCCAGTTTAGTGTCTTTTCTTGTTCATCTGCCATATTTCCATCCCCAACAAAACTCCGCACAAAAAAAGATAAGCCAAAATGACTTATCTGCATTTATATTTTATCAGACTTATATTTCAATACTTCTACTGCTACTGCAAAAAAAGCGTACATTTTAATCTCCGTTTCCCCAAACTTTAAAATCCCCTGATACACTCTTATATTATAATATAAATTGGTAATATATTCAAGTTAAATTCTTCTTTTTAATCGATTCCTATAGAAGCAACTACTACTTCACCACAATAAGGGCTTGCTTCCTTTAAACGGTGTACGGGCTTGAGCCTGTGAAATGCAATGGTGTAATCTGCTACTACCGTATCCGCATCTGGTTCTCCTACATCTCCATTTAATCCAGTGGGAATATCCAAAGCAAAGACCATCTTTTTTGTATCGCTCTTAGACCCGTCATTTATCAGCTTGGCACAATCCCTTACCGTTTTCTGAAAGCTGCCGTGAAAACCTGTACCATAAATGGCATCCACTACTATATCTGCAGCTTCAACAATTTCAGGAATATCTTGAAAATATGCCTTCGCGTCTATAACAGGTATTCCTCTTCTAAGAACGATATTTGCATTTTTTATAGCATCTTCCGTCTTTGGCTGACCATCTGCCATAACTACAGTTACGTTCATTCCCCTGACTGCCAGTTCTCTTGCCACTACGTATCCATCTCCCCCATTATTGCCCTTGCCACAAAATATGATTGCATCATTTATACGATTTTCAATTTTCTGTGATTTTTCTACAATGAATCTAACAGCTGCATTTCCGGCATTTTCCATCATTTTATAATAACTTAATCCCGCTTCATTGGCTTGCTGCTCAATCTCTTTCATCTGTGTACAAGTAACAATATCTAAGTATTGGCTTACATAACCTTCTTGGTTTTGATGCTCCTTAGATTTAAGCACTTTAACTCCCCCTGTCTTTTTTTGATTATTGCTCATGGGTTTCTTCCTGCTGCCTGGTCATCTCTTCCAACTCCTGCTGTTTTTTCATGGCTTCATATATACCAGCTTTTACAGCCTTTTTAATGATATAATAAGCAATAAAACCTATAACCACAATATTAACCAGCAGCAAAATAAATGGCATTATTGTTCTCATATTTCTTTTCCCTTCATTAGAAAACATATACGGATTAAAAATCCAGAATTTCTCTTTCTATTTTTTGTATATCTGCCTTGGATTGTTACAATAAATAGTTGTTCGTTGCTCTAATTTATCTTAAATTGTTAAAATATGCTTCTTCCAGTATACCATAGGAGTAACATACTAAGATACCTTAATATTTAAGGTTACTGATGTTTAATTATTTTTTTTTATGCTTGTCTATATAAACATAAACCAGTATACCAATCAATAGAACTGGCATAAAGGGAAGAATTCCCGTAACATCAATTAAATTTAAATTTCTTTCATCTAAATAGCACATAAGACCAATTGTAAAAATAACTAACAAAACTTCTTCTATATAATCTGATTTCTTCATATAGCCACTTCCTTTCAAATATATGTTATTACTACCAAAATTTATTTCAACCCTTTAAGCATGAAATGTTGTATAGGCCACATGAAATGTGCTTTTATAAATGAAATTCCCTCATACCATTTGTTGTTTATTGCACAATAAAAAAGAACATTGTACAAAGCTCTGCCAAACTAATAAAGTCTTTCACTCTGACAATGTTCTTATATTCTCTTAATTTAAACTATCGAATAAAGTTAGTAAATACCTTTTTTTCCCTTTCAGGTTCTTTTACTGTTTCTTTCCCGCTTTCAACCAGCTTCATCAGCCAGGCCATGTTTTTTCCCAGTACGCCCATAATCTGCTTGCCTTCTTCATCCCCGCTAACTTCTCCTGGTGCCGTTCCGTGTACTACATTCCAGTAATTTGAATTAGGCATAAGCATTTCTGAATAATGTATATAATTGTTTAACTGGTTAAAGGTAGCAATGCCCCCAGTACGTCTGACTGCCACTACTGCTGCACCAACCTTGTGTCTTAGCAGTCCTGCATTGCTGGCAACATAAAAAGCACGGTCCAGGAATGATTTCATCGTACCTGCTATTGCAGAATAATGAACTGGGGATCCTAAGATAATCCCATCTGCCTCCTTCATTTTCTGAACCCACATATTTACTTCATCGTCTATAACACACTTTCCATTTTTTGCACATGAATTGCAGGCAAGACATCCCCGTATGCATTTATTTCCTACATGTATGATTTCAACTTCTATACCTTCTCTTTCAAGTTCTTGTGCAACCATCTTTATGGCGTGATAAGTATTTCCTTCCTTTTTAGGACTTCCATTAAATGCAACAACTTTCATTATTTTTACCCTCCATTTTTATAAATTAAAATCTCCGTTTATCTTCTGACTACCATCTGTCAAAATGTATTCTTTCTCTTTTAAATCTGGTTTCAACCTTTTTATCCTCGTCCGGATACCCTATCGGTATTATGGAGAGAGGAATTACCCCTGAGGGCAGATTTAAAAGCTGCTTTAGTCCATTTATCCTGTCTTCTAAAGGATAAACCCCCAGCCAGACAGCACCTAAACCCTTATCCTCAGCCGCAATTAAAATGTTTTCTGTGGCAGCGGAACAATCCTGTATCCAAAAGCCTTTATACTTTTCCTTTGCCTCATCGCCACAAACTACAATTGCTACATCTGCATTTAACAGCATCTGGGAATAAGGGTGTATCTCCGTTATTTTTCTCATAACATCCTTGTCTCTTAACACGATAAACTCCCAAGGCTGCTCATTTAAGGCAGACGGTGCCGCCATACCTGCCTTTAATAGTTCTTCAACAATTTCATCGCTGATTTTAATATCTTTATATTTTCTAATGCTTCTTCTGGTCAATATTGCATTCATATATAAAACCCTCCTTATTGAAATTTTACATAGCTTATGATACCATTATATAAATTAAGTTTTATTATAACAAGTACGCACTATTATGTATTATAGTACCTTAAAAGATACTGTGGAGAGAATAAAAATGAGTTCAAACTGTAATTTACAATTAAAAAATAAAAATTATACCTGCACCTTTGAAATCACCATTGATTTAATCGGGGGCAAATGGAAACCCGTCATTATCTGGCATTTAGGCACAAAAGGTACCCTTCGTTTTAATGAATTAAAAAAGCTTCTGCCACATATTACTCAGAAAATGCTGACGCAACAGCTAAGAGAACTGGAAGCAGATAATTTGGTTTTAAGAAAAGTCTACCCTCAGGTTCCACCCAAAGTGGAATATTCACTAACTGATTTGGGCCATACTTTAATGCCTATTCTTAGTATGATGTGCAGTTGGGGAGATGATTATTATAAACAGTTGAAGGCTGATTTACAGCAGACAATGGCTGAATCTGAATAAAAAAGCCATGCAAAGAATTATTTCTATGCATGGCTGTGTCTTTCTTTATTCTTCTCTACTTTAAGCTGTTCATAACACTATACCCGCTGTAATCAGGTATCAGGCCCAATCTCCAGATTGAAATTCCATTTATGCCCAGCATTCTGGCCAGCGCTGCTTTCTCAAATACGCTTTGCTCATTCTCATACCATAAAAATACTTTTTTGCCTTCAGAGTTTGTGTATTTTATGTATGGGTTACGATAGACTGCAGAAAATCCTTTTTCCGTTCCTGAAGCACTCATCCACTTATATACGGATTCTGTGTTTGCATGGAGTGGAGCAGTTGAAACCAGTTTTCCATCATCTGATATTTCCCATCCCACAGTTGCAAAGCTTATTGCCAGTACGATTTTACTTTTGTCTGCCACACCTGTTGAACTGTCAGTAATAGCTTTCAGGGAATAATACACACTTCCAATAGGTGTTAAAGCAGTGTTTTTATACCAGTCTGTTCCCTTATATCCGTCTAGTGAGGTTGGGTTGTAATCATGAGCCATTAAAATCACTTTATCTGCCAGTTGACCAATGGTTCTGTAATCAAACCCATCAAAATAGGTGCTATTATAAAGCACAGGTTGTACTGTCACATAAAGGGTCTTATTTTTTGCTTTAAGCTGGGTTGAAAGATCCGTTAAAAATGAGTTAAAGCCCTGTTTAACATCAGAACCTTTTAATCCTTCAAAATCGATAGTTACACCACTATAAGGATTTTTTCCGATTGTATCATAATTCCGGTTTAGTTCCGCCATTATTGCATCCACTGCAGCTTTACGTTTATCCCCGCTAAGAAGCATATCTTTGACTCCATCTGAAGTGTCCATATAGACCCCCAGATGTGCCTTTGTTTTATTTCCTTCCACATAAGAAATAACATCTTCATAGCCTGACGGAATTTTAAACTCGTTACTTCCTTCACTTCCTGTGTTCAGCCACACACCTTTAGAATCATTGACCATAGCACTCCATCCAAAAGTCACAGCATCCATTTGGCTCGTTAAATCCTTTTGAGCATAAGATGAAATAGCATAAAAACTATGTAAGAAATCTGTTTTTCCATAATATTTTGCATAAACTCTCGACAGCATTGCTGCTGCTTCCTCACGTTTTGCAGTATTAGCCGGTGCAAAAGAATTTGGAGAGACTCCAGTAATCATTCCTATATCGTATGCTACACCGATATACCCTTTATCGGAGGTTACGTCAGTAAACTGTAAAGCAGATGATTCTGCAACTTTTGCAGCACCAGAAAGTCCCAGAGCTTTTACAAACATTACCGCCATTTCTTCCCTTGTGATTGGGGAGTCAGGTAAGAAACTTCCTGTTTTATCAATAGCGCCGTTGGTTAACGCAGTTTCTATGTATGAATAGTACCATTGATCTTTTGACACATCAGAAAAAGAAGGCTGCACTGGTTTTACTGTCTGCCACTTCATCATATTACATAAAATAGTTGCAAATTCAGCTTTTGTAATGGTTTTGCCATAGCCGAAATTTCCTTCTGACTGTCCTTTCATCAGACCATATCTGCCTGCATCAGCAATAGACTGAACGGCCCAGCTGTCTGCTGGTACATCTTTATATGAAGCATCCGCAAACGCTGGTAATGCAGGTGTGACCATCACAGTCAGCATGATGCTCATTAATAGTACACTTGTGAATTTTCTTAAAATACTTATCATATTCGTATTTTTCCTCCTTTGTTTTCCATATTTTTTATTATGCTCTTAAGCTGTTAAAATTTCAATCCGCATTTTTTAAAGTATGCCAAATAGTATAAATCCCACAGTATTAATAGAAAAATTTGCAAACATATGTACAAACCAGGAATTATATATGTTACCCTGTTTTTCATTCAGCCAGTCAAAAAGTAACCCTGCTGCAATAAGGGCTGCCAGTAAAAGTAAAAACAATCCGAAAGAAAACCAACCAGTCATCATAGCTACATGATAAGCCCCAAAAGCTGTTGAACTCACCAGATAAGCGGGATTTCTGCCCACTAGCTTCTTTAGATTCATAAACACAAAACCTCTGAAAAAAAATTCTTCTAAAAGTGAGTTTACAAGTGAAATATAAATTGCAACGTACACAAAATTTGCTTTATTAACTCCTACATTTTCATTTAAGGCTCCCGTAACTTTTGAAAAGTCAAAAAAACCCCCAATGGTAAAATAGCATAACAGTATAAATGCATAAACTCCTACGCCCATTGATACAGCATAAACCATTTCCTTTGGTCTGAAAACGAATAAGGATTTAAGATTAATATTCTTATTTCTATAACTATAATAACATGGTACTATCATAAAGGCTATGATCTTTAATGCTGACTTTACTGCATATCCAGGCTGCCAGAGTGCATCTACAAATCCCATGAAGAAACAGCTCATCACCATAATAACAATAATGCCACTGTAGCTCTTCCTTAATTTAAAATCCAATGCTTACCCCTGTTATTCCTTGCCAGTTCTTTAATCACTGACCACTCATTTATTAGTTTTTCCAGAGAGTATGCCGCATTGGCAGGACTAGTAGAAGGCAATGGCGTGATTTCCCGTCCTGTCTTAGCCTTTCCAAATTTATTATATACTTTTTCTGCGGTTTTTCCATTGGCGAAGATTTTTTCTACAGGACAATAATCCAGAATAATATTAAAATCTGCTGCCTTTACATCTCTGATGCTACTATCACTGGAACCTTTTATCTCACAGCTTTCAATTACGTCCCACACTGCAATTCTGCATTGATATAGCAATGCTTTTTTCTCTGAAATGCTTTCCGGCACAGGCATCCCATAAACTCCAGCCATAACTCTCCAGAATCTGTTTTGAGGATGTCCGTAATAAAATCCATTTTCCCGGGACTTTACTGAGGGCAGACTTCCCAGAATCAATATTTGTGAATCCTTATTATAAACAGGCTCAAAAGGCTGTGTTATTCTTTCATATTCCGTCATTTTCTGTTAACCCTTTTTCCTGTCTTATGATTTCCTCAAGCATTTCCCATACTTCCATCATTTCTGGATCCTTCCAGTTATCTTCTGCTTCCTTAAGTAATTTACCTGCGACCTCATATTGACCCTTTGCTATATGGTAATAAATACTGTTAGCTGCTATATGCTTTGCCACTTGAGGATTATTTTTATATTGTAACAATTCTTTACTGTTGTCGTCGGTAACCTTGATTACCTCTTCATAATTTCCTAAATGAAAATGAAAGTATACCAAATTCAGATAATAAACAGTTCGGTTTATACCTTTTATATTTTTATACTCTATCTCTTCTAAAACTTCCAGACCTTCTGTGTATTCCTTTTTACCAGCAAGTCCATAACATAATGTCATTTTTATAAACCATCGATTCTGTTTTGACTTATATTTTTTTAACAGATTTTCCATTTCTTTAATTAAAAAATCATAGTTCTTTTGTTCTTTTGCCTGTCTTGTCATTATTTTTAATTTTTTAATAAATTTCATTTGAAAAATTATATTAATAATCACTGCACCAACAATCGCTAGACCACCCATGATAAAATAAAGCTTCCAGAATAGCTGGTCGTCAATATTCATCAGGTTTTGTACAATTACCAGTAAAATTCCTACTGGAACTCCAATTCCAAAAATAATTTTTATTTTCCTCTTCAATTTATATTCCCCTTTTATCTTATACATTTTATAATTCAAGTTACTTCCTAATCCCAGCTTTTAAGGCCATTGCCGCTTATGGGTATAACATCACCTAAGTACTCAGGCTCTGGCTTTATAAGCATTTTAAAGAAATCCTTGTTTCTGGCAAGAACTTCTCGAATATCCCTCATTTTCTGGCCTCTGTAAGTTTTCTGGTCAGAACAAACACCGTATGCCTTATATCCAAACTTTTCAGCCATATAAAGAGCCCTGTACTGATGATATTTCTGGGTCACCACAATTGCTGTATTCACTTTAAAGATGGCCTTTGCCCTATACATAGAATCGTAAGTAGAAAATCCAGCATGATCTAAAAATATATCATCCTCTGGTACATTATGATTCAGCATGTATTTTTTCATGGCATTTACCTCATCATATTGAATTTTCCCATGATCTCCGGATAGAAGCAGTTTTGGTGCAACCCCTGCTTTATATAAGGCCAGCCCCGTTTCCAGCCTGTCCTCCAACATATGGTTTGGTGTTCCATCCCGTTTAAGGCCCGCTCCAAGTATAAGAATGCAGTCCGCATTCAACCCCTGAAATCTGGACTGCTCTTCCTTAACAAAACTTACTTCTTTCCCTTCACTTATCTCTCCAATAATAGCGTTTTTTTCAGTTTCTATCATAAACTGATTTATGACAAAAGGTAATGCTGCTAAAATAGCGAAAATAGCAACTCCAACTAATAGAAATTTCCTACTTCCTTTAATCTTGCTGTTCATTTCTTTTTACCTTGTTTTCTTACAGATATCTTACATAAAAGTTCATGGATTCTGATGTATACCCTAATTTAGTGTAAAAATTATGTGCATCAGGGTTTGTATGCTCAGATTGGAACTGTAGTCTTTTAAATCCATGCTCTCTCCCATACTGCTCAATATACTCCATGACCATGCGCCCCATTCCGTTTCCTCTATGCTCTTCTTTTATGTACAGGTCATCTAAAATCAATGCTCTTCCATGGCTCCATACACTAAAAATAATCATAATGTTGGCAAAGCCGATAATCTGACTTTCTTTTTCTATCAGAAAAAGTGTTATCAGCTCCGGATTATTTATTGCTTCTTCAAAGGTCTGGGAAAATTTATCATCTGAATTTGAAGCTGTATTATTCCAGAATTCCGCATCCTGTATTTCATATGCCATAAATTCACGATTTAAAGAAATCCATTTTTCTTTATCTTCTTCTTTACAAATTCTTATGTTTAACTGATTTGTATTCATTTTCAAATCCCCCTGTAAAATATTTTTTCATATCTTGTTATTTTTATATTATAGAATATATTATATATTATAAAGGATACTTTTAACAGAATATTTCTGCAGTAACTTAGAATAATAAGTATTATAGAGGTGTTATTATGACAGTTGAAAAAGAACTATTTGCTGCAATAGACAAACACATATTGCAGGATACACATCCGTCAGCATATTTAAATGAAGTATCTGATTTGCCGGAATTTAAAAATTACCCATTTAATATGCTTTTAGATTTGAAAACAACAGAGCAGGAACCGGCGCATCACCCTGAAGGCAATGCCTGGAACCATACCATGCTTGTTCTGGAAGAAGCTGCTCTGCGAAAGACTCAAAGTACTAACCCAAAAGTATTTATGTGGTCAGCTTTACTCCATGATATAGGAAAACCAGCAGCCACTATGCTTCGCCACGGTAGATTGACCGCTTATGATCATGATAAAATTGGTGAAAAACTTTCCAAGAAGTTTTTACTGGCTGTTGATGCCCCAGAAACATTTACGGAACAAGTTTCTTCTCTGGTAAGATATCATATGCATATCTTATATGTGGTAAAGGACATGCCTTTTGGAGACATACATGGATTAAGAAATCATACAGATCTAAAAGATATAGCACTTCTTGGACTATGCGACAGACTTGGAAGAACTGGGTCTTATTTAAAAAAAGAAGAAGAGAACATAGACTTATTTTTTAAAAAACTCATGAATAAAGAAAGGAAATAATCATGGCTAAAGCAGGAATGAGAAGGCCGGATCCAAAGGATCCTCACGGAACAGAGAGTAATCATAAATCGCATTTCCCCAAAAATGATGAAGAACCTGTTCCTGAAATTCAGGGCAAAGCAAAAAGTGGAAAAAAGCGAGCTAATCCAGTATAAAAGGAAGGGATTCATTCTTCCCTTCCTCTGTTATTTTTTCTAATTATAATGGTTAAAACTTATCTCTCATACATACTATAAAGCTTTGCATATATTCCATCTTTCTCTACCAATTCTTCATGGCTGCCTTGTTCCTCAATGCCATTGTCAGTAAGAACCATTATCCTGTCGGCATTTCTAATGGTTGTCAGCCTGTGGGCTATGGTAAGAGTGGTTCTTCCCTTTGCCAGTTGTGCAAGAGATTCCTGCACAATCATTTCACTTTCATTATCCAGTGCAGAAGTTGCTTCATCTAAAATCAGTATTGGTGGATTTTTAAAAATACTCTGGCTATACTAATTCTCTGTTTCTGTCCTCCTGACAGCTTCACCCCATGTTCACCAACAAAGGTATCATATCCTTCTGGAAGCTGACTTATAAATTCATGTGCTCCCGCCAGTTTTGCTGCCTCTTCAATTTCTCTCTTTGATGCTCCCGGTCTGCCATATTCAATGTTATCGTAGACACTTCCAGAAAACAGATATACATCCTGCTGCACCATGCCAATCTGAGATCTTAAAGACTTTATGGTCACATTTCGTATATCAAATCCATCAATTAATATTTTTCCGGATGTAACATCATAGAACCTGGGAATCAAGTTACATAAAGTAGTTTTGCCCGCCCCTGATGGACCCACAAAAGCTATATTTTCTCCCGCTTTTATATTTATATTGATGTGTTCTAATATACTGTCGCTGTCAAGATATTTGAAACTAACGTCTTCAAAGACCACTTCTCCCTTAACATCAGGTAATGCTACAGCATCCTCCGCATCATCAATTTCAACAGGTTCATCCATTACCTCAATAAATCTTTCTATACCGGTCATTCCACGCTGAAACTGTTCCGTAAACTCCACGATTCTTCTCACAGAATTTAAAAGCATTACCACATAAAGCAGATATGCCACCAGATCTGACGCATTAATCTGCCTGTTTATCATAAAAATTGATCCAAGCACCACAACGGTTATGTACATGATACCATCAAACATTCTAACGGTACCCTGAAATCCGGCCATATACTTATAAGCTTCTATTTTGACCCCTAGGAACCGACCATTTCCTTCTTCAAATTTTGCCTTTTCGATCTCTTCGTTTGCAAAGGATTTAGAAACTCTGATTCCCAAAAGACTGTCTTCTACCTGAGCATTGATTTCACCAATCTGATTTCGCTGCTTTTTAAATGCCTTCTTCATTTTTCCATTAAACTGCATGGAGCAGAAAATCATAATTGGAATGATAGCAAAAATAATTACGGTCAGCCATACGTTTACGGAACAGAGTATAGCAAAAGATACGGCAATTTTTAAGGCCGCAATAAAATATTCCTCTGGACAGTGATGTGCAAACTCTGTTATGTCGAACAAGTCACTTGTAATTCTCGCCATGAGCTGACCAATCTTCGTATTACTGTAATAGGAATAGGAAAGCTCCTGCATGTGAGCAAACAGGTCTTCACGCATGTCGGTTTCAATCCTGGCACCCATTACGTGGCCTACATTTGCCATATAATAATTCGCTATCACATCTATCAGCCTGAGAAATAAGTATAAAGCACCCAGGCTTAAAATTATATTTACTGTAAGGCTTTCTATATCATTCATTCCTTTATCTGTAATAAACCTTACAATCAGCGGTAGTACCAGATCACAAAGGGTTGTCAGAGTGGCACAAAATAAATCCAGTACCAAAACCCATTTATACTTTCTAAAATAAGGTATAAACCTTTTAATTAAATAAGATGTTTTTTTTGTAATTACATTTTCAGTCATCTTCAGATCCTCTTTTTTAATTTAACTTATTCCTTGTCAATATCATTAAATCCATGGCCATTTCCCCATACTGAATCAACGTGGATTAAAGTAACAAGTGCCCTTGGATCAGCCTTTGCCACATGCTGCCTTATTAAAATTCCCTCTCTTGGAGAACATAAAATTAATAGTTTCTGCTTTTCTTTACCAGAGTATGCCCCAATAATTTTCTCTATGGAAACTCCTCTGTCCATATCTTTCATTATGTAGTCTGCAATCTCACCTGGTTTCTCCGTAATAATTTCAACCTGAACAATTTTAGTAGCCAGACCAAATAAAATCAGATCTATGGTCTTTGATATAATAACCGTTGTAATTAATGCATATAAAGCTATATTTCTGCCAAACACAAAGCCTGAAAGGACGATGACAGAAACATCAATGGTCATTAACAACTTGCTTAAGCTTACATGGGGCAACAGCCTTTTCTGTACGATTTTTGCTACGGTATCTGAACCTCCTGAAGAATATCCTCTGGAAAAAGCTATCCCACTGCAAATCCCTGAGAATACTCCGCAGTATATAGCTGCCAGTATCATATCCTTTTCCTCTAACAGCTGAAAATTCATTTTTTCAAAGAACAGCATAACTGTAGGATACATAATGGACATCAGCAATATTTTCTTTGCCTCTTTAAGACCTAAAGTTATTGCACACACCCCCAGGATAATAAGCGCTCCTATATAGTACATGGTTGAAAAGCCAAAAGGTAAAAAATATTGAAGTATCCTGATAACACCGGTCAGTCCCCCACTGGAAAGCCCATTTGGAAGCATGATTGAAACAGTTGCAAAAGCTCCCACTGAACAAGCAATTAGTACTAAAATAAAATCCATCACAGCATTTTTAATCTTCTGTTTTGTTAATTTTTCATCATAGTCCTCCCTTATTGAATAGCCTGTTTTAATGTTTTATAAATGACATTGCCAAATACATCCACGCAGCAGACACTTATGAGACCTGTACTGGATATATCTTCTACGGTTTCCTCTAACATCTCTTTTTCCCTTACCACAACGCTCTGTGGTTGATGAGCCATCCCATTATAATTAAAGTCCACACTCCAATAGTCAATAAGACTTAAAGAATCCTCACTCATTATGTCACGAATCGCTTCCTCCTCCTTAACCCCAAATGTTTTTAAATATTCTTTTTTTAAACTATAACCTTTCAAAATAACATGAAAACTTTTATCCCTTTTTTCTATGCAAAGATTCACTTCTCCTGGGTTTTCTTCCATGCTATTCTCTTGTAATACAGTGAAATGTGCTTGATTTTGTAATGCTCTCTTCTTTATGCCTGATACTGCATTTTTACCAATATCGCATGTAATCCAGTTCCTGCCCATTTTTTGGGCAACTGCAGCAAGTGTACCTGAACCTCCAAAAAAGTCCGCACATAAATCACCGTCTTTTGTACAGCTTTTTAAAATTCTTTCCAGTAACATCTCTGGCTTCTGTGTAGCATATCCAGTCCGTTCCGAAGAAGTTCGGCCAACCATATCCATCTGCCATACGTCTTTCATATTTACAAGAGTATACCAGCCCGTTTCATCCTGGAATTCCTCTACCCCTTAAATCTGTATGGTTTAAACCTCTGTTATAGGATTTTTCTTTTTGTGCACTGAAAAAATATTTTTTACTTTTCCCATAGAATAACAAAGTATCATGTTTTCTTGCAAAATGCCTGCTGCTAGTACCTCCAGATTTGTAGTTCCAGATGATTTCATTTATAAAGTTGTCCATGCCAAATACTTCATCCATTAACACTTTTACATAGTGTGCCACGTGCCAGTCAAGGTGCATCCATATACAACCATCTTCTGTCAGCAAATCGCGCATCATAAATAGTCTTATGCATATCATTCTCAGATATGACTCCATTCCATCTTTCCAGATATCTGTATAAACAGTCTGTTTTACTTTAAAAGTATCTTTAAGGTTTCTTGCGTTTATTTTTACTTGCATTTTATAATCTGCTTTAGAGAAAAAGGGGGGATCCACATAAATTAGTGCTATTTTTTCATGAAACCTTTTACGAGCTAACAAATGTTTCACAAAATTAAGATTATCTCCTCCGGCCAGAATATTCTCTTCAGCAGAATCACTATCTCCATATATTTCACTAGTAGTAAACTGGCAGCAAAAGTTTTCTTGTTGAATTTCTCTTAAAATGTTTTCATATTCGTTCCTGCAATCATCTACGATTTCTGTAAGCTTATAAATCAAGCTCATAAATTAGCTCCTTCTTTTATTGCTCTTTTTTGAAAATTGTCTACTTTTATTATCTTTACTCTGTTTTTTCTGGTTATTTTGCCTGCCGGGTCCCTTTAGAAGCTTCCCAAATAAGTCTTCCCGTCCTGCCTTAACCAGTGCTGTTCTTACTAGTTCGCGGTTCTCGGGTTTATTGAAATGAATCAAAGCTCTCTGCAGCTTTTTTTCTTCCATACTTTTAGCTACATACACTTTTTCCATTGTGAGTGGATCTAACTCTGTATAATACATGCACGTAGCCAGAGTTCCAGGAGTTGGATAAAAGTCCTGAACCTGATCCGGTATAAAGCCATTATCACTTAAAAATTCAGCCAGTTCAATGGCATCATTTAGAGTGCTTCCTGGATGTGAAGAGATTAAATAAGGTATCAGATACTGTTTTAATCCTAACTGCTCATTTATCTTTTTATATTTTCTGCTAAACTCTTCAAACACCTTTTTCTGTGGTTTATGCATATAAGAGAGAACCTTATCTGAAACATGCTCAGGAGCTACCTTAAGTATACCACTTACATGATACTTGCAAAGCTCCCTTAAAAATTCATCGCTTTTGTCCGCCATGACATAATCAAATCTTACACCAGAACGTACAAATACTTTTTTAACGCCTTCCATATTCCTAAGATCTCTTAGTATATTCAGGTATTCTTTATGATTGATGTTCAATTGACTGCAGGGATGGGGATAAAGGCAATCTTTATGAGCACAAACACCTTTCGTCAGTTGTTTTTCACAGGCGGCCTCACGGAAATTTGCTGTAGGGCCACCCACATCATGTATATAGCCTTTAAATCCGGGTAAACCAGTTAACTTTCTTCCTTCTTTTACAATGGATTCTCTGCTTCTTCCCCTTACCTGTCTTCCCTGATGAAAGGTCAGAGCACAAAAAGCACAACCACCGAAACAGCCCCGGCTGCTAATAATACTGAATTCCACTTCTTTTATGGCAGGGATTCCTCCAGATGTTTCATAGGAAGGATGATATGTGCACTCATAGGGTAATTCATACACATCGTCAAGTTCCTGAGTTTCAAGAGGAGGCTGGGGCGGATTCTGCACCACAAACAAACCATCACTATACTTTTCTACCAGTCTTTTAGCTGTAATATAGTCGTTATTCTTATATTGTACTGCAAAGCTTCTGGCATAAGCTTCCTTTGATTGTGCTATGTCCTCAAAATCAGGCAGCATTAAAGTCTCTTCATCCATATATATTTCTTTAGCTTTAACGCAGGTTCCTGGAATCCAGCCTATATCTTTGGCTTCAATACCAGAATCAAGTGCCTCAGCTATTTCTACAATGGCCCTCTCTCCCATACCGTAAACCAGTATATCAGCCTTTGCATCCAGTAATATAGATCTTCTTACACTATCATCCCAATAATCATAGTGCCCAAGCCGACGCAGACTTGCCTCTATGCCTCCAATTATAATGGGTACGTCTTTAAAAGCCTCCCTTGCCCTGTTGCTGTAAACAATTACCGCACGATTAGGGCGTTTGCCAGTCTCCCCACCTGGAGAATATGCATCAGTTTTTCTTTTATGCTTAAAAACAGAGTAATGATTCACCATTGAGTCAACATTTCCTGCATTTATGAGAAACCCTAACCTTGGCCTGCCAAACCGCATAAAATCTTTTTTACTGTTCCAGTCTGGCTGTGGCAAAATCGCCACTTTATATCCACGGCTCTCCAATATTCTGCTGATAATGGCAGTGCCAAAAGAGGGATGGTCTATATAGCCATCCCCTGTAATCAGAACAAAATCCGGCTGTGACCAGCCTCTTGCCTTACATTCTTCTCTTGTAATAGGTAAAAATCCCATTCAGACCTCTTTCTTACTCGTCTTTTTCCCTATAGGAGAAAAATCCTTCGTAACTTATTTTCATTTTAAAAATTCTTTGTGGAAATTATTATTGCTTATCTGCTGCCCTTATCATAAGGAACTGCTACTGCCCTTGGAGCCTGAGAAGACTTGGAGCTGAATGCAAGAACGATAAGAGTTGCAATAAACGGAATCATTTTATAAATATCACTTGGAATATTAGACACTGCCAGAACAGGAATAACAGAATAAGCGGAAGCAATTGTCTTCATTAAACCAAAGAAAAATGCAGCAAATAAAATTCTCAGCGGTTTCCACTGTCCAAAAATCATAACCGCTAACGCTAAAAATCCATAACCTGCCACTGTTGCGTTAAAATTTGTTGATGTGGGAATAACGAATACCAGTCCGCCTAATCCTGCCAAACCACCTGAAATCATAACGCCGGCATATCTCATTTTATAAACATTTATACCTACAGAATCTGCAGCATGGGGATGTTCCCCACAAGCACGCAGCCTCAGGCCAAATCTGGTTTTATATAAAACAATAACAGATAAAACCAATATACCGAATCCTATATAGGTAGTAATATACGCATTTTTAAAAAGCATACTTCCGATAACAGGAATATCACCCAGAACTGGTACAGAATAAATCCTGAAAGTATTCATAAACGTAATCTGCTGAACGCCGTTATCCTGAATCATTCTGGCAACATAAATAGCAAATGCCGGTGCAAACATGTTTAAAGCAGTACCACCTATAATCTGATCTGCCTTCATATTAATGGCTGAATATGCCAGAAGCAGTGAAAAAAGGGCTCCCACAACTATGGCAATAATAATAGCTAAAATCAGTAAAAGCTGACCACTCATGAAATCCTGCATCCTGTTGATAAAATATATACTTGCAAAAGCTCCCATAATCATCGTTCCGTCAAGAGCAATATTTGTAACGCCTCCCCGTTCCGTAAACATACCTCCAAGAGCAACAATGAGAAGTGGAATTGAAAAGAACATAGTCTGTTGAACCACTAAATATAAAACTTCCATTAGTTTTTTCCTCCCTTCCTGCTCTCAGCTTTACGCTTTATGATGCCTGGTATAATTTTTCTTAGAATCAGTGAAAATGCACTGAAATAAATAATGCAGGCAATAATAATCTGAATAATTTCAGGGGCATAATTCAAGCTCTGCAGATAATTTCCACCTTCTGTAATATAGGAGATAAAAATGCCTGAGAAAATAATACCAATAGGATTTGAAAGTCCAAGCAGTGCCACAGGGATACCATTGAAACCTTCACTTGCCAGAATATCTACAACTTTTATATGTCTTCCACCTGCTCCTGATAAGTATAAAAGGCCTCCTCCAAGTCCGGATAAAGCTCCAGCTATGACCATAGAAAGCACAATATTTCTTTTTCATTAATTCCTGCATATCTGCTGGCATCGGCATTATACCCGCAAGCCTTCAGTTCGTAACCGAAAGTGGTCTTATTTAATAAAACATAAGTGATAATTGCAATAATTATGGCGATATATATGCCACAATTTACAGTAGATAAGTCTTTACCTCCCCCCAAACTGTTATAGAATATATCATCCAATCCCATTTTAGGTAATACACAGGTATTTGCTACATTTGACGACTGGGCTTTCAGACTGTCATAAGCGGTAAGTTTAACTAAATAATTGGCCATATACATGCCGATATAATTCATCATAATGGTAGAAATTACTTCATGGACGTTTAAATAAGCTTTCATCAAGCCCGGAATCAGTGCCCACAATCCCCCAACAACTGCTGCTGCTAGTAAAGCCACCATCCAATGAAGGGGAGCGGGAAGAAATGTCCAGTGGACTCCCACATAAATAGCTGCAAAAGCGCCCATGATAAATTGTCCCGCTGCACCAATATTAAATAATCCGGTCTTAAATGCAAATCCAACAGATAAGCCTGTCAGAATCAAAGGTGTAGCAAAGTAAAGTACTTGTCCCATTCCCTTACCGCCTTCACTAAATCCACCTTTTAGAATAATTACTAATCCTTCTACTGCCTGAGAAGGATTGCTGATTAATAAAATAATAAATCCAAATAACAGTCCAATCAATATGGCAAAAATGGATGACATGGCGTTATTAAATCCATCGCTGACTAAAATTCTTTTCATTCGCTCCATCCTAAGCTGTCACCTCATTTCTCTTTGATCCTGCCATATACAATCCTAATTCTTTAATGGTTATTTCTTTAGGATCTACATCGGCTACTATTTCCCCTTCATAAATGACCAGAATCCTGTCACTTACATTCATTACTTCATCAAGCTCTAAGGAAACTAAAAGTATAGCTTTCCCCTCATCCCGTTTTTCAACAAGCTGTCTATGAATATATTCAATAGCACCAACATCCAAGCCTCTTGTAGGCTGTACGGCAACCAGAAGTTCTGGATCCTGATCCAGTTCTCTTGCAATAATAGCTTTTTGCTGGTTTCCTCCAGACATACTCCTCACTACTGTTTTGGTTCCCTGTCCGCTTCTGATGTCAAACTGTTCAATCAGTTTTTCTGCGTACTCTTTTGCCTTTTTGAAGTTTATAAATCCGGTCTTCTGGAATCCAGGTTTATAATAATTTTTTAAAATTAAATTTTCAGTAAGATTGTAGTCCAGAATAAGACCGTCTTTATGTCTGTCCTCAGGAATATGGCTTAAACCAGCCAGATTTCTTTTACGGATGCTGTTCCTCGTGATATTTTCTCCATTGATAAAGATTTCCCCCGTTTCGATGGGAGACAATCCTGTAAGTCCATAAACAAGTTCCGACTGACCATTTCCATCTATTCCTGCTATACAGACGATTTCCCCTTTTCGAACCTGAAACGAAACATTGTTCACTGCATCTTTGCTGTTATGCTTTGATTTAACGGTCATATTTTTAACTTCAAGTACCACCTGCCCCGGTTCAAAAGTTTTTTTCTGAATAGTGAGATCAACTTTTCTTCCAACCATCATTTCAGACATTTCTTCTTTTGAAGTAGCAGCAACGTCTATGGTTCCAATGTATTTTCCTTTTCTAAGTACTGTGCATCGGTTTGCAACCTGCTTGATTTCATTAAGTTTATGAGTGATAAACAGTATGGATTTACCTTCTGCAGCCAGTCCTTTCATAATTTTCATCAGTTCTTCTATTTCCTGTGGAGTCAATACCGCAGTAGGTTCATCGAAAATAAGAATTTCATTATCTCTGTAAAGCATTTTAAGAATTTCTACCCTTTGCTGCATACCCACTGTGATATCTTCAATCTTTGCCTCTGGATCCACCATCAGCCCATATTTTTCAGACAGAGCGATAATTTTCTCTTTTGCTTCACTAAGTTTCAGCATTCCGTTTTTAGTGGTTTCTACACCTAAAATAATATTCTGAAGTACAGTAAAGTTATGTACCAGCTTAAAATGCTGGTGTACCATACCTATTCCAAGTGCATTTGCATCATTGGGGTCACTGATTTTAACTTCCTGGCCGTTCTTTTTTATGACACCTTTTTCTGGCTGATACATGCCAAACAATACACTCATCAAAGTAGATTTTCCTGCTCCATTTTCTCCAAGAAGAGCATGGATTTCACCCTTTTTCAGCTGTAATGTAATATCATCATTTGCTATAATTCCCGGGAATTCCTTCGTGATGTTTAACATCTCTATTATATATTCCATAATAGTCGACCTCTCTTCAATATAATATACATATTATACCTAAATTTAGCATAAAAAACAACACACCAAAAGGTGTGTTGTTTTAATTTAAAAAATCATTCTATCAACCGTTTTTAAAGTTTTATTTACTTAATAAGCTGTACCTTAACGCAACTTAATCCCAGTTTATCTGCACTTTTAACATCATCCTTCTTCAATTTGATATCTCCTTTTGCTAACTGTCCATAAACTGCGTCATAATCATCTTTAGTAAATGTATTAAACTTGGAAGTATCCATAGGAAGCTGTACACCTTTCTCTGCAGCACCAAGAGTTAAGCATTGTGCTCCTGGGAATTTATCTGCATAGTAGTCTGTAAGAGCAGACTGCACAGCGGAAGCCAGTCCCTTCATAGCAGAAGTAATAACTGTAGTTGATTCACTGCTCTGATCAACGTCAACGCCTATAACTTTTCCTTTTGCGGATTCAGCAGCTGCCATTACAGAGTTACCCACTTTACCACCACAAGCAAAGATAACTTCTGTTCCATCAGAATACCAGGATGAAGCCAGTGTCTGTACTTCTGGAGTTGCATCAAATCCACCTGTGTAGTTATACTTTAACTGGATGCTGCCAGCAGCTAAACCTAATTCTTTAGCAGCAGCTTCTGCACCCTGTGCAAAACCATATCCGTATCGAACTACAGCAGGAACAGCCATTCCGCCCATAAATCCTAACTTAGTATATCCATCGATAACTGCAGCATATCCTGCAAGATAACCGGATTGTTCTTCTGCAAACTTAATTCCAACAGAGTTCTTTGCTGGAGCTGCTGTTGTATTACCATTTGCATCTGTTGTGCCATCATTAGGATAACCATCAATCAGAATAAAGTGAACGTCTGGATACATAGATTGAGCCTTAAAAATAGGTACTTCAAACAAATATCCTGGAGTTACTACTATTTTAGCTCCTCCTTTAACAGCAAGCTGAATGGCAGCTAAATAAGCATCTTCACTTTGTTCAGTCGGCTTGTAATACTTGTGGGAAATATTGTTTTTCTCAGCATATGCTTTAATGCCTTCCCAAGTTCCCTGATTAAATGACTTGTCATCAATTTCACCAACATCAGTAATCATTGCAATCTCATAAGTTTCTTTTTCTTTTGCTTTTTCCTTTACTGGTTCCTTTTTGTCACCACAAGCAACTAAACCTAGTACAAGCGTAAGAGCCAGTACTATTGCCAAAAATTTCTTCATAAGATTTCTCCCTTCTGCAATACGGTTGATTATTTTCCATATTTTATATTATAAATGTTATGAAGCAATTTTTCAACATAGTTATTATTGTCTGCGGTTTTGCGTGTTTAAAAATGATTATTTAATAAACTCCTGTACCCAGTAAGTAGTTCCGTTGCTGTCTGTTACATAACCTACACCAATCTGCGCATAATTACTGTTCAGTATGTTTGCTCTGTGTCCGGAAGAATTCATCCAGGCAGTCATAACGTCCTGAGGAGTTTTCTGACCTTTTGCAATGTTTTCACCAGCTGCAGTATAATTTATACCGAACTGTTTCATCATATCAAACGGTGAACCATAAGTTGGTGATGTATGGGAGAAGTAATTCTTGTCTCTCATATCTTCAGCCTTCTTTTCGGCAACATCAGATAATTTTGCGTTTACTGTCAGCGGTGCAAGACCTGCTTTAGCTCTTTCCTGATTCACGATGTCTACAACCTGCTGTTCATAAGCACCTATACTACCTGAATTGCCAGTGTTGGTATCTGTTTTAGTTCCTGTATTTGCTGTTGTGTTTGTGTCTGTCTTAGTTCCTGTATTTGCTGTTGTGTTCGTATCTGTCTTAGTTCCTGTATTTGCTGTTGTGTTCGTATCTGTCTTAGTTCCTGTATTTGCTGTTGTGTTTGTGTCTGTCTTAGTTCCTGTATTTGCTGTTGTCTTTGTGTCTGTCTTAGTGTTTGCTTTACAATTCCCTGACTTCTGAACCTGATCCTGTTTCTGACTGCAATTATTAGAAACAAGCTGAAGCTTGCCATCTGCAAATTTAACATAGCATTTAAGATTAGAACAATTTAGATTCTTAAAACAATCTTTTGTTCCTGCATTCGTAAAGCAGCTATTAATGTTTTTAACCACAGATTGGTTCAATGGAACTGAAACATTTGCGTTACAGTTTGTTCCTGCAAAAGCTGCAGTCGGTGCTGCTGCCATAAGCAGTAATGATAGTGATAACGTTGTTTTGACAAATTTGGTTTTCATGATTTTGTCCTCCCTTTCCACTTTATCCAAAACTAGGAGACTTCTGGTTTAGTTTGACTCCTTGAAAAAGAGTATAGACCCCCTTTTACGCAAAAATCATTATATAAAAATTACCAATAAAAAAGCAGGTATAATTTTAATCCCTGCTTCCCAGTTTTATTATATTAACTAAATTGTGTGTAATTCTAGCGGTTAAGCCCCATATCACTTTATCTTCATAAGTATAAATCGGCACTTCTGATTTACCTTTTCTCCAATTATATCCATTGTTAAGTTTTAGTAGATTATAAGGAAAATCGGTCCCTATCTGTGGCAGTACATCCATATTATAGATATATGGAGCCTGGTTCTTCATATGCTCTAAGGGCACCAGGAAGAATTCTTTTACTTCATCTCTGTTTATTTTCGCATTCTTTATTGCTTCGTAATTAATTTCACCCAAAAAAGAATACATGGTAAAATTGCTATAAGTATATAATGTATCCAACTCTGCTATTACCCTTATATCTTTTCTGAGCACCCCCAGTTCCTCACGAGTCTCTCTTATGGCACACTGCCGTTTGGTTTCATTTTTCTCAACTGCACCTCCTGGGAAGCAAATTTCCCCGGGCTGTGTTCTTAATGATTCTGCACGTACCTCGTACAGTAAATGTAGTTCTCCATCCTTTTCCACCAGGGGAACCATTACAGAAAAATAGTTATAATATCCCACTGCAGCAGGTTTTCTGTTCTTGAATATTTCTTCTATTTCATTCAAATTCAACTTGCTCTTGCTCAATTTTCTTACCCTCAGTTCTTTTATTATATATAT
Organism: Aminipila terrae; assembly: GCF_010120715.1. Classification (NCBI taxonomy): domain Bacteria; kingdom Bacillati; phylum Bacillota; class Clostridia; order Peptostreptococcales; family Anaerovoracaceae; genus Aminipila; species Aminipila terrae. The sequence continues at coordinate 297,760 of NZ_CP047591.1, forward strand.
TTAAATATGAAGCAATCAGGATTAATGCAATCCCTAAATATGTATTCCAAAGTAATTTATCTCCAAGAATTATTACTGCTATGACCGGTGCAATTGCTGGTTTAATAAAAAATGCTATAGACCCAGTAGTAGCATCAGAAAGTTTTATGGATGCAAAATAGAAATAATATCCCAGACCTGTTACAAAAACACTGATATACATAACAAGTATAACATTATCTTTCACTCCCTGTAAAATAGGTTTATCCATGAAAATCATTATAATAAGAAGTACTAATGATCCTAAAATAAAGCTGATGCTGGTCTGCGCCATAATTCCCATCTTTTTTATACTATTTTTCCCTACTACTGTATAAAGTCCGAATGTGGCTGCTGCAATCAGCATAAAAAATATTCCTACCGTAGTATTTCCTTTTTGAATGTCCCAGGGTCTTACCATAAAAATCAGGCCCAAAATCCCCCATAATAACACAACCAGTTTTTTCTTATTAAATTTTTCGTCTGACATAAAATGTGCAAAAATCATAGTAAATAGAGGGTTTATGCACATTATGACTGAAGCGGTTGAAGCATTTGAATGCATGACACCTAACTGAAAAAATAACATACTGACTGGTATGCATATTATTCCCAGTATTAATAAATACCCGAAATCTTTTAATTCTAACCTGGTCTGGTTCTTTTTTATTTCATTAACCGCAAAAGGCATTAATAAAATGCCCCCTATAAAGAACCTCAAAAATGTCAGTTGAAATGAATCCAACCCATTACCAGCCAGCTTTAATGCAACTTCCATTGTTCCAAATAGAAAAGCCGTCAGAAAAATATATAATCCTATCTTTTTCATCATAGATCATCCCCTGTTTTACATATTCATATTATATTCTTATTTTATTGTAATAACCTTAAAAAGGGCGGTGAACTGTTCACCGCCTCTTTTACAAGCAATTATATTGCTAATATTCTTATTAATTTAAGACTTCAAATTTGCTGAAATCGATGCTTTTCAAAGCCTCCTTTTCAGCACTCAGGCTTACTATAAACTCAATATCATATCGCTGGGAAATTTTTTTGAGTCTGTCTAGGAATTCGGGAATATTATCTTCATGAATATCTGCATGCTTTAAGATGCTGTCAATAAAAATGGTTTCAATATCATGATCTGAGCCAATGATACCATAGATAAACCCTATGTATTCATCGCTGTTTGTAATATGTTGGTAATCTTCCATACATACCACTCTAATCTTGTGTTTCAAGTCACACATCAGTCTCTGGTTTTTATTAATAAATATAACACTGCCCTTGCTTTCTTCGACCACTTCGTTGGCCATGTCAAGCATTGTTTTGGTTTTACCTGAACCCTTCTTACCGATTAATAACTTAACCATTGTAATCGCCTCCTCTTTGAGCTATGCAATATTTGCATCCCGTAAACTTGCTATAGTAGCTTGTGTAAACCCATTATACACTATTGACCATTGCTTATCAAGATAAATAACCTAAACCTTAGTTAATTTTCCAAATTTTCATAATTCTTTAATCTGAGTTGGCCGCAAGCAGCGTCAATGTCACTTCCCAGTTCTCTCCTGACCGTAGAACTTATGCCTAACTTTTCTAATCGGTCACGAAATTCTGATGCCTGCATTCTGGAAGTACCGTTTAGCCCACTTTCCGTCACATTGTTCAGAGGAATTAAATTTACATGGCAAATCAGCCCTCTCAGCCTCTCAGCCAGTTCCTCCGCATGAACAGGCTGATCATTCACACCAGATACCAGTGCATACTCAAAAGTGATTCTCCTCCCTGTCTTTTTCACGTAATCTTTGCATGCGTTTAAAAGTTCTTTCATATTATATTTCTTATTTACTGGCATAGTCATATTTCTGATTATATCGTTAGGCGCATGAAGGGATATAGCCAGATTTACCTGCGGAAAGTCTTCTGCGAATTGTTCAATTTTAGGTATGATACCGCAAGTGGATACCGTTATGCTTCGCATGCCGATATTCAGTCCTTCTTTATTATTAACCAGGTTTATAAACTTAGAAACATTATCATAATTATCAAAAGGCTCTCCTGTACCCATTATAACAATATTACTGATTTTCTCTCCTGTATCCCTTTCCACAGATACAATCTGATCTATGATTTCTCCAGCAGTTAAATTTCTGCAAAGTCCCCCTATGGTGGACGCACAGAATTTACAGCCCATACGGCAGCCAGCCTGTGAAGATATACAGATTGAATTACCGTGCTTATATTTCATAAAAACGCTTTCCACGCTATTTCCGTCTTCAAGTCCAAACAAATACTTTCTGGTTTCATCGGTCTTGGAATGCTGTACTTGTATGAGTTTAAGACTTCCAATTTCCGCACAGGTATTCAACTTCTCACGTAGTTCCTTAGATAAATCTGTCATCTCATTAAAGCCGGATATTCCTCTGTAAAGCCAATTGTATACCTGCTTTGCCCTAAACTTCTTTTCACCTATATTCTCAAAGAAAACTTCCATTTCTTTGAGAGTCATATCTTTTAAATGAACTTTATCTGACATAAGTCCCTCTCTTTCATTTAAATCAGCAGGTTATCCAAAGAGAGATAATACCTGTTTGATTAAAAAGGGCACAGTTATAAACTGTACCCACTTTAAAATTATACTCTTTCTACTCCTATGCCTGTCTTATGACCATTTAAGTCATATTCGTCCAGTCCATCTTTTTCTGCAATTTCTACAGCAAGAGTTTCTTTCATAATATATGATTTATATGCTTCTACAGCAGTTTTAACATCTGCGTCAGCTGTCACGAAAATCTTAATATTGTCCATCATTTCAAAGTCATTCTGCTTTCTAAGCTGTTGAACCTTAGAAATAAGTTCTCTGGCAAGACCTTCGTCAATAAGTTCCTGGTTTATAGTTGTATCAAGAATAGTGAATACATTATTTTCCATAGCAACAGAAAATCCCTCTTTAGCACTGATTTTAATTTCAACCAGCTCCTTATTTAAGGTAAAATCTTCACCAGCTACATTAATAACAGCTTCTCCATCAGATTCCAGTCTGGCAACAAGCTCTGCCGGGTCTGCCTGGGCAAGAGCACCTCCAAAGGCTTTAATCTTCGCACCTAAAACCGGGCCTGCCACTTTAAAATTAGGCTTCAGGCTATAATCCATAAATTGATCCAGTTTCGTTTCAAATACAACCTTTTTAACGTTTAATTCTTCCATAATCAAAGGAGTAAGGTCACTGATAAGAGTCTCATACTTTCCATCTACCAGCATTTCAGAAAGAGGTTGTCTAACCTTAATTCTTTCTTTTTCTCTGGTGCCTCTTCCAAGACCCACCATGGTTCGGACAAGATCCATTCTTTCCTCAACATTCTTATTTATTAAGGATTCATCAGCCTTAGGGAAGAATGAAATGTGAACGGATTCATTTCCTGTTAGGTTTGTATATATTTCGTCTGAAATAAACGGAGCGAATGGAGCAATCATTTGTGAAATTCCCACAAGAACCTCATAAGTCGTTGCATATACACTCTTCTTATCATCCGTCATCTGGTCACCCCAGAATCTTCTTCTTGCACGTCTGATATACCAGTTTGATAAATCTTCGGTAACAAAGTCCTGAATTTTTCTAACAGTCTTCATATGGTCATACCGGTTCATTTCCTCTGTAACATCCAGTATAAGCTGGTTATACTTTGAAAGAATCCATCTGTCAAGCTCAGGTCTCTTGTCATAAGGTACATCAAGCTCCACAGGACTGATGTTATCCTGGTTGGAATAAAGTACGAAGAAATTATAAACATTCTTCAGCGTTCCAAAGAACTTGCTGACAATTTCAATCAGCCCATCCTCGTCAAACTTAGTCGGAGACCATGCCGGTGATACGTACAGCAAATACCATCTGGTAGCATCGGCACCATACTTGTCAAATAAAGCAAATGGATCTACTGTGTTACCCTTTGATTTGCTCATTTTCTTGCCTTCTTTGTCCAGGATAAGATCATTTACAAGAACATTCTTATATGGAGCCTTACCCTTTATAAATGTGGAAATAGCAAGAAGTGAATAGAACCAGCCCCTGGTCTGATCAATACCTTCACAGATAAAATCTGCAGGGAATAATTCTTCGTCAAACTTTTCTTTGTTTTCAAATGGATAATGCTGCTGTGCAAATGGCATAGAACCTGAATCAAACCAGCAATCCATTACTTCAGGGATTCTGCTCATTGTTTTTCCACAGTGAGGGCACTTTAAATGAATGTCATCCACGTAAGGTCTGTGAAGTTCAACTTCTTCTGTAATATTTTCAATAGATTTTTCAACTAATTCGGCTCTGCTTCCAATGCACTCTAAATGGCCGCAGTCACATCTCCAGATGGGAATCGGAGTACCCCAGTATCTGTTTCTTGAAATAGCCCAGTCGTTTACATTTTCAAGCCAGTTTCCAAATCTTTTCTCTCCTACAAAATCCGGGAACCAGTTTACTGTCTTATTATTTTCTACCAACTGATCTTTCAGTTTAGTCATTTCAATATACCAGCTTGGCTTTGCATAGTAAATCAGAGGAGTCCCGCATCTCCAGCAGTGTGGGTAATTGTGATCCATCTTTTCCTTAGCAAAGATTTTATCTTCAGCTGCAAGCCATTTTATAATGTCTACATCAAGGCCCTCTTCCATTACAAAGCGTCCAGCCCATGGAGTATCTGTATATTTACCCTGTTCGTCTACAGGATTTACCACTGGCAACTCATATCTTCTTCCCGTCTGATAGTCATCTTCACCAAATGCTGGTGCAGTGTGGACAATACCAGTACCGTCTTCTATAGTTACATAATCTGCACAAGTTACAAAGAATGCTTTCTTATCTGGCTTTATAAATGGCATCAGCTGCTCGTATTCAGCAAATTCAAGTTCTTTGCCCTTCATTTCAGCTATAACATCATAGCTTTCTGCACCTAGAACTTTATCTGCAAGATTCTTTGCCAGATAAAATACTTTTCCTGCTTCATTGGCATCCTCGTGCATCTTAACTTTTACATAATCAATATCCGGGCCTACAGTAAGGGCAACGTTTGAAGCCAGAGTCCATGGAGTGGTGGTCCATGCCAGGAAGTATTCATCTGCATCTTTTTTCTTAAATTTTGCCATAATTGTCTGGGTTTTTACTTCTTTATACCCCTGAGCTACTTCATGGGATGCCAGTCCGGTTCCACATCGCGGGCAGTAAGGAAGAATCTTGTGTCCTTCGTAAATAAGTCCAGCCTTAAAAAATTCCTTTAATATCCACCAGCCAGTTTCAATAAAGTTATTGTCCAGAGTAATATAAGGATTGTCCAGGTCAATAAGATAACCCATCCTTTCAGTCATCTGTCTCCACATACCTTCATAGGTAAATACAGACTCTCTGCACTTTTCATTAAATTCTTTGATACCATACTTTTCAATGTCCTGTTTCCCGGACATGTTAAGCTGTTTTTCCACTTCAATTTCTACAGGAAGTCCATGAGTATCCCATCCAGCTTTTCTATTTACAGCAAACCCCTGCATAGTCTTATAACGGCATACGGAATCTTTTAACGTTCTTGCTATAACATGATGAATCCCTGGTCTGCCATTAGCAGTGGGAGGTCCTTCATAAAATATAAACGATGGCATTCCTTCTCTTGTTGTTACGCACTTTTCCAGCAGTTTTTCTTCTTTCCAGGCTTTTGCCTGTTCCATTTGAAACTCTGCGATTGGTTTTTCAGATAAATTTCGAAACATATGTTGCCTTTCCTTTCTAAAAAAATGTGGCTCTGCCACTTTGTTCTTTCTTTACATTAGTGAGAAAATAAAAAGTTATTTTTAAAAACTTCTGCAAAAAACTAAAATCCCTAATTCACAAAAGTGAATTAGGGACGATTATTTATAACCGCGGTACCACCCTACTTGCAAAACAATATTCATATCCTGTCTCGTGATACATTGTTCTACCTCTTATATAGTGATAAAGCTCCGGAGTGATATTCAAAATTTGCTTCACCAACGTGCTCTCAGCATTTACACGTTTCTCTGTAGGGATTACTACACAAAATCTACTGGCTCCATCATGGCTTTGGTTTATTTAGTTAATAAAAGGATATGCAATATGATGCATATCCTTTTCTATTATATATGAGATATATTATTTGTGTCAAGAAAATATTAGTTATTCATACTAAAATCATTATTTTTCTTTAGTTTAAACTTATTTACTTCCTCCTGTAAGGATGAAGCCTGTCCTGACAATTCTTCACTGGCTGCTGCGCTTTCTTCTGCTGTAGCTGAGTTTGATTGAACAACAGAAGAAATCTGTTCAAGTCCCGTGGTAACCTGATCAATAGATGCCGTTTGTTCTTTAAATGCATCCGATATCTGATTAATAGCAGTCACAACCTCTTCAGCTTTTACAACTACAGAATTGATTGCCTCTGCCGTTTCTTCTGCAATAGTACTTCCTTCTGATACTGCTTTTACCGTATCCTCTATAAGCCCAGTGGTATCTTTGGCAGCTTCTGCAGATTTTCCTGCAAGGTTTCTCACTTCATCAGCTACAACTGCGAATCCTTTCCCTGCTGCTCCTGCTCTTGCTGCTTCCACAGCTGCATTCAGTGCAAGAATATTAGTCTGAAAGGCTATATCATCAATAGACTTAACAATTTTACTGATTTCTGCTGATTTTGCAGTAATATCTTCCATGGCGGTCATCATTCTGCTCATCTTGGCGTTGCTGTGCTGCAAATCATTACCCATATTAGTAGTCTTTTCACTTGCATTATTTGCATACTCTGCATTTTCTTTAATATGATCAGAAATTCCAGTAATAGCTGTTGCCAGCTCTTCTATAGAACTGGCCTGTTCAACAGACCCCTGAGCCAACGCCTGAGAACTTGTGGCCACCTGCTCAGCTCCAATGTCCACCTGATCTGCAGATGTTCTGATATTGCTCAACGTCTGACTTAATTCCACCACAATGTTAATTATGGATTGTTGAATTTTTTTAAAGATGCCTACATATTCAATAGAAGGATTTAAGTCAAAATTTCCCTTAGCCATCTCTTCCAAAGCATTAGAAGTTGCACTAATAACAGCTTCTGTTCTTTCCACCATGATTTTCATACTGTCTGCAAGGCTGCCAATTTCGTCCCTGCCCGTATAATTTATCTGAACATCAAAGTTTCCTTCAGACAATTCTTTTGCTGCCTGTTCAACTTCTCTGATAGGTTTTACGATTCTGTTTATCAAAGCTATTATAATGGCTGCCGCTATAATTAGAGATAATAAAGAAATGCCAAGACATATGATAAGGGAAGTATAAGCAGATTTTAAGAATTCAGCTTTTTCCACGTTAACACAAATAGCCCAGCCATCTGTCTCCCCAATAGGAGAGAACATTGCATACTTCTTTACTCCCTGATATGTATATTCTCCAAAACAAGTCTCGCCTTTGATTGCCTTTTCTGCCAATTGGGACAAAAGTTCTAGGCTTTTATCCGCTTTACTCATATCTCTTATGGTTGTTGCAGTATTTACTAATGAGTCATCCTTATGGGCAAGCATGGTTGTATTTTTATCAATAATATATCCATATCCTGTTTTTCCCACATTAATTGTCTTTACAATATCTGATAAAAATTTTCCGTCTAAGGTTACATATACTACCCCAACAATTTTGGTATTATATAATCCCTTATCCCAAAGAGGTGCCGAAATGTAAATCGTCGTACCAGAACCATCTGTCTGCACTTTAGGCTCAGAATAATATGTATTTCCTGCTAAAGCTTCAGAAAAAAATTCCTGATCCCCAACATATTTTCCGTCAAGGTTCGTTCCGGAAGAGTTGGCAATGGATGCACTGGTAAGTCCGTATTTTTCAAGCTTGCTATCCAATATCTGCCGCTTCTGATCATATGTTGTTTCAGCATTGGAGAGTCTTGCTATAGTACCCATTTCACTTACAACGCTTTTAGACATACTCATTCGGTTCTGTATTGCTAGAGCAGATACAGCGCAGGTCTCTTTTAATATGGACTGAACTGTTGATGCTGTTCCTTTAATGCTTAGAACACCAAATACAGCCGACACGGTCCCAAGTGAAATAAGCAATACCGCTAAAATTGTTGCTAGTATTCTTGTTTTGATACTTTTAAAACCCATGTTCATTTCCCCTCTTTCTTTTTATTTTAATTATACTGCAATTTACAGAATTGTCCATATATTTACACGTAATTACTGTATTATTTTCTATAATTTGTAAAATAATGTAGTAATCTGTCGAAAGCCTGCTTAAATGAAGTTAGTGGGTTTTAATTCTATTATTCATTTTTAAATATATCATTAATGATATTAAATATCACATCTGGTGAATAGCCGAGCCCCTGAAGTCTTCTGGCAATTTTTCCTTTAATCCTTTGGATTTCTTTATACTTTTGTTCTTTCTCCTGAAAATCACAGTCCCAGTCTGTTAAGTACTCAATTTTAGTATTTTCTATAATTTTAAGGGCCTGATTCAGTGCTCTCTTTCTTTCTTCTTTTGCTGCCAAATCTTCAGAAGAAGATACTTTGTCATCAATTATTTCCTGTTCAATGCCTTTCTGCCTGAGGTCATTTTTTATTTTCATAATACCTTTTCCCTTTGATATGGCATATTCAATATATTTTTCTGCATATACTTCATCATTTAAATAATTCAAATTAAGTAAATAGCTGATGGCTTGTTGAATTTCTTCTGAAGAAAACTCTTTTTCAGTTAAATATTTCTGTATTTCCATACAGGTTCTGTCTCTGCTGGCCAGATATTTAAGAGCAGAGTCTACAGGATTCTTTTTTACCACTGTTAAATCTTCTTTATTTTTATCAGCTCTCATATGTATCTCCCGCATTGGCTACTATACATCTGTCTCCCATAGCCTGTTTTAAATCACATATGGCATTTATTCCAGTACAGTGTACCGGCATAACCATTTCAATATTTTCCTCAAGAATTTCATTTACAACTTCCCATCGAACAGATTGATCCACACTATATAAATGCATTCCAGCTATTAACCCTAACATCCTTTCCCCCGGAAATATCTGCTTGGCATATCGTATAACAGGGATTACTCCTTTATGACTGCATCCGGAGAAAACATATATACCTCTGCTTACTCCTTCCGTGTTCCTGTCTCTTATTATTAAAAACTGTTCATGATTCATTTCATCTTCCTGTAATTCAATATCCCCATTTTGTGATACTTTTTTTATATAAAACTTTTCTGTGGTTTTTGTTTCTTTAATGTTAGGAATTGTTCCGGAAATTACAATGTCTTCTGAAATCTTAAATATACCCTCCGTTAAAGTGACTCTATTCATAATATCATCCTTTATGTTCCTGTCCCATAAAATTCCACAGGGCTCTTTATCTAAGACACCATGTTCAGACCCATAAGTTTGCTCAAAAGCATCTTTATGAATATAGATATCAGCATTTGAATTAACACTGCAAAAAAAAGGGAGTCCTTCTGTATGATCATAATGCCCATGACTTATAATAGTGTGCTCCACCCTTTTTAAATCTATATTCAGAAATTCTGCATTCTTAGCGAATATATCTGATGCTCCAGTATCAAATAATATAGTTTTACCAGCTGCTTCTATGTATAAAGACAACCCATGCTCTGCCATGCAGCCTGGATTATATGTCTTATTTTCTGATAAAAAAGTAATCTTCATCATCTTTCACCCTCATTTCCTAAAATTTTAATATTAATAAATTCCTTTACCCTGGAACAAGTGACTCCAACTAATTTGCTTTTCGTAATAAAATCACATTTATCTGATGGTAAATCCAGCTCTTGAAAATATGCCTCCCCAATAGTTTTCTTGAGAAAATAGTTGTTTCCTTCTTTGCTCACAACTGAAAAATCAGAAAACCCTTCGTTGGCAAATCCATTTCCTGTATACTTGACATAAGCTTCTTTTCGTGTCCATACCTGAAAAAAACCATCTATACCCTTTTGATGAATATATTCGATTTCATTTTCTGTAAAAAAGCGCTCTGCAATTTTTTCATACTTTAAATTTTTATAAAATTGAATATCAATACCTACATTAAAATCTGCCATCAGGCACACCCAGATTTGTCCTGAATGGCTTATGGAAAATTGCACTGGTATATTTTCGAAATAAGGTTTACCATATTTTTCACGCTTAATTACAATTCCTGTGTACGCATTGCCAGAATAGTCTTTTAAAGCTTTTCTTAGAAGTTCTTCACCAGCTTTTCCTTTATGCTCTTTTCCATCATATATATATACGATCATTTCCTTTTCTCCCGTATAAAATAAGCACCATATATACCTTCTCATATACATGGTGCCTCATTTCTATTTATTAAATTCAAATACGGCTTATTTCTGAGCGTTCAGTCTGGTCAGAATTCTCTGATATCCTTCGGACCCATAAACCAGACATTTATTTATTCTACTGATAGTAGCAGTACTTGCCTTTGTTTCCTCTTCAATCTCACTATATGTTTTCTTTTCGGACAACAACTTAGCGACCTGCAATCTTTGTGCAATAGCATGAATTTCATTTATGGTACAGATGTCTTCGAAGAACCTGTAACAATCTTCCTCATCCTGTAATGTTAGGATAGCTTTAAACAACTCATCAATGTCTTCACGTTTAAATTTTGATTCATATGCCATTATACTGCTCCTTTCAAATGCTTTAACACTTTACAGTACGATTATAGCACTTTAATTTGCGAAACGTCAATGAAAAAAATAAAATAAAGGCTTTATTCATTATAACAGAGAAGCCTTTATTTTAAAAGTTTTAAGAAGGTTATTATTTTTTATACATATAAAAGATATCCTTTTGAAATAAACTCCATGTCCTTAATCACATGGTCAATATCTGTATACTTTTTCCTTTCTTTAAGTAAATACTGGCTGATAATCAAGGACAAACGTTTTGCATGAATGTGCTTTTCCCTATCCTCTATTATGTCAAAATCGGGAAACCCTGTCAGCACAGTAATTCTGGAGATATTTGCAACTGCTGCAAACCCCAGCATCTCCTGCAACAGATTAACATAGATTTCCTTCCTGTATTCACGACTAAAACTATATGCTGCTTTGCCAAATCTATCCCAGAGGGTATCGAATATTTTTACATATGAAATGTATATTTCTTTAATAGATTCCAGCAGGTAATTGGCGAAATCACCAGACTGACCCTCCCTTTTTTCTGGTTTAAAGGGGCATGCTGCATATTGTGAGATAAAATTATTAATCAGATACCCCAGATCATATGAATAGGGTCCAATAAATGCATATTCCATATCGATTACTTTCATTTTGTCATCTTTAATAAAAATATTGGAAGTATGAAAATCTCCGTGAATCAGGCATTCACCTTTATGCATATAAATATCTCTCATAACATAACACTGGGCTATAGTTTCCCTGTCCTCCCAGATATTTCTGGAAATGGCATAAAGGTCTGGATCATTATTTCGATTCACAACTTCTCCTATAGGTTGGAATTCCGGGATAAAAATGCCATTCTCCATAATCTGCCTCATAGCGCAGTTACAAAAAGCCCTTTCAATTTTTCTGAACAGACCTGTTTCCAGATATATTTCTGAAGTAAAGAAATTAGATACTGCCAGAAATTCTCCTATTTTTTCAGCTAGCTTCTTTTGCTTTTTCATTTTATTGAACTGATACCTGAGAATCTTCCATTCAGTAAAAGATTCCATGATAAAAATATGATTTTTTTCATCTAGATAATATAATTCTGGGAGATATTCTGGAACTAAAGCTCTTTTTACCCGGATTGCTTCATACTCCAGTTTATTTCTTTCTGCTGGCAATTCCAGTGGAATGTGTTTGGAATAAGGCCTTGCCTGTTTTATTACAACGGATTTATTTTTATTATTAATATAATAGCTTACACAAAAAACAAAATTAACATATCCATCCCCGCTGCCACTTTCTGAGTCTTTGTTTTCAAAAGCCCTGGAATTAATATTTTCAGCACCACATAGAATATCTGTATTTTGTTTTAGATAATCGATCACGTTATATCTGGTTAGTATAAACATAAATACCCTGATTTCTTAAAATATCAGGGTCTACATCGTCCATATAGACCCTGTTCATTTACATAATACTCTTAATCAAATCTTCGTGTGGGGAAGAAATCATACTATAACTGGTTATTTCTCCCGTTTCTTTCAATTCATTTAAGCATGAGTTAAGTGCAGATTTTACAGATGAAATTTCTCCTGTAAAAATCAAAAATCCTTTTCCCCCCAGTCCTCTTGCTATTCTGATCTCCATTAACCTGACATTGGAGGCCTTTGCTGCAATATCTCCAGCTGTAACTGCTGTCAATGCAGAAATAGTTTCAATAATACCTAATGCGGAGACATGGTTAATTTCGGCTGTCCCCGAAATTGCAGCAGGCAATGATTCATGTACGTTATTTATAATGTGATATCCTACTAAAAAGGTTTCTGCTTTTCCCACTCCTGCTTTCACTGAATTCTTTACAGCGCCTACATTGCCCTCAACAATAATTATGTATTTTCCCGGACATATTGGCGTTGCCAGAAGCAATTCCACACTGGCCGCTTTTAGCATTTCATCTGCAGTTTCCATTCCTACGGGAATACTCTTTAATTCTACTAAGCCAATTGATTGTCCCATGAGCTACCTCTTCTTTCATAAATAAATTAATTAAGCAAATAATATCGTAACTGCAAACATTAATATCATAATAGTTGTCGCAGGAGGATCTATATGAGTATCACAATGACTGTTAAATGTCTTTAAGATAAAGTCACCCACAACAGCCCCCAATATTCCGAAAATGACTCCCATAACCGGATTCCCGGACCACACTGCAGCACAGGCTGCAGGATAAGCTATATGATGTGTAGCCGGGCAGGCAAATCCAGTCTGGGTGAATATCAGAGAAGCAGCTGCTATACCAAAGCAAACAATTGGAAAGGATCTCATAAGTGCCGGGTCTGTTCCCACATTTAACATCTGTGCAGAAACAAAACCAACGGCAGCACCGATACCCAATCCCAGCACTACATTGCAGAAAAACCCTTTTCCACCTGTAAAATATTCTCTTCTGCCTTCCCCTTCATATTTCCCAGTAAGGCCCGTTGATCCAAACATCAGTCTGGTTATAACTGCAAGTATGACAACGGTGGTTCCCGGCCAGTCTGACGGAAGATTAATGGCTGCAAAAAACTGGTATATCAGCATACCTGCTAATCCAAAGATGCCACCTACAAGAAGAGTCATGGGATCTCCCGTTCCGTATAAAGAGGATAATATATCCGTACCACTTCCAAGTTTTTTTGTTTTACATGCATAGCCAGCAGCGGCAACACCACCTGCAAAGGCTACATGTGGCCCTAAATATGCGCCAAAAGCCACAAATCCAACTGTCACATCCGTTGCTCCTGCCAAAGCAGCTGTACCTCCTGCTATAGCAATAAGCCCTGTCAATATAAATGCCGGAAGAGCTCCAATATATGCGCCAATTACTCCTCCACCAAAAGCTGCTATTACCAGTAACCATTGTAAATTTTCCATACGCTGTTCCTTCCTTTTCTTAAATTGAATCCTGTTATACCTGTATACTAATACTGTCAGTACCTACACTCGTAACCGTCCCTGACATACTGGCATGAATATTACTTCCTAGTTTTCCTTCAGAAATTTTTCCTATTAAATCGCCTTTACTTACTAAGTCTCCTACTTTTACCACAGGCTCTGCCGGTACACCAGTATGCTGCTTCAATGGAATGAATACATTGCTAAACTTTTTTTCTAAAGGAACCATTGGTGCCGGCTTATCATAGGAACTAAGCCCTAATCTGGCAATCAGTTTATTGACAGGAAACTTTTTATATTCCCTGAAAGCTGCTGATTTTTCTGGTTTATTATTAAGAGAATTCCTTATCCCTGCTTTTGCCATTTCACCTTTTAAGATTCCGTTTATTTTCCAAGGCTGCAGATTCTGCACACAGGCATATTCACATAACCTGCATCCGCAGCACAGAAACGCATTCACTGGTGTCACTTTACTGTCACAGACTTTCCCATAACTTGCTATACGAATCAGTTTATGAGGTTCAATCCGGTGACCTAACAAACCCCTCGGGCATACTTCTGAACAAAGGCTGCAATGCATACATGCAGTTTTTGCTTCCCGCATCATATGGGATACATCCTTAGTTAAACTGTTAACTAAAGAGTGATTTTCAGGCAGTACAATAAGCCCTTTTACAGTTTTTGTAATTACATCATCCTGGGAAATGAGTTTTCCCATCATGGGGCCTCCATTTATAATTACATAATCCTTTACTGTTGGCCCCCAGCTAAATCAATAGCCTCTTTCACCGTTATTCCCAGAGGAACTTTCACCGTTATTCTGTTTACTACCTCCCCTGTAACCGTTAAATATTTATCCGTTACATTCTGCCCATTGACACACGCCTCGTAAACATTGATTGCCGTTTCTACATTTGTAACAATAACTCCTACATTTAAAGGTATTCCACCTTCTGGTACAATTCTTCCAGTAACTTCATACACCACTACCTGCTCATCCCCTGCCGGATAAAAGTTATCCAGAAAATACAATTTTAACTTAGGATAATTCTTTAGCAGAGCCCTTAATGCGGCTTCTGCATCATGGTATTTTCTTTTTAATGCTATAACCCCTTCCCTGGCCCCTACATGATTAACGATTAACTGCAGGGCTGCAAGAAGTTTTTCAGCCTCCTTGGCCATCAGTTGCTGGTCCACTCTGAGTAAAGGTTCACACTCTGCACCATTGACAATTACATATTCAGCTTTTGCATTGTACTTTACATGGCTGGGAAATCCTGCACCTCCTGCGCCTACAATCCCCGCTTGTTCTGCCAAAGCTGTCAAACTTTTTTCCATACTGCTACCTCACCTTTACCTTACATCTAATCCTCCTACAAGTACGCATCTTCGTTTTCTGGCAAAAGACTTTGCAGATGTAAGGCCCTCTCCTGTAGGACCTGCAATAGTAAAGGTTGTATAGCCTTCGCCACCTACTCCAATACCTGCATAAGAAGGGCCATTTTTAACAAAAATAGTTGTCTGTATCAATTTAGCCATCTTAGTAAGTTTATCTACATTTCTGGAATGCATCATAGCCGTATGCCTGTTGCCATGCTCTGCCTGAATGGCCAGCTCAATGGCTTCATCAACGTCATTTACACGTACCACAGGCAGTATAGGCATCATCAGCTCCGTTTGTACAAAGGGGTGTTCTCTTGGTGTTTCCATAATAATTACTTTTATTTCCGGACCTACCTGAATTCCCACATAGGAAAGTATGTACTGTGCGCTTTTCCCTACGAAGCTTGTTTTCGGGCCACCATTTTCATTTATGACCAACCCTTCCAGCTGCCTTATGAGAGCGGAGTCTTTCACTTCATAAGCTCCAGATTTTTTCATATTAAAAATCAGATAATCTGCAATTGAATCTACTGCTATCACTTCTTTTTCTGCTATACATGGCAGATTGTTGTCAAAGCTACATCCTGCAATAATATCAGAGGCTGCTTTTTCTATATCAGCAGTTTCATCCACCACTACAGGAGGATTTCCTGCTCCTGCTCCAATTGCTTTTTTCCCGCTTGAAAGTACCGTTTTAACAATAGCAGGGCCTCCTGTTGCAACAAGCATTCTTACCTTAGGATTTTCCATCATCTTGTTTGTATTTTCAATGGAAGGTTCTTTTACTGTTACAATAAGATTTCTGGGTGCTCCAGCCTCTTCAAGCCCTTTATTAATCATTTTTATTAATGTCAGTGATACATTTTTTGCTCTTGGATGAGGACTGAATATAACAGAATTTCCTGCCGCAAGCATGCCGATCGAATTGCAGATTATAGTTTCTGTTGGATTGGTAGTTGGAGCTATTGCACCAATTACACCAAAAGGGGAGTATTCTACAATGGTCAGTCCATCATCACCAGTCATTGCCTCTGTGGTTAAGTCTTCAATTCCTGGGCTCTTTGTGGCTGCTAAAGAATTTTTAACCAGTTTATGTTCATACTTTCCCATACCTGTTTCTTCAACTGCCATCTGGGATATCAGCTCCAGATTTTCTTTCTTTAAGACTACATCACGGATTACCTGCACGTATTTTGCTCTTTCTGACATGCTGCAACCCAGATATTTTCTCTGTGCCACAGCCGCAGCCTCTGCTGCATCATCCATATTTTCAAATATTCCGTAACTATAATCTTCATTTAATGATGAGGCATTTTCATTTACACTGTTGATTACCTTTTTTACCAATGCCTCTACCATGTTTACATCTATATTCATTTTTACTGACCTCCTGAAACCTGCTTTAATGCAAATTGTGCAATTGCCCTGTCCTCTTCCGCACTTCCGCCGCTCACACCAATAGCACCTACCACTTTATCCTCTACTTTATATGGAATTCCTCCTCCAAAAGCAATGATCTTTCCCTCGTTAAGATTTTGAAGTCCATAGAATTCTGCACCGGGTACTATTAAATCTGCCAGCTGATCTGTGGGCATCTTTAGCGCATTTGCTGTATAAGCTTTACTTATAGAAACCTTTATACTGATTAAAAGGGAGTCCTCCATTCTGTGAAGCAGTAATAAGTTTCCTCCCTGATCTACCGCAGAAAACACCATGGGCACATTTATCTCTCGGGCCTTATCCTCTGCATACTGAGCCATCTGTTTTATGGTTTCTAAACTAAAGGGCCTGTTCTCACTGGCGGTTTTCCATAGACCAGCTTTCTCCATAGACTTTTTTACGGCTTCTTCTACTGTGGCTTTAACTTCCTTCTGCTTCACATAGGTTTCTTCCAGCCTGGCTAGTGCATATACTGCATCAGACAGCCTGTTTATGTATTGAATTAAAATTTCTCTGATATTTTCATGCCTTCTGGCAGAAATTACAGCTCTTTCGGCTCTTCGTATTATGGTCCTTGCTGCATGCATTGCTGCCGAAGCACTATTTACTCCTGGGATGACAAATTCAGTCTGTTTCCCCGTGGTCTCCGTACATTTATCCACAATGTCCTCTAACGCTGTTACATCCATCTCAGAGATGTTATTTCTTAAAAGGGATATTCCCTTTTCATCACTTGCCAGCTCTGCCCCAAGAACAAACAGTTTTTTCTGGATGCCACATATACATTCTTTTATATAAGGGTGTTCTGTTAGTGAATATGCCAGGCCCAGCATGGAATTTGCCTCATCCAGGGTACCATAGCACTCTACCCTGGGACTGTCCTTAGGTACCCTGGACCCGCCTACTAATCCAGTCTGGCCCTTATCTCCCGTTTTGGTGTATAAGTTTGCCAAAATTCATCACATCCTATATATTTATTTCTACAGAATCTACAATTCCAACAATAGTTGCATCAACTGGAGTCGTAGGATTTCCCAGTGCATATTTGGCTGAACTGCCCTTGGAAATAATAACGGTTTCTCCCGTTCCGGCACCTACTGTATCAACTGCGATTTCAGTTCTACCAACAATCTCCATGGTGTCTGATAATTCTTTAACCAGCAACATCTTGTTTCCTGTCAGATTGTCATCTTTACGGGTTGAAACTACAGTTCCAACTACTTTTGCTAAATACATATTAACCACCTGTTTCATTCCCTAATTAACTGTATCTTTTTTCCCCGGGCAGTCTCTTCTGCCAATGTAGTTACAAGGGCATCCCTGTTAACCTTAATTACTCGGCACCCGGCATTTAATAATATATCTACGTTTCCGATTACTTTTTTGGAAAGTACCATGCATCCAGCATTCTCACCAGCATCTCCCTTATTTTCAATGAAGGTTCCGCCTCCCGGTCCCAGATGCAGTACTTTCCTTTTAGTGCTATCATATAAGTTTTCAAGAGTAGTTAAATATGCTCCGTAAGAAGCTATTTTTTTCATGTAATCTCTTAGTTGAGCTTTTAATGACTCTGTCATTTTATAACCTTTTGCAACACGTTCTTTATTATCTGGGCAGCATCCATCTATACCAATAATCACATTTTTCTCCCGCATCATAGCGCTGGAAATCAGCCTTGAAGCAGGTGTATCTGCTATACAACAGGCTAATTTTGCTGCTGTATTTATGGTCATTGTCGGGACTATAACTGTCTCAAAATCTTTTGCCAGTTGTTCCGGCAGTTTCTGACTGCTTTGATAAATTTCTACAGGTTGCAGGTTTTCCTGAATTTTAGATAAATCTAAAAGATATCCGGCACTCTCCGATAAAAATACTTCAAAAATAAGTCCATCCTCTCTTAGCTTTTTTAAGTTTTTCATTGCTTCATCAAAATTCATCAACGAACCCGTAAAAACAACTAAAGCTTTTTTATGATACATGGCTATCTTTTCTGTTACTTTTTCGGCAATGTATGATATCAGAACCTCGTAAATAGCATTTTCCAAATTATCTCTTGACATAATACCACCATCTAAATGTCATCCTTTATTTTCTAATATCGATTCAACAATCTTCACATTTTCATTATTTTTAACATGGACTGCATTAGCCTCATCCATATCAAGATGCATTTCAAGTGCATCTTTTTCTGAAACTCTGAGCAGGACATTTTTGAATATTGCCATTCTTTCATTTCCTGCCTCCACACTGACCCGGTCCCCGTTTTTCAGACCAAGTGTTCCGGCTATACGTGGAGGCATATGGATGTGCCTTTCCGCCACAATGGTCCCCTGGATTTTCTCTACTCTCCCTTTGGGACCTATTATTTCCATACCAGGTGTGCCTTCCAGGTCTCCTGACTTCCTTATAGGAGCCTTAACACCAAGAACATAAGTATCACTCAAAGATATTTCTATCTGAGTCTGATTTCTTAAAGGTCCTAAAACTCTTACTTTCTCAAATTGACCTTTAGGACCTTTTAATGTTACTACTTCTTCTGATGCATACTGACCTGGCTGTTTTAATTTCTTTACTGGGGTAAGTTCAGAGTATTTACCGAAAAGAACATCCATATCTTTTCTATCCAGGTGAACATGGCGGTTAGATATGCCAATTGGAATTTTTATGCTCTTAGCCGAGAGTTCCTCGATTACCAACTTTGTAACCATTCTGACTAATTCTTCATTGGTTATATTCAAGGTACTCATATTCTTCTCCTATCTTTTTTAAAGACCTTTTGGAAGAAGATTTTCAACATCCGTATGAGGTCTTGGAATAACATGCTGAGATACAATTTCCCCAACCTTGGCAGCGGCACAGGCACCTGCATCCACAGACGCCTTTACAGCTCCTACGTCTCCTCTTACCATCACAGTTACTAATCCAGAACCAATCTTTTCATATCCAATCAGTTTCACATTTGCTGATTTAGTCATAGCATCTGCTGCTTCAATTGCACCAACTAATCCTTTTGTTTCAATCATTCCTAATGCTTCATTCATGATAAAATCCTCCTTTAACATATTTCATTTAAATAATCCTATTTTTTAGTCTTGCTGTTTTTTTTAACATTCTTTTTTTGAACCTCTTGCGGATTTTCGTCTGATTTTTTCTCCTGTACTCTCTGATTATCTGGCTTTGCAGATTCTACATCGATATCTGTTTCGGAAGCTCCTTGTACTGACGGAGTCTCTCCTGTTTCTTCAGCCTTTTCAGGTTCTACAGGTTTTAGAATATCTTCCGCTTTTACTTCTGATTCAAAACATGGATCTTTCTGTGTATCCTGCTTTGTCACACACTCTGCTGTATATCCAACTGTATCCCTGTTTCGTATCAGAGATTCCAGGCTTGCCGACGGTCTGGCTATCACTTTGGTTCCAGCAATCTTTCCTACTTGTAAAGCAGCTGCACAGGCTGCTTCTACTGCAGCTTTTACTGCCCCCACATCTCCTTCTACTTTAATTACAGTCCTTCCTGATCCTTTAGCCAGCTCGTAACCCACTAAAGTAACATTTGCAGATTTTACAGCTGCATCTGCTGCAGTTATACCTGCAGTAAGACCTATGGTTTCGATTAAACCGAGGCTTTTTAGCATTACCAGTTCACCTCCTTGCAAACCTGCCGCCTGCTTATTCCCGTAAATTTTTAAATGGCATCCTTTTCACCAGTCTGGCACCATTTGTTCCCATAGACCGGATCTTTTCCATGTCCTCATGAGTGGATATACAAAAGAGTGGAGACTCTGCTTCTAATTTCTCATAATGTAAAGCGATATAGCCTTCTGTTATGCCTATTCCAACTCCCAGTCTGGAAGTCTGACAGGCTTCGTACGCCATTGCGATATGGTCCCTGCCATTTACCACTTTTACCTCATAAGGTATTCCTTCTTCTTCAATGCCGTGGCATATCTGGTCCAGAATATTTTCACCGCCAAACTTTTCATTTACATGAATCATAATTGCCGGTTTTGATCCTTCACTTATTAACATAATCAACCATCTTTCCCGGCTACCGACAGTACTAAGCCCGTAGCTACTGCATTTCTTGGCCCCTCAGTCCCTCTTATGTTGGCTCTTCCGGATACGACCCTGTACTGTGCCAGTGCATCCGTAACCAGCTGAGGTATTTCAAAGTCTAAGGCTGAGCCTCCAACCAGAACTACAAACTGTATGTCCCTGACATTATTGGTAGGACTCACTTTTGTTAAAGCTCTAATAGCATTTGTCACAAAAACCCTTTCCTTTGCAGCCTTTCTTATTAGCTTTATTTTCTCGATAGAGTAATTCCCTTCCAGAGGTATCATTTCTCCCTCTTTCAGAATTACAACCTTCGCAAACACATTTGCATCCAGAGGTTTCTCAAAGAATTCTACCGTTCCGTCTTCATGCCTGATATGAAACAAGCTTTCTACTTTAGCTAAAGGATATTTTTTTATATCTTCCGCCGTATTAAAATCCTGCAATCCCATTTCAGACTGAATCAGCATAGTAGCCATATTCCCTGCACCTGCTAAATGAATGGAAGTTATTCTTCCGCTAGGCGTTATAATAGAGGCATCCGTTGATCCAGCCCCCATATCCAGTATGGCAAGGGGCTCACTGGTCCCCGGCGTAGTAAGCGCACCTCTTATAGCCATATCCGCTTCAACCCCTCCCACTTTAACAGGTACGTTTATTTTATCTGTTAGTTCTGCAGCAATTTTCTCCATCTGAAGTTTATTTGCCTTCACCATGGCAGCTATTCCTACTGCACTTTCCTGTGAAAACTCATTGGCTAAGCCACCTTGGACTTTCTGCGGAGTAAAGGTATCCACTGCCAGCAAATCCCTTATTTTTATACTTTGTGGGTGCTGTCCCGTCAGATTAGACATAACCTGCCTTACTCTTTCCAGCATACCTCCTGCATTGGTTCCTGGTTCACCTTTTACATCCTCTACTTCAGGAACTGTATTTACTACTTCCATGATTTTTTCTGATCCTTCATCAACATCAACTTTGATGGATTTGTGTGAACTTATGATTTCTATGGTTCCTGCC